>NZ_JBHIRD010000026.1:0-16900 GCF_042196905.1 Bartonella sp. AA89HNZF
GCTTGTTCCTATTTGGCATACAAAAGCTACAACAGCAGAGAAAGCACTAAACCGTCTTAATATTTGTCTCAAACATGTGGCGGCTTTGGGTTTGGATGTTGATTTACAAGCAACAACAAAAGCACGCACTCTTTTAGGAAAACAACGTCATAAGATCACTAATAGACCAGCAATGGATTGGAAAGATGTGCCAGCTTTTTATAAAACACCTTGTAAAAAAACTATGACACAACTGGCTTTGCGTTTGCTTATCCTTACAGGCGCTCGCTCTAGCTCTTTACGTCATATTCATAAAGACCAAATTGATAATGATATATGGACTATCCCTGCTGAAAATATGAAAGAAAAGCGCGATGCTACAACAGAATTTCGCGTACCTTTATCATCAGAAGCACTAAAAGTAATTGTCGAACACATGGTCGAAATGATGACAGTTGATCATTGAACCCACATCCTATCATACCAACAACTTCCAAATCAAAATGATCTTGCTAACCCTATAGTTCTCCTGTCTATAAACTAATACAATCTTCCAGTTAATGAAATGTGCTACCTTCCATCGGTGATCGCCATTTTCAGTTCATGTAACACAATACAAATAGCTTTTAGATAAGCTCTAATATGCCCCTAATCGCTATTATCGCTTGCTAAATTAAGAGAAATTAAGTTGTAAATCTTACTCTCACCTTCTCTATCCATTTCTCCCACCAGGGTTGAAATAGATTTTTTATTCTTAACTCTCTTTTTATGCCAATATATGTACTTCATTTGAGAAACTTTCTGATAGCTCAGCTTTCAACACTGCCCATTTTGTGGTATTGTGTAAAAATCTCTCTTTTTAATGTTAACATAAAAATCTTGAGACAATTATATAAATTAAGCTACAGTTTTCTACTTTCTGTTGAAAAAAGCAGATATAATTTTTATCAAAAAAGCTTTTTTCTAGGAAATGTTCTATGTACATTCAAATAGAATCCTAAAGCTCTTTATTAAACCTTATAAAGTTCTTTGAAAATGATATTAATATCGTAATATAACCCTAAAAATAAAATCTGCCCTTTCCTTTTTCATCAAAAGCGGTAAGTAAATTACCGTATATCACTTACATAAAGGGGAAAACACAATGCTTAAAGAATTCAAAGAATTTGCCCTAAAAGGTAATATGATTGATCTTGCTATCGGTGTGATTATAGGGGGTGCTTTTGGTAGCTTGGTCAACTCAATTGTCAATGATATTTTTATGCCAATCATTGGACTGATTACAGGTGGGATTGATTTTTCTAATATGTTTATTCAACTTGCTGGCGAAAAACAAGCAACATTGAGTGCCGCCAAAGCAGCTGGAGCAACCATTAGCTATGGACACTTTATTACTTTACTTATCAATTTTCTCATTATTGCTTGGGTTCTTTTTTTATTCGTTAAGGCTATGAATAAAATTCGTAGAAAAGAAGAAGAAAGCCCCAAAAAAACGTCTTCAGAAGAACAACTTTTAATAGAAATTAGAGATCTTTTGGCTAAGAAAAAATAATTTTATGCATGATTAACCTCATGGAACAAGAGGAAAAAACATTTCCACAGTTGTTCCATGATTTGGTTTTGAGAACAGTAAAAATTGTCCTCCTCTTTCTTCCACCATTGCTTTACACATTGGGAGGCCTAAACCTGTTCCCATAAAAGCGCTATCACCAGATCGGCCATCTTTGCGCTCTACTTGGCCATAAGGTTGCAGTGCCTGTATAATCTCTTCTTCGCTCATCCCTATACCATTATCGCTCACTGAAATTTTTACACGTTCTTTTCTATAAGAAACGTGAACAATAATCTGCCCACCCAATGGCGTAAAACGAATGGCATTAGAGAGAAGATTCCATATAATCTGGCGAAACACTTGTCGTGATACAGGAATAAATGGAACGTGAGGTGGAGCAACAATACGCATGATAATGCCGTTCTGATTAGCTTGAGTTTCAAGAAAAGCGATCGTCGCACGTAAACAAGATATCACATCAAATGTTTCAGAAATAAGGGAAGTATCAATCTGGTTATCGGAATCAGAATAATTTATCTTCGAGCACTCTAGTAATTGATTAATCAGCGATAATATATGTTTTCCAGAGGAAATAATATCGCGTAAATATCCATGATAGCGCTCATTTTCTATCGAACCAAAACGGCCTTCTCTCATAATTTCTGCAAAACCAATAAGAGCATTCAAAGGTGTTCGTATTTCATGAACAACTCCAACGATTTTATCCTCTTCTGCTTTTTTTTCTCCTGATGGAACTGTTTGTGTTATATCACGCAACATAACAGCATAATTGCCTTGCTTTGCCAAAAATACAATCGTTATCAAAACAGTTATATTTTTATGATTTTTCGTCATTAAATCAGCGCTTTCACTGCGATTTAAAACCTGATTTTTCCCCTCTATACCGATTGATTTAAAATATTTTTCAACCAAAGGTTGGCTTTGCAAAGTAAATAATGAAGAGAATGGCTGTCCTCGTAGTTCATTTATTTCATAACTCATTAATGCTAAGGCTGCCCTACTCGCTGATTGAATAAAGCCCTGTTTATCCAACCATAAAACACCATCAGTTGCTGTATCCAACAATGATAAAACTGCAGCTGGCTCTTTTATGAGAGCCTGTTCTATAGCATTTACCGACAATGTCTGTGCATATGGTAACTGAATAGCTGTCTCTTCAAAAAAATTCTCTTCTTCTTTTTCCGATGAATTCAATTCATCACGCAATTGCTCGGCAATCTCACGAAAAGCTGATCGTTCTATCTCAGAGAGACACGGCATTTCCGTCTTCAGCTTTTCATCTCTTTTTTCTTGGACTTTTTCTCGTACTTTTAAAACACCAAAGCCGCAAAATCCCTTAAGCTTCTTTTTAACATCAAAAATTGGTAAAGCAGATAACTCAACATCAAGCCATTGTGAACAGCCATCAACAGGCCATTGAACAATCTCTTCATTCCAAGGTACAGCCGCTTCAATAAAACGGCTAAGAATCCGATACCGCTCATCATTAAATTGATAAGCAAGATCATGAAAACTACATCCTAAAATAGAGGAAGAGAGAGGCCCAACAACTTCAGCTAACTCTTTTGAAACTTCACAAAATAAACCATTGCTATCAATTTTCCACGTAAAAGGTCGCGGCAAAAGCTCTGGTGTAAAACGAAAAGCTTCTTGCTTACATTTTAATTCATTTGTATTTAACTTCAACTCATCTTCTTTTAATGGCATAACTAAAACTAAAAAAGTATTGGATTTACTCTCAAACGAATAATGCTAATCTTTTACAAGTACCTTCTCTGGTTACAATACTCTGACATCTTGTATCAATTGTCTGTAGCAAAATTTTGACTGCTTCACCAACAAAACAAAAATAAAAAGAATTCCCTAACACTGTTACTTATTCACCTATTAAGGTAATAAGATTTGTCACCTTAATAGGAACATGATCCTCACATAAAATAGTCACCAAAAAAAGAATACACTTAATTTTGCGCATTCATGCGCCTGTTTTAAAGAGATATATCCACGATCCCCAAACTTATTTACGATGTCCCCCGTAAATGGTGCGCTATAAAGATCACCATAGAAGATATCAAAGCATTGTGTATTACCATTTTATACTTACGCAAAAATCAGCTAGCACCATCATTATGCTTTCCAGCTCCTCATGTTGCCAATAGTTTTTGGCATTTGAATGTCCTCATCAGAGGCATTTAAATTCCTTTTTTAAATGTTTTTTACCCATACGCTAACTTAACTTATGATATACAAAAAGATGGTTTTGACTATTCAACATGGAATAGATTTGAAATGAAAAAATCTTACGATATTGGAGACTTTTATTCACACAAATAATGATAAACTATCATTATAAATCAGTATATTGCATGATAAAAATCCGAAATTAAAAATTTCTTTTTCAAATAAAGTCTCGTAAGAATATCTTTCTTGCACTGACAGTATCAAATGATAATAAATTCAGCGTAGCGCTTTAAAGCACCCAACGCAACAGACCTTGTATATTGGACACTCTTCTTATGATATTCTCCATAATCGCCCAAAGACCTTTTTTTCATTAAAATCGAGACAGAAAAAAACAAAAAATACATCACCACACTATTTTACTCAAGAATCTCTCTGTAAATAGAATAGAAAACAAACATCATCGGTCTTCATATAAAGATTTGTTTAATTTCTTTACATTCCAGATCATTGAGAAATATTAAAAATATCTTACAATCTCCTTTGATATCAGCCTGTTTACCTCATCAGCAATTTTAATACAAAAAATCACTTTTGCTTTATGACTCTCTACTCAATTTTTTAATATTATGATAAAAAATAAATACGTGTAGCCCATTTTCTCTGAAAAAATAAAACAAGCACATTTAAATAATGACTGTCAGACATTTTAAAAATTGCCCATTTTAAAATGTGCTTGTTTATTTCCCTTCATTGAGTAGAATTTCACGTTTTCCAACATGATTAGCGGCTCCAACAATGCCTTTTTCTTCCATCTGTTCGACAAGAGAAGCTGCTTTATTATAGCCGATTGAAAGTCGACGCTGAATATAAGACGTTGAACATTTTCTATCACGCATAACAATCTTTACAGCTTGATTATAAAGTCCCTCACTCTCTTCATCAAAATCTTCGTCCTCAGAAAGTCCAACCGTTGAATCAGCAGAAGCATCCTCTTTGTTATCGTCTTCATTATCCGTTACCGTTGCTAAATAATCAGGTTTTCCTTGCATTTTAAGATGTGCAACGATGGATTCAACTTCTTCATCAGAGACAAAAGGGCTATGAACGCGCACGATGCGCCCACCACCTACCATATGAAGCATATCCCCCTGACCTAAAAGCGTTTCAGCACCTTGTTCACCCAAGATCGTACGACTATCAATTTTTGAGGTTACTTGAAAAGAAATACGGGTAGGAAAGTTCGCTTTAATTGTCCCTGTGATAACATCAACAGAAGGACGCTGCGTTGCCATAATAAGATGAATACCTGCCGCACGCGCCATTTGCGCTAAGCGCTGAATGGCATTCTCTATTTCTTTCCCTGCCACCATCATAAGATCAGCCATCTCATCAACAATCACAACAATATAAGGAAGCTGCGTGAGATCCATGGCTTCTTCATGATAAAGCATTTCCCCTGTTTCCTTATCAAAGCCCGATTGTACAGTACACATGATCGTCTCGCCTTTTTGAGCTGCAAGTGCAACGCGTGCATTAAAACCATCAATATTACGCACACCTAACTTAGCCATTTTGCGATAACGTTCTTCCATTTCACGAACCGCCCATTTTAAAGCTGTTACTGCTTTTTTAGGATCTGTTACAACAGGTGTTAAAAGATGTGGTATGCCATCATAAACAGAGAGCTCTAACATTTTAGGATCAACCATGATCAAACGACACTGCTTTGGTGTCATACGATAAAGAATCGACAAAATCATTGTATTAATTGCAACAGACTTTCCTGATCCTGTTGTTCCCGCAACCAATAAATGAGGCATTTTTGCTAATTCTGCAATGACCGGTTCACCATTAATCCCTTTCCCCAAAGCAAGAGCAAGTTTAAATTCACTTTCACGAAAAGAACGTGTTTGGATTAATTCCCGTAAATAAACGGTTTCACGAACCGCATTGGGTAACTCAATCCCGATAACATTACGTCCAGGAATGACAGCAACGCGTGTAGAAATAGCAGACATAGAACGTGCAATATCATCAGAAAGATTAATAACGCGCGATGACTTTACACCCGCAGCAGGCTCAAATTCATACATTGTAACCACTGGCCCTGGATGTACATGGATAACTTCACCCTTAATACCAAAATCTTCCAAAACACTTTCCAAAAGTCCAGCACCACGTTCTAATGTTTCCTGAGGAATCATCGTACCTTCATGAAAAACAGGTTTCTGTAATAAACTGACCGGAGGAAACTCATAAACATCACAGTCAACAGAGTGCATATTTTGCACAAAAGCAGAATCATAATTGCCTAATGGCGCGCGGCTAGATTGGAATATTTTAGTTTTAACGTTTGCTTGCATCACAGACAAATCTTTTGAATTCTTTGTGACATCTTTTGTTACACAATCAACGGTATTATTAGCGATAGTATTATTGCTATTTTCAGTCTCTATACGAGCCCCAGCACCGCTTAACGCCTCAGTATTGTTTAACGCCTCTGCATCACTTGACGTATGGACACAATCTTCAACAGAAAGCTTAGAATGATACTTTTTAGCCGTATCATTATTTGTATGCATTAAATCAGAAATTTGCTCAACACCTCGCATCCTTTCTGCTGGAGATTCTGATGTAATTGAATCATAGAGTTGTGGAAAGCGGTATTCAAGAACACGATAAAGAGCAGTTATTGACTCATCAAAGGCAGAAGGAATATGAGGTGTAATTTCATTTTTTGTGTCAATCGATGCATCCTCTTTTGAAGTTTGAGTATCCACATATTCAAATATCAAAGATTCACACTCAAAAAATGCATCATTGGAAAGGTGCAAAGCAGGATTCATTTTTTGTAGCACATTTTCTCCTGGTAATTTATGTTCTTGTTTATCCTCCTTAAGCGGAATATTTTCTGGTGACATACCAATAGTCTGTCGTGACAACTGCTGTAAAACTGTTGAATGACAAACTGACGTTTTATTCTCTATTGATTGAGGATTAATGACTTTTTTTGTGGATAGAGCATTTTTCGTTTTCTTATTACAGCGTACAATATCTGTAATTTGTTTTTGATCTTGTTTCGTAAAAATTTTAAACTGTTTTGCAAAAATTGGATCTGTTTCTATACGACGACGCAAAATCTCAACTTCTGGGGTACGCGTAAAACGGACATTTTTTCCGAGGGTAAATGCCTTTTTCCACACTTCCGGATAAGGAAATATCTCGGTAATCTTAATAGATAAATCTTCTCTTGATGCACCTTTTGTACCATCATCAGAAAAAGAAGATGTAGAAATAGATTTTGTTTTCGAATTATGCATGGCACCCAACAAATTTATAGCAATGAGAAAAATAATCTTTTCAAAAAGAATTCATAGAGACTATCGTATGAAGGTTAATAACCTTTTGCTGATAGCTACTTTTCAATAAAAAAAATAATGCCATAATGCATATTCATAATGTTTTTTCTTCCTATTTACGACGTCAACTACCCAGTTTATGGTGTCGTATAGCGCGTATTCCATTCGTTTTGAAAAAAACTTCATGATAAAAAAAGCTTCAAGGAAATTGTCTATACCTCTCTTTCTCTCCCTGTTCATAAAAGAAATTAGTCTCGATAATACAAATAGTTATATAAGCATTGCTCTATTAAATTCTTCATGCTCAATTACCATAATATAATCTAGTTTCTCGCGTTTTTATAAGATTACCCTTGTTATCCTCGTTTAAAAAGGCTTAGACTAAGATAATCATAATGACATAAACACAAATAGAAAAAAGGGAGCCAATTATGTTTAACAAACGGAAATTTTATATCAATGGTCTATGGGATGATCCAAGCACTCCTCACGACTTTGACGTCATTAATCCATCAACAGAAGAGGCTTGTGCTGTCATTAGCCTTGGAAGTACAAAAGATGCCGATAAGGCAATTAACGCGGCTAAAGAAGCGTTTCAAAAATGGAAAACAACGTCACCAAGCGAGCGTCTTGGATTCGTTGAAAAAATTCTAGAGATCTATGAAAAACGTTCCAAAGACATGGCAAAAACTATTTCAATGGAAATGGGAGCACCGATTGATATGGCGCTTAATGCGCAAACTGCAACCGGAAGTTCTCATATTCGCAATTTTATCAAAGCTTATAAAGAGTTTTCGTTCCAAGAAACTTTAATAAAGGGAAATGAGCAAGCCATCCTTCACTACGATCCTATCGGCGTTGTAGGATTAATTACGCCATGGAATTGGCCCATGAATCAAGTAACGCTTAAAGTTATCCCTGCTCTCTTGGCTGGCTGTACTATGGTGTTAAAACCCTCTGAAATTGCGCCTCTTTCTGCTATGCTTTTTGCTGAAATTTTAGATGAAGCAGCACTTCCAGCCGGTGTTTTTAATTTAATCAATGGTGATGGTGCGACTGTCGGCTCTTACCTCTCTGCACATCCAGATTTAGAAATGATCAGCTTTACTGGTTCAACCAGAGCAGGAAAAGATATTTCGAAAAATGCCAGCGCAACTTTAAAAAGAGTCTGTCTGGAACTTGGGGGAAAAGGAGCGAATATTATCTTTGCTGATGCCGACTCAGATGCTATTCAACGTGGTGCACGACATTGCTTTTATAATAGTGGACAAAGTTGTAATGCACCGACTCGTATGCTTGTGGAACAGAGCATCTATGACAAAGCCGTAAAAATAGCTAAAGATATTGCAGAAACAACAAAAGTAGGACCAAACTACCAAGAAGGAAATCATATTGGGCCTGTCGTTTCAAAAAAACAATACGATAAAATTCAAGAACTTATCCAATCGGGAATTGATGAAGGTGCAACTCTTGTTGCAGGCGGAATTGGTTTACCAAAAGGAATGGAACGCGGTTATTATGTTCGTCCAACAGTCTTTGCTGATGTAAAACCTCATATGCGTATTTTTAAAGAAGAAATCTTTGGTCCAGTTCTCTCGATTCTTGCTTTTAGTACAGAAGAAGAAGCCGTCGCTTTAGCCAATAACACTGAGTATGGTCTTACAAATTATATTCAATCACAAGATCGCAACAAATGTCGTCGTATTGCAGCACAAGTACGCTCTGGTATGGTAGAAGTTAATGGACATGGGTTACCCAGTGGAAGCTACTTTGGAGGTGTAAAATTTTCTGGGCGCGCCCGTGAAGGGGGACATTGGGGAATTAAAGAATTTCTTGATAGTAAAGCAATTTCATACTGGTAAGAGAATCTTATTAAAAACTTAATAGGAATCGTATGGTAATACAGAAAATAACGGATGAAGGTGCTCTTGGGCAACGTCTTGACCAGTGGCTCGCAAAACAATACCATAATGTGCTCTCACGTTCACGTTTGCAAGCCCTCATCCATGAAGGCTGTCTTAAGATTGATGGTCATCTCATAAAGGAACCAAAAACAAAATTAAAAATTAACCAAATAATTGAATTGGCAATGCCTGATCTTCGTGATGCAGAACCTAGCGCTGAAGCTATCGCATTGGACATCCTTTTTGAAGATGATCATATCATCGTTATTAATAAACCAGCTGGTCTTGTTGTTCATCCTGGGAATGGCAATTGGACTGGTACGTTGGTTAATGCTCTTATTTACCACTGTGGTAATAGTTTATCTGGTATAGGTGGTGTTAAACGCCCTGGCATTGTCCATCGTCTCGATAAAAATACAAGCGGTGTTATGGTTGTTGCAAAAAATGATCTTGCCCATAAAAGTCTTAGCGCTCAATTTTCTGATCATGGACGTACCTGCGCATTAGATCGACGTTATCATGCCTTGATTTGGGGGGCACCTCAGCGCAATGTCTGGACAATTGATGCATCACTTGGTCGTTCGCCCCATAACCGAACAAAGCAAGCTGTTATTCATAGCCAAAATCTTTATGCTCGTCATGCTGTTACACATGTTTCTCTGCTTGAAAAATACGGTACTCATCCAGACTCAACGTCTTTTGCTAGCCTTCTGGAATGTCGCTTGGAAACCGGACGTACCCATCAAATCCGTGTTCATATGGCTCATATCGGACATCCTCTCGTAGGTGATACGGTTTATGGAAATGCTTTTAAAACAAAGTCAAATACCCTTAATCCCATTATTAAAAATGTAATAGATCAATTCAACCGACATGCACTCCATGCTGCAAGTCTTACTTTTGAACATCCTTCTACCGGTAAAGTTATGTCGTTTTCCACACCGCTGCCTCAAGATATGGCTAAACTTATTAAGCATTTTAAAAAAATGAATTGAAACTTTTCTCCTTCTCAAGATTTGACAATAAAATATCTTTTTTTGAACAAAATTCAAAAATATGCTAAAGTGAGGTTACAAGGGTAGTTCGCTATCTGAAACAGAGAATTTGCCTTATCAGGGAATTCAGACAAAAGGAGGGTGCTATATGGCCCATATGAATTTGTTATCAGTAATAACAGGTGATGGCGGTTTAAATCGTTACTTAGAGGAAGTCCGTCGTTTTCCAATGCTTGAACCAAAAGAAGAATATATGTTAGCTCAGCGTTACCGTGAGCATAATGACTTAAAAGCTGCGCATAGGCTGGTAACCAGTCATTTGCGTCTCGTAGCTAAAATAGCGATGGGATATCGGGGCTATGGACTCCCCATTGGGGAAGTCATTTCAGAAGGTAATGTTGGACTCATGCAAGCTGTTAAACGTTTCGAACCAGAACGGGGTTTTCGTCTTGCAACCTATGCAATATGGTGGATTAAAGCATCAATCCAAGAGTATGTATTGCGATCTTGGAGTTTGGTGAAAATGGGGACAACAGCCAATCAAAAGCGCTTGTTTTTCAACCTTCGTAAGATAAAAAGTAAACTTCAAGCCCTTGATAGCGGTGATCTCAACGCAGAACAAGTAAAAGAAATTGCAACACAGTTGAATGTTACAGAAGATGAAGTTGTTTCAATGAATCGCAGGCTTGGTGGTGACACGTCACTCAATGCACCGATTCGAACAAAGGAAGGGGAAAACAGCGAGCTGCAAGATTGGTTGGTGGATGAATCTAACGATCAAGAACAAATTTTAATTGAAAAAAGTGAATTAGAAAATCGCCGTTCCATGCTCATAAATGCCATGGACAATCTCAATGAACGCGAAAAACGTATATTCAAAGCGCGTCGTTTAAACGATATCCCACTAACCTTAGAAGAACTCTCTGGTGAATTTAATATTAGTCGAGAACGAGTAAGACAAATTGAAATGCGTGCATTTGAAAAAGTGCAAAACTTTATCAAAGATTCTACTTTATCTCAAAGTCAAGTGTAAAACCTAGAGTTAAGTATAAAGCCAATGGTTTGCACATTCTTAAAGTAAAAATGAAAAAAGGCATATATTGGCTTTATACGGGTAAATTGGTCTATCGAATTCTTTAAGTTATTGATATGTAAAGATTTAGTGAATGTATGTGGTATATAATTGATAAAGACGGTCGTAGAAAATTCTTCACAGCCGTTTATTTTTTTGCATCTATGTTTTATTTTTTTGACCAAGAACTGTTAACTTATCTTGTTGTGCAAGCCATTGTCCAATAACTTCATTAAAAATAGACTTACCTGTTGGTCCTTTTGCAAAGGTTAATTCACTTATACGCCCGTTTTTATCCGTTAACACCAAACGCATCCAATCTAATTCTCGCATCAATTGTAAATTTCGATCAAGAAATGGATGATTTCGACTCAATGCGACAAGAAAAAAGTCATCGTTAATCTTTGCAGCAATAGTTCTTGTTAAAGCCAATCCAATGGATTGTTCACTTGCTTTAAAGGTTAATGCTTGAACATTGCTTATAGCTTTACCTGAAAATTTATCCGAAAGAATAAAAATAAGGTCCATAATATACGCAGCAGGAAATGACTGATCGGTATTACGACGTAAAATTAACCGTAATGATATCCCTTCATCAGGAATTGTTATATCACCTTGTATAGTTGTTTCTTCTGGAGCCCCCTTCACATAAGACTCCTTTATAAGCGTCCAGCGAACACTTCCGGTTGCCATCTTTTCTGCATCATAATTTGTACGTGCTTGATAAAAAACAGCTTCACCCGATTTTTCAAGCGACTGCAAATTGCTAGAAACAACTGTTGAGATTCCTTCTTCATCCGAAGAATCTGTCGCTTGTTTTAAACCGACATCAATTTCACTCCCATCCTCTAATAAGCGTTGTGTTAACTTTCTCTTAACCGAAAGTGCCTTTGGAACTCTGTGAGAAGCTTGAAGATTTTCTCCTAACAACTGATGATCATTTGATATAAATACACGCTCACCAACAAAAAAAATACCAACCGTTAAAACAACAATACTAACAACAGAAACAGCACTTATCACAATACGCCTTTGCACCAGTGATTTATTAGCGCGACGTAAAGCCTGGGAAAAAATATGCGAAACAATATGCGGATTATCTTCCTGCGAGGGAGAACCCTTTAACGTACAGCTATTAACATGCTGAGAAGAGAAATAAGCCCCCATATTAACAGGCTCTGCATCTGGTACATCTGATACATAAGGCTTATCAAATACTTTATTATCTTTTGAACGTGCAACAAAATCCTGCTTTCTTTTTATGTTTACCATTGAAAATTCATTATTCTTTGGTAATATAACTTTTTTTGTAACTTTCTTATCTTCATTTATATTTGTGGGATTCCACCCAATGACTGAAGAAAGCAATTTCTTTTCAACTACTAAATATTCTTCTTCAACGGTTGCGATAGAACTTCGAAGAATCTTTCTTTGTTCATCCGCTATTGCTTGTGGGATTTTTGCTATTACAAATTGATGTTCTAGTGTTTCGATAGCCCGCTTATAAATCCGCTTACGCACTTGTGGTGTAATATTATTTTGTGCATTAATTGTCTTTTTTAAGATTCCAACGAAATCTACCATTTCCTCTATAATCTCTCTTAAACTGAGAAAAAATCAATAGTAAAGCCAAAAAACTTTATTTTAGCCTTCTAAATTGGTTGCCATTTAATATTGGTACAACTATCGCAATAATGTAAAATGAATATGAAAAATAAACAATGCTATTTTGCACCTTTCTCTTACGTGCTCTTAAAAACTTTTTTGTAAAAAGATACAAAAACGAACAGAGAACATATATAGAAATCTAAAAACAACCATCAATTTGCAAAGGGATCTGTAATCAGAATAGTATCTTCACGCTCTGGACTCGTGGATAATAAAGCTACTTTTGTATTAATCCGTTCTTCAATATAGCGTATGTATTTAACAGCCTGCGCAGGTAAATCTTCCCACGTCAGCGCATGTGCTGTTTTTTCCTTCCAACCTTCTAATGTTTCATAAACAGGCTTCACCCGAGCTTGAGCTCCCATGGAAGAAGGTAAATAATCAATTCTTCTACCATCAAGCTCATAACCAATACAAATTTTTATTTCATCTAAACCATCCAAAACATCAAGTTTTGTCAATGCTATCCCTTGCACACCGCAAATTGTTACCATCTGACGTACTAAGACAGCATCAAACCAACCACATCGACGCTTTCGACCCGTTACAACACCAAATTCATGTCCACGCACTCCCAGAAATTCACCAATATCATTTATTTGCTCTGTCGGAAACGGCCCTTCTCCAACGCGTGTGGTGTAAGCTTTTGCAATACCCAAAACATAATGAATTGCACCAGGTCCCATCCCTGAACCTGTACATGCCTGCCCAGCAACTGTATTCGATGACGTTACATAAGGATAAGTTCCAAAATCATTATCGAGTAAAGCACCTTGCGCACCTTCAAAAAGAATGTGTTTCCCTCCTCGATACCCTTCATCTAAAAGACGCCACGTACAATCCATAAAGGGTAAAATTTTATCCGCGACTTGCATCAATTCATCATAAAGTGCTTGAGAATCAATTTCCGCAACACCCATTCCACGACGCAAAGCATTATGATGCCTCAAAAGCCGCTCAATCTTAGCCATAAGTGTATCTTTTTCTGCTAAATCCATCACTCGGATAGCACGACGTCCCACCTTATCTTCATAAGCCGGTCCAATACCGCGCTTTGTTGTACCAATCTTTAAACCAGATAAACCGCTTTCTCGAATTGCATCAAGATCACGATGCAAAGAAAGAATCAAAGGAGCATTTTCAGCAATCCGTAAAATTTCTGGTGTAATTTGTACACCCTGATCACATAGTTTTTTTAATTCTGCAACAAAATGATGAGGATCAACAACAACACCATTTCCAATGATTGATAGCTTTCCACGCACTAAACCAGACGGTAAAAGCGATAATTTATAACTCACTCCATCAATAACCAATGTGTGGCCAGCATTATGCCCCCCCTGATATCTTACCACAATATCTGCTCGCTCAGACAACCAATCTACAATTTTACCTTTGCCTTCATCACCCCATTGTGTACCGACAACAACTACATTGGCCATAATTTTCTCCGTCATGTTTGGTCAAAAAAACCAGCATTCAAAAACAAATGCTTCCTTATAACGAAACCTTAAAGCAAGTGCGACTCCTCATTTCAGATTTTTCTCAATCTTCAAGTGATTAAATTTTCAAATTTATGATAATAAAGATAAGAAAATACCCAAATATTTTAAATCTGTCATTTTCGCTACAAAAAGTAAAAACATTAGAGATTTTAATTTGTTCGTATCCAACACCTGACAAAGTATTCATTCCCCGTCTTAATCTTTTACAATTCATGTAATATTTAGAGGCTGTTTGTTTGATACAAGAATACGAAAGATCATCATAATCTCTCGTATCCTTTTTTGTTTAAAAACACGTTGTGAAAATCACCAGTAATTATTTAAAGCTGTGCTTTTTCAACTTGGAACGCCCACTCAAGCCATTGTGTTAAAATTTCAAGATCGGAAGCCTCAATTGTTATACCCGCCCAAATTCGAAGCCCAGGAGGAGCATCGCGATACGAACCGATATCATAAGCAACCCCTTCCTCATCAAGACGTTTCACAACCGCTTTTATAAAAGATACTCGATTTTCTGTATCCAAAGCAGTAATCACTGGATCCACAATATCTAAACAAACAGCGGTGTTAGAACGCACTTCAGGATCTTTTGCCAAATATTCTAACCATGGCGTTTTGCGAACAAAAGCATCAAGTACAGAAAAATTTTTCTCAACCCGAGCTCTTAATGCCGCTGCACCTCCTAGAGATTTTGCCCACTTCAACCCATCAAGGAAATCCTCAACACAAAGCATAGAAGGTGTATTGATGATCTTTCCTTTAAAAATATCTTCATTCAATTTTCCATTTTTTGTCATATAGAAAAGTTGGGGCATAGGCCAAGCTGGAACATGATTCTCAAGCCTCTCAACAGCACGAGGGCTTAAAATCACCATACCATGTGCTGCTTCACCTCCCAAAACTTTCTGCCATGAAAACGTCACAACATCTAATTTTGAAAAATCAAGATATTGCGCAAAAGCTGCCGATGTTGCATCACAAATGGTCAATCCAGCCCGCTTATGCGGAATGAAATCTGCATTAGGAATACGCACACCAGAAGTTGTCCCATTCCATGTAAAAACAACATCCCGATCAAAGTCAAGTTGTGTTAAATCTGGTATTTCACCATAAGGAGCTTCAAAACGACGCACATCAGAAAGTTTTAATTGCTCGACAACATCTTTATTCCACCCAAACCCAAAACTTTCCCACGCCGCCATATCAATGCCACGCTCACCTAATAAAGACCATAAAGCGGCCTCAACAGCACCGGTATCTGAACCAGGCATAATTCCTATACGATGATCAGAAGGAACTTCAAGAATCTCACGGGTTAAATCAACAACTTCAGCAAGTTTTAATTCTGCTTCTCTCGATCTATGCGAACGCCCAACTAATGCATTTTTAAGAACATCAAGAGTCCAACCAGGCCGTTTGCTACAAGGACCTGAAGAAAAATTAGTATTATTGGGACGACTACTTGGTTTTTGTAACATTATCATTATTTCTCCCCTTTTAGATGTTTTTCTTTCTTTATAAAGAAAAACAAATTATTATAAAGACTAATCAATAATCTTTTTAGAAAAAAGTCAAAAATATTGTCTATTATTGCGTATGCTTAAGATTCATAAAAACTTTATAAAAAAATCTTTCTTAATCATGCTTCTCGATTGATTCTTTTAATTTTTTTTCGTATCATCACCACAATAAGACAGCCTTCTAATAACAATACACTAAAGTGTCCAATATACCTATCAATTTTATTTTATGATAAAAATTCATTGATAACGCTCTAGAATAGGGAGATAAACTTATTAAAAAATCAATTATTTTTCTTTTGATGACTGGACAGAGAAAATTTTAATGTTATAACCGCAAACGCTTTATATTTTTTATGAAGCATGCCCAGATAGCTCAGTTGGTAGAGCAGCGGACTGAAAATCCGCGTGTCCGTGGTTCGAATCCGCGTCTGGGCACCACACTCTTCTTTGTTATATGTAGCCTATTGTTTTTACTGACTTTTAAGTTAGTCGTGCCTGAGTAAAATTAAGGGAATAGGGTTTTCTAACATTTGTCTATAAAGCACGCTTCATACAAAAACAACACTTTGATTTATAATGATAATCTAGCGTTATTCATATTGAATTAGACCCTCGAATAATGTAAGATTCTCTCATTTCAAAGCTGTTTATCTTGAATCAATCAAAACCACTCATTTGCACATAACAAGTGGGATGAATGTGTGGATAAATTTATATAAGAAAGGAGTAAAAATGGCTCTTATGAACCGTCTTAATGCAAGATCTGTCGCAACATTGGAAGCTGGAAAATATAATGATGGTGCCGGGGCTTGCTTCTTCACAAACGTAAAGATGGAGGTGCTCAATGGATTTATCGTTATACCATTCATGGTCAACGCCGTGAAATGGGATTGGGTGCCTTAAGACATGTCTCTTTAAAACAAGCCCGTGAATTGGCAACTTGGGTGGCGCTCTGTTTTGCATGAGGGGCGTAACCCCATTAAAGAACGCGATAAACAAAAGCGTGAAGCAATAAGCAATCTCCATTACTTAAAAGACATTGCCGTAGATGCTTTTGAAAATCGGAAAGCTGAATTAAAAGATGATGGTAAGGCTTGTGATTGGTTTTCACCTTTACGTCTTTATATTCTCCCTAAAT
>NZ_JBHIRD010000027.1:0-16576 GCF_042196905.1 Bartonella sp. AA89HNZF
CTTAAAAACTCTTTGAGAAAAAATAAATTGGTACAAAACCTAGTGGCAAAATATACAAAAACCGCTGGCAAGCTACATACATATACAAAACCTGCTGGCAAGCTACACCTGCTGGCAAGCTACACAAGTGCTGTGGCGGAGGGGGTGGGATTCGAACCCACGGTACAGTCTCCTGCACGCCGGTTTTCAAGACCGGTGCCTTAAACCGCTCGGCCACCCCTCCAAACTAGATATGCTTTTTGACAAATTTCTTGCAAAAGGTCAATCATTTTAATACGCATTTTAAAGCGTTCTTTGTAAAACTATTTAAGTTTCAATTAAAATAATTCTTCATAAGTTAATTCTTTTAGTGTGTTATCTAAGAGTTTCATTTTTAAATATGATAGTTTTTTCTGAAAAAATGAAAGGTAATTATGATATTTATCATTTCTTTTTCCTGTTTGAAAATTTTTCACAAAGCAATATTTTTTAAGTTCTAATGGTCGTTTTCGTAATAATAAGAAAAGTTCAGTTGAAAATGTTTGATAAATTATATTAAATTTCGGTCGTGTATTTTTAAATTATTTTACCTTTACAGATATTTATTCTATTTAGATCGGTCATATCTGCGAAAAGAAAATGTTATTGCTTTGACAGTTTATGAGAGATAAATTTGTAAGAATGGGATATATATTCAAGGAAAATTTTTATTGAGTTTAAATAAGTACAATTCAATAAGAAAGCTCTTTAAAAGATTTTTATTTTTTAAATAAAAATATTCAGATATTTAATGCGTCTAAAGGGTATCTTGGAGGAAAGGGCTGATTTACACTATTTGAATAAAATGTTGTGTAAGATTTGCATCGACAGTTTGAAACCTTTTCCAGATATGACTGAAAATTAGGTATATTTATAATGCTTTTTTCTTTAGGATAAGCAAAAAGGTAATTTGAATGGAAGAAAAGATTATTGAACGCTTAGATCAATAAATAGTTTGTTAAAGTATTGCATAGTTTTTCAAGAATAGAACTTAAAAACGCTAAATTATGCAGAGGAAAAAAGCATAAACTTTAACAGAAAAGGTTTTAAAAGCCGTTTCATTCACAAATATGTGTAAAATAAAATATTTATGTCTAATATAAGAGAATAGGTTGTTCCTGATTCTATTGAGTTTTATAGGCCTCTTTTCCTCATCTTTTTGAAGCTTTTTTATGGCTTCAAGAGCAAGTTTTTACGGTCTGCGCTCTTTGTGTAAAGAGATGCCATAGTGTTGTCTGTCTAGCCAAAAACTGCTTTGAGTTGCGAGACTGTTGCACCGAAATTAGCAGCGCGTGTTGCTGCTAATTTTCTTAAACCATGCGCGCTGATTTTTTAATGCCTACAGTATTACAAGTCTATCTAAATGTATCGCCAAAGCTTTCTTTCGAGAGTTTTTGATTAACTTGACCACAAATGAATGTTTCTTCTCCAATAGGACCAATTTAAAGGGTTTGGGCTATTTCAGACAAAATTGGCAGAAAAACATCTGTTTGGAATTTACTTTTTTCTGTTTTGACTGGAAATCCGTCTTCGTTTTTGAGAGGAGGTCTTTTGATTCTTAAAGCTGGATTATTTTCAAAAAGACCCTGTTCAATGGCCCATTTAAAAAGTCCGTTTAGACCTTTCAGAAAGTCTCTAGCCATTCCAAGTGTTTATTTGCGATGTTCAACACCGGCTATAATATGTTTCTTTTCGATTGCTTGGTATGAAATGAGACCTATAGAAGCACACACCTTCATCAGGATGAGTTCTTTTTATGACTTTAGAGAAGCTATGCCAATTGATACTGTTAAAATACTGTTTAAGTAGCCATGCAAATAACCTTTCAATAAGTTTACCGGTTTTGGATTTTGGAAGTATAAGCCCTTGTAATTTAGCAAGCGCACTTTGGTAGTTGTCAACAAACTCTTGCGTTCCATAGGTTCCACGTACTCTAATGCGTTGACCACGACCAATACGCACATACCATATAATTTTACCATGGCGTGAATCACGCTGGTGTTAAAAGGTTAGTTTTTTGGTGTTAGAAAGGAATGTCGTCTTTTGTTGAAGGGACGCCGTTCTGGGCGGTCATAGTTTTGTTACAAGCTTCTGAATTATCATAAATTTTTTCGTTTTCAAAAATCTATGCATTAATCTGTGCATTATAAGCAACTTGTGCGTTATCAAAAACCTTAGCGCTATCGTAAATATTGGTAAAGGAATACGCCTTGGCATCATTATAAATCCAACAATCGTTTTCATGACTTAAACTGTCTTCATCCTCTATAAAGCTGTCAAGATTACCTGCCTTTTTATCTCTAAAGTCTCTCAATTCATGGATACGGTAAAGCGTAATGTATCCATCAAACTCTATTGTTTCATCAGTTTTTCTCCCCATGATTTATTTCCTTGATTTGGCACAATCCACCCGTAGCCTGAATCATGCATTACTTAAAAGTTGTTAGGAATGAGTAGGGGTGTGCTGGATGACATATGGGCACTCCCATTTTTTAAAAATATGCAAATTTATTTTTTAGATGTGCTTAATTTCATAATTCCAATTAGGCAATTGAGTGGGAGCTAATGCTAGTTGTCCTCTATGACACATGCATACATTGGCTTCAAAACAGGTGATTGCAACGCGCTTTTTGTTTAAAAAAATTTGATATAATTTGTTTATTGCACAAGAATTATTCTTGAGAGTTGTATTTTGATAATCTTCAAAAATTCTTTATTTTTTTGTGAGTGTGTCATTTTTGCTACAGATCTTTCAAAAAAGATGCTCTATATACATTTCATTTTGGATATTTGGAGAGATTTTATGAATACAAAACGTTTAATAACAGCGTCTATTTTTTCTTTAATTTCAGCGTCTACAGCACTAGCTGCTGATGTTATGATTCCTCATCAACCAGCATCATCGACTGCTTCTTCTTCTGCCATTGTTGCGCCTACTTTTTCATGGACAGGCCTTTATTTAGGTGTCCAAGCTGGTGGTTTTTCGAGCAAAGCGGATATGGCTCTTGTTGGTCAAGAAAAGAGTTTACCACTAGATAAAGAGTTCTCTCCTAAACTTTCAGGTTTTGTAGGTGGTTTTTATGCAGGTTCTAATATTGATCTCGGTGATAACTTTATTTTTGGCATCGATACGGATTTAATGATATCTGGAAAAAAACACACAAAGACCATTACTATAGGAGCGGCTGATAACACTACAGTAGAAAATGCAGTCGTAAGATCCCGCAGATCCGCAAACCTACAAACACATTCAACCCCTTCAGCCCCCCAAGCAGGAACACAATCACAAGCACCAAAAGCCGCTTCAGGAGGATCTGCAGGTGCAGGAACACCTGCACCAGCAAAACCTGCACCAGCAAAACCTGCGTCAGGAACACCTTCTGGTGCAGCAGTAGGGACTTCAACAGCAGGTCAATCGTCACAAACAGGAGAAGCACAATCAAATCAACCAGTAACAACTAGAACGTCTAGCGATGTTAGTGCAACAGCAGGAAAAACAGAGACGTCGGAAAAAACATCAGGAGTTCCAGCACAGCCATCAAAAACGCCAGCTGCATTAACAGTAGTACAATCAACCTTCTCCCAACCAGTGCAATCGGCATCGTCTTCATTGGGAAGATCAGATACAGGAGGGGCATCATCGTTAGGTGGGGTAGGTGGATCCCAGTCAGCTGAACTTAAACCGATATCCCATACAACAGGCGCAGGAACATCAGAGCAGTCAGCATCGCGATCAGCTGTAGTAGGTCAGTTATCAAGCGTAAGGGCAAATGGAGCTAATGCGCCTGTAAATACTGTATCAGTAGTGCCTGCACAAGTACAACCTGCACCAGTAAAATCTACTGTAACCACACCAGCAGTACAGCCAGCAGCAAAAGCACCTACACCGGTACAATCTGTATCACAATCATCAGCAGCAGAAAAAACAGTACCGAGTTCATCACTTGTACTCGCGAGATCAGGATCATCCTCTGGTTCAGAGACAAAAGCTTCTAATGGAACAAGCGGAGCCCAACAGGGAGGTCATCATAGTTCTTCCCATGGTAGCGGAAATGCTAATTCGCATGGTGCATCTCATGCAGGTGGGCATGGCTCTGGTGCTAATCCACATGCTTCTCGTTCTCATGGTGGACAGAATATGGCTGGACACGGTGCACAAAGTACACAAGCGGTGGATAAGAACAATTCCAGTGTATACGGTATAGAACAAATCAAAAAGGTTGCTTCTGAACTTGCTCTGGATCAAGAAGATGAAGTTGAAGCTTTAAACCATACTTTCAAACAAAATTGGGGTGGTGCTACACGGGTACGTATCGGTTTTGCTGCTGATCGCTTTATGCCTTATCTTGCTGGTGGTATTGCTTATGGGCAGTTCCAAGACACTGTATCAATATCTGTTAAGGGTGAGGATGGAAGTGTCGTTTCTTCTAAAAACTTAACTGATGAGACAAAAACCATGATTGGTTACACTCTGGGTGGTGGCATTGATTTCGCGATGTTGGATAATGTGATTGTACGTGCAGAATATCGTTATTCCGATTTTGGTAAAAAGAAATTTGCAAAAGAAAAACTTGAAGTTAATTACAAAACCAATGATTTCCGTGTTGGTGTAGCATACAAATTTTGATCTTTTTTAAGAGTAAATTTCTAAGAGGCTCCACTATTAGTGGAGCCTTTATTTTTTTAATCATTTTTTGGTTTCTTTTCTTGTGAATTTCATGTTAAAGCCCATAAAGTGTAATGATATATTTTCTTGATCGCTGCTTAATACGAATGATAAGCTCGGATTTCCCTATAGATAAAAACCAGAGTTGCAGGGTTCAGGGAAGTTATGCAAAAGTAAACTCGTAAAAGTGGACAGGAATATTTCACAATGACTGTGAAAAATGAAACAATAGATTATTCAAAAACTCTTTATCTCCCACAGACAAATTTTCCCATGCGTGCAGGTCTTCCGCAAAAAGAGCTTGAATTGATGGCGCATTGGGAAAATATAGGGCTTTATGCGCAATTGCGCCAACAAGCAAAAGATCGTCCATTTTATATTCTTCATGATGGTCCACCTTATGCAAATGGTCATATTCATATCGGGCATGCTTTAAACAAAGTTCTAAAGGATGTGGTTGTTCGTTCATTCCAAATGCGCGGTTTTAATGCAAATTATGTTCCTGGTTGGGATTGCCATGGGCTTCCAATTGAATGGAAAATTGAAGAAAAATATCGAGCACAGGGAAAAAATAAGGACGAGGTACCTCTGAATGAGTTTCGTCAAGAATGCCGTGAATTTGCACAACATTGGGTAACCGTTCAAAGCGAAGAATTTAAACGCCTTGGTGTTGTGGGAGATTTTAACACACCTTACACTACAATGGCTTTTCATGCAGAAGCACGCATTGCTAGTGAATTGATAAAATTTGCTATGTCAGATCAGATTTATCGTGGTTCCAAGCCGGTGATGTGGTCTGTTGTGGAGCGTACGGCTTTGGCAGAGGCTGAGATTGAATATCATGATCATGAATCAGAGGTGATTTGGGTTAAGTTTCCTGTTTTTGAAGCAAATTCTGATGATTTATATGGTGCTTATGTCGTCATTTGGACAACAACACCATGGACAATTCCAAGCAATCGTGCAGTGAGTTATTCTTCGCAAATTTCTTATAGTATTTACGAAGTTGAAAGTGCTGAAAATGATTTTGGTCCTCAAGCGGGAGAAAAGCTTCTCTTTGCAGATGCTCTAGCGATGAGTTGTGCAGAAAAAGCCAAACTTGTTTTGAAGCGTTTGCGTGTTATTTCTACTGATGAATTGAAAGCTCTTGTTCTTTCTCATCCACTCAAAGGTTTGGCTGGGGGGTATAACTTTAAAATTCCATTGCTTGAGGGGTCGCATGTGACAGAGAATGCTGGTACAGGTTTTGTCCATACAGCACCAAGTCATGGGCGTGAGGACTTTGAAATTTGGAATGCTTATAAGCCTCTATTGGAGCAAGCAGGGATTGATTCATCTATACCATTTCCTGTCGATGATGCGGGTTTCTATACGAAAGATGTTCCGGGTTTGGGACCGGATCGTGAAGGGGGAGCAGCACGTGTTATTGATGATAATGGAAAAATAGGTGACGCCAATAAAGAGGTCATTAACGCTTTAATTAAAGCAGATCGATTATTTGCACGCGGTCGTTTAAAACATTCCTATCCCCATAGTTGGCGTTCGAAAAAACCCGTTATTTTTCGTAATACGCCGCAATGGTTTATTTCAATGGATAAAGATTTTGGGGATGGTTCAACTTTACGCAGTCGGGCTTTGGAAGCTGTTTCAAAAACGCGTTTTGTACCATCTTCTGGGCAAAACCGTCTAGCTTCTATGATAGTAGATCGTCCTGATTGGGTTCTTTCTCGTCAGCGCTCTTGGGGAGTTCCTATTTGTATTTTTGCGAATGAGGATGGTGTTGTTTTGAAAGATGAAAGCGTGAACGAACGTATTTTACGGGCTTTTGAAGTAGAAGGGGCAGATGCATGGTTTGCTGAAGGAGCACGTGAACGTTTTTTAGGTGACCGTGCGCATGAGCCTTGGATGCAGGTTCATGATATTTTGGATGTTTGGTTTGATTCTGGAGCAAGCCATAGCTTTGTATTAGAAGATCGGGCTGATTTAAAATGGCCTGCAGATGTTTATTTTGAAGGCTCTGATCAACATCGTGGATGGTTCCAATCTTCTCTTTTGGAAAGCTGTGGTACGCGTGCTTGCTCTCCTTATAAGGCAGTGATCACACACGGTTTTACTTTGGATGAGAATGGTAAGAAAATGTCTAAATCTTTAGGCAATACGGTTGTTCCGCAAGAGATCATTAAAACATCTGGAGCTGATATTTTTCGTCTTTGGGTGATGACAACAGATTATTGGGAAGATCAGCGTTTAGGCAAGAAAATTCTTCAGACAAATGTGGATTCATATCGTAAACTACGCAATGCAATTCGTTGGATGCTTGGAACTTTAGCACATGATGATGGAGAAGAAATATCTTATGGTGCACTGCCGGATCTTGAAAAATTTATATTGCATAGGCTTTTTGAACTTGATCAGTTGATTAATCGCGCTTACGATGAATTTGATTTTAAAAAGATTATGCGTGCATTATTGGATTTTTCAATCATTGAGTTATCGGCATTTTATTTTGATATCCGCAAGGATTCTCTTTATTGTGATGCGCCTTCATCAAAAAAACGCAAGGCCTCCTTGCAGGTTGTCCGTGAGATTTTTGAGCGTATGGTAACATGGCTTGCTCCAATGTTGCCTTTTACTATGGAGGAAGCTTGGTTAGAGCGTTACCCAGAAAGCCAATCAGTGCATTTGGAACAATTTCGCTCTGTACCAGAAGAATGGCAAAACCAATCTTTGGCTGAGCGTTGGAAAAAAATTCGGCAGGTCCGTAAAGTTGTGACAGGTGCTTTAGAGCTTGAACGTGCTAATAAGCGTATTGGATCCTCTTTGGAAGCTGCGCCTATTGTTTTTATTTCCAATCTGGTTTTACGAGAGGCATTAGAAAATGTGGATATGGCGGAGATCTGTATTACCAGTGCACTCACAATTACGCAGGATACAATGCCTTCCGATGCGTTTACTTTGGATGATGTTGAAGGTGTTGGTGTATATCCAAAGAAAGCGTTGGGAAAAAAATGTGCTCGATCATGGCGTTATACACAAGATGTTGGAAGTGATCCAGCTTATCCGGATGTATCTGCTCGTGATGCAGCTGCTTTGCGGGAATTGCGGATTCTTGGCAAGGTTTAAAGTTTTAGATCAAAGGAAAGAAATGCAAGTATATTTCTCGTATTGATGAATATAGTTTTTTGTGGTACGAAAAAAATTCCGTTGTTTTATCTGCAGGGGGGAAATTTGTATATGGACCGTTCTCTCATAAATAACGGGAATATTAATCAGCCATATACTTAGGAAATGGGATAAGCAGTGAGAAAATGTGAAGTAAAAATATTTCCAATAGGAATTTTAGGTATATGCTTTGTTTTAACGGGATGTAATGCGCCTACCTATGGTACCAATAAACCAGTTTCGATACAGTTTTTTGAAGATGTTGCTAATATCACTTCATTAACACCAACAAATAACAGCAGCCAGATTGTTATGAAACCCCATCCAAAACTTGTAATACCAAGCCCTAGTTCACGCAGATTTTTGCCGGTACCACAACAAGATAGATCTGTCAATGAAATGGCAATATCGAAGAAGCATCAAGGAAATACTCCTTTTCCTCACAAAGGATCGTCAGTTAATGGCGTTGGTTCAGAAAATCCTTCACAGTTGAATGCGAAGCAACGACAGGAATATTTACGTCGTCAGAGAGCACAAGTTGGAAGTTCAAAATACCGTCGCTATCTCACTGAACCACCTTTAAGTTATCGCCAACCGGCAAAAATTGCACCTATTGGTCGATAAGAAAAAGACAAAATATAAAGTATGTGAGGTATTCTTCTCATTAATTATGACACCAAGTTCTCAGTTCACGCAGAGTTATAATGCTGCTGCAAGCTGGTTGTTATTTCCATGAAATAGCAATATGGCGATAGCATCGAGAGAATGGTTCAGCGTTGCTTTTTTAACAAGAAATATCTTTTAAGTCCATTTCACAACGTTGTTTGTGTGGATAGTATAACGTGAAAGCCATTGAAAATTAGCAGCTTTATTCTTATGAAGGAGAGAGCTTATACCATCATTTTATTTTCCAGATTTCAATGTTGTGGCAATTTTTGCATTTGAGAGCTTTCATAAAAGACATTTTTAGTCTTTTCTAAAACGTTTTTTATCTAGACAGTAACCTCACTTATGAGTGCCAAGAAAGAGATTTTTATTGCTTCAATGTAATTTGAAATAAGAGTATATCTACGATATTTTGGACTTTATATTTTATATACAAAATAATGAATTATTCTTATGAATGAATGTATCATTTTATAGAAGCATATGCAGGATTAAAAGAGAAAAAAATGCTTCAAAATAGCTTTCGCTATATCAGAAGGATGAATAATCTTTTTTAAGAAATAGGATAGTTTCTAAAGAGTAAAAGTTATGGAAGAAGAATTGTTTTTAGTATCGCTTTTGTACAAAAAAATCTTTAAGTAATTGAGCTGCTTCTTTTTCTTTAAAACCAGAATAAATCTCAGGTTTGTGATGACAGGTTGGTTGCTGATAAAAACGTGGACCGTTTTCTATAGCACCTCCTTTGGGATCATTTATTGCGTAATAGAGACGTCGTATGCGTGCAAATGAAATGGCAGCAGCACACATAGCACAAGGTTCAAGTGTTACATAAAGATCGCAATCAGGAAGCCTTTCGCTTTGCAATGTTTTGCAAGCCATACGGATTGCGCGTATTTCTGCGTGTCCTGTAGGGTCATATGCAGATTTTATAAAGTTACCAGCGCGTGCAATGATAGCTTTTCCACGTGTAATGATAGCACCTACGGGAACTTCATCTTTTTTTGCAGCTTCTTGCGCTTCTAAAAGGGCTATTTCCATGGGCGTCAAAGTCATAATATTCTTCCTACTGAAGGCATAGAAAATCTAAAGGTTATCTCGATAAGGAATGCTATGGAATGAATAATTTATTACGCTTTTATAATGAAAAGAATACCTCTATTTTTTAAAGAGTTTAAAACAAACTTGCAAGTCAACAGATACATTATTGTCGTTAAAGGATAGAAAATGATAAATGATTATGCTACTTCATTTTTCAGGATAAGCGGTATGGTGCATGTGAATAATTTTCTGAACATACTTGCAAAGATTGGTTTGAAACGCAAATGAATGAAAATAATGAGAGTGAACGAATTGCTAAAAGATTAGCGCGTGCTGGTGTTGCTTCGCGTCGAGATGCAGAAATGATGATTGTTTCAGGTCGTATTTCTGTGAATGGTAAAGTCGTGAAAACGCCAGCTTTTAATGTTAGCCGCTCTGATGTTATTAAAGTTGATGGCAAACCTTTACCTCCTATAGAACGAACGCGTTTATGGCTTTACCATAAGCCAGCAGGTCTTGTCACCACGAACCGTGATCCTGAAGGCAGACCTACAGTATTTAGTAATTTACCAAAAGGAATGCCGCGTGTTCTTTCTGTAGGAAGGCTTGACATTAACACGGAAGGGCTTTTGCTTTTAACCAATGATGGTGGCTTAGCGCGTGTATTAGAACTTCCTGTAACGGGGTGGGTCCGCAAATATCGCGTCCGTGCTCATGGAAGAGTAAAACAGAGTGCGCTGGATAACCTTAAAAATGGTATTGCGATTAATGGTATTTTTTATGGTTCAATTGAAGCATCAATTGAACGCGAACAAGGGTCGAATATATGGCTTTCTGTTGCTTTGCGAGAAGGAAAAAATCGTGAAATAAAGAATGTTTTAGGGGCATTGGGATTATCAGTTAATCGATTAATACGTGTATCTTATGGTCCATTTCATCTCTCTGATTTAGAAGAAGGAGCTGTGCAAGAGTTAAAAGGGCGGATGTTACGAGATCAGTTGGGAGAGCGTTTGATTATGCAAGCCAATGCAGATTTTGATGCTCCTATTCTTAAGCCATTTTCAAATTCTGCAGTTGTTGCAGAAAAGAAAAGCCAGAAAGATCGTTCTGTTGCAAATGATGGTTGGGTTTTCTCAAGTGAAAGGGTGATACGACGTCGCTCAAGAGATGGTTCTGTTGAACATAGTCGCGCACGATTAAGT
The DNA here is from genome assembly GCF_042196905.1 of Bartonella sp. AA89HNZF. Taxonomy (NCBI): domain Bacteria; kingdom Pseudomonadati; phylum Pseudomonadota; class Alphaproteobacteria; order Hyphomicrobiales; family Bartonellaceae; genus Bartonella; species Bartonella sp. AA89HNZF. The sequence continues at coordinate 10,753 of NZ_JBHIRD010000027.1, forward strand.
ACAAAATCTCATGAAAATGTAAAAAAGGAGAAAAGTGAAGAAGGAAAAGTAGAGCGTTTTCTACCGCGTTCTCGCCGTGCTAATGTTTGGATGGCTCCTGGTGCACGTCCGCAAAGTGCACGTAGAAAGCCTTCCTATAGTGAGGAGAAATCGCATGGTTATAAGAGCGATTTGGATGGTAGAAAGTCCTTTCATCGAGGCAAGGAAAAACTAAAAGAAAGTTCGTCACACAAAGAGAAGAGGGAAAGTTTTGTTCAAAAACGTGGCAAAATATCTTATGACGAGACGCATCCCTTTGGTAAGAAAGATCGCTTTTTAAAGGATAAAGAGAAAATGATAAAAGGTGGTCATGATGAGCGTTCTTTTGAGAGAAAGAAAAAAGTAAAATCATTTGGTGGTTCTATGAAAAAATCTAAATCACAGAGTGATGGTGCAAAAACTTCGAAGCGATTTGGAGGTCCACGTGCGGATTATAGGCGGTAAATTTGCTGGTCGTATTTTATTTTCGCCTGTTAATCAGTCGATTCGCCCAACGAGTGATCGTACACGTGAAAGCCTTTTTAATATTCTTTCTAGCCGTGAAGAACAATTTTGGACCAATAAACGCATTCTTGATCTTTTTGCTGGTACGGGGGCTTTAGGCATTGAAGCACTTTCACGTGGAGCAAAGGCTGCTGTTTTTGTTGAAAATTCAGTTGAGGGGCGTGGAGTACTTCAAAAAAATATCGAAGCTTTTGAATTGCAAGGGATTGGACGGATTTTGCGTCGTGATGCAACCAAACTTGGCAATATTGGAACAATGCTTCCATTTGATGTTATTTGCGCTGATCCTCCCTATAGCCGTTGTTTAGGTGAACGTGCTTTTGTAGAAGCTTTGCGAGGAGGTTGGGCAAAAGCTGATACACTCTTCGTGCTCGAAGAAAAGAAAGATACGATTATTCATTTACCAGATATTTTTTATCTAGACGATGAGCGTTTTTATGGTGAGACAGCAATACGTCTTTATAAATTACGATTGCTTACATCTTGAGAAAGTTCTTGTTTTTATCCGATAAGATAAAAAAATGTTTTTTCACAGTTTTCTTCATTTTATATGGTTTTTAAAAGGTCAAGCAGAAAGTAAATAAAAGATTCTAATGTTAAAGGAATTGATGAAGTTTTATTAGCTTTACTACAGAAGGATGTTTTTTCTCCAATAGGATATATATATCCTCGATAATAGTTATGATCTTTTTTGTCTAATTTCTTTCTGCTATACCTTAATCATTACATTTCATCAGCAGTTGAAAGCTTTAAGCTATGCAGTCTGCATTTATATTTTAATGATGCGTAACTTTTATTTTTTGTTATTGTCTAAACTTAAAAAAGATATTTTGTTTAGTATTGAAAATATTGTTCATTTATCCTGAATATTTGTGTGTTTAGTTTAGTAGTATCGCTTGTTGATTTAATCATTACATATTAAGTAGATCTGAGAGTATTAAGTATCTTATCGTTGTGCAGCTTTAAGGATAATTTTTTATATTATTTTTTATCACTAAAGATAAGTAATTTATAAAAAAGGGGAGATTATCATGTTTAAATGGATATATAGTGAAGAAATTAGTACAGAAGCAAGTGCTGAGAAAATTTGGGCTATATGGGAAGATGTGGCATCATGGCCTTGCTGGGATAGTGAACTTGAGTGGGTAGAACTTTCTGGTCCTTTCAAAGAAGGCGCTATAGGACGCATGAAACCTAAAAAAGGACCTACAGTAACTTTTACACTTGATAAAGTTATAAAAAATGTTTGCTTTTCTGATTATGCTAAACTTCCTTTTACACGTATGAGTTTTAATCATGAATATATTTGTTCAACAAAATCGGGTTCTTCAAATAACAAAATTCGTCATACTGTAATTATTTCTGGCTTACTTGCTCCTTTATTTGGAATGATTATTGGATCAAAAATTAAGTTACATCTTCGCGATGCAATGATTGAAATGAGCAGGCGTGCTCTTACTGAAAACAAAACCATCTTGTAAGGGTGTGCGTTTATAAAGAAGTTAACACCTTAAAAAAGGTGCAGAAATTGTAACTTATTATTAGAACGGAATCAGTTATGAGTATACGGCAAACCAATGAGCTACGGAGCATTTTTTAGTTAGCTGTTGAAATCGATTCAAATCATCTTACGGGATTAATTTTGCGCTAAAAATCTTATGAAATTCATTGAAAATGAGAAAGTTTCAGAAGCTCATTGTTTCTCTTATGATGTAGGCCAATATCGTCATGATATTTGCTGGTTTCTAATGTTGCGATAGCTTTTGATTTAAAACCTTCATAAGAGGCATTTTGATTTCTTCTTAAATAGTTTTCATTCATATGCCCCTTATTCATGATATGCTCGCAAATAGTTGCGATTGACTCAACATGAATAGGTTCGAAACAAAGAGAATTTTATGCTATTAGGCTTTTTTATACAAATTACAAAACAATAAATTATAAGTATAAATCAAAATATTAATTTTATTGAAAGATTACAATATAATTTCTTTGATTACTTTTAAATATAAAAAATGAGTTCTTTATGATATTACGTCCATTAGGGTAAAGAAGTTTATGACTGCTCATTTTGTTGAAACCATAATGGAAGGAAATATTTTTTACTCTGTTTAAGTTTTGTTTCATTTACAAGAGTGCCGTCTCATTATGAGAGAGTTTATAGAAGAAAAGAAGTGTATACAAATATAAGGCATTTTCTTGATTCTTGCTTGGAAATTAAAGAATGCTATAGGAAAGAGATGAGGTAGGTTTTTTACTACCCAGAGGAAGGAAGACCTGTGATTTAGATCATTTTATGCTTTTCGAATTTTTGAGGATTTTGGCTTAAATTCAAGTGTTATTGCTAAGACTTTTGTTAATTGTCAATGTTCTGTTGATTTGATTGTCAGTGGAGATTTGGCTTCTAAAATGATAAGGTCCAATGAGCAATCTTGCAACTAAAGAGATTTTACGACATATTGCATCTTTTCATAAAGAAGCGAAAAAGGAAATGATTTAATGCATTAAAAGAAAAAGAATGCATGAAATGTGCATAATCTTTTGTCAGAATGCTTATCAATGTAAATAATAAAATATTTTAGGGAGTCTATAATGACTGACAAGAACCAGATTGAGAAAGCTGTTTCATTGGTTGAAGCAGCAAGGCGTTCTGGGGCCGACGCTGCTGATGCTGTTATTGTTCATGCACATTCCACCAGTGTATCTGTTCGTTTTGGGAAAGTCGAATCGACAGAATCTGCAGAGAGCAATGATTTTACTCTAAGGGTTTTTGTTGGAAAAAAAGTAGCAAGTGTTTCTGCTAATTTAGGATCTTATCCGCAAGAACTTGCGGAACGTGCTATTGCAATGGCTAAAGCTTCTCCCGATAGTTTATTTGAAGGTTTGGCAGATAAAGAGTGTTTGGTTAAGAACCCTAAAGATCTTGATCTTTTTGATGATTTTATACCCAGCAGTCATTTTTTAACAGAAGATGCTTTAAAAACGGAGGCAGCAGCTCTTGATGTTAAAGGTGTAAGCAATTCTGGTGGCGCTGCAACAGCTTATGGCCGTAGTGGACTTATTCTTGTGACCAGTGATGGTTTTTGTGGAGCCTATCGTTCCAGTTGTTTTTCACGTTCTTGTAGTGCTCTTGCAGGTGAAGGAACACAGATGGAGCGGGATTATGATTATACAACAGCCTTACATTTTTCTGATTTAGAGGCAGCAGAAACTGTGGGAAAGAATGCAGGGCTTGGTGCAGTTCGACGTTTGGGTGCAGTTCGTGCGGCGACTGGGGGCGTTGATGTTATTTTTAATCCGCGTACGGCTCGTGGAATTGCAGGGCATATCGCATCTATGGTCAATGGAGCTTCTGTGGCTCGAAAAACGAGTCTTTTACAGAATTTCCTAGGCAAGGAAGTGATGAAGCCTAATGTTAATGTAACCGATCAACCTTTGCGATTACGTGGAAATGCTTCTCATCCTTTTGATGGAGAAGGGGTAGAGGGGAAAACACTCAATATTATTGAAAATGGTATTTTAAAAAATTGGCTTCTTTCATCATCTACAGCGCGTGAATTGGGACTTAAAACAAATGGACACGGTATGCGTTCGGCATCATTAGTGCAGCCGACCAGTACAAATTTTGCTATTGAACCGGGTTTAGTATCGCCTTGCGATATGATAAAAGATTTGCGAAATGGATTTTATGTGACCGAATTATTCGGTCATGGCATTGATTTTATTACTGGTCAGTATAGTCGTGGGGCTTCCGGTTTTTGGATTGAAAATGGTGAAATTGCTTATCCGGTGAGTGAAGTAACCCTAGGCTCTGATTTGCTTCATATGTTAGCACATTTAACACCTGCCAATGATATTGATCGGCGTTATGGTACAGCAGCTCCAACATTGTTAATTGAAGGGATGACACTTGCAGGAAAATAACATGCATCATTCTTCTGATTTAAATCTTTTGCGTGACGTTTGTCGAGAGGCAGGAGATTTAGCAATGCGGTATTTTGGATGCACGTTGGATGTCTGGATTAAAGAAGGTAATTCCCCGGTCAGTGAGGCAGATTTTGCTGTCGATCATTTCTTGAAAGAGAAGCTTCTTGGAGCACGTCCAAATTATGGATGGATTTCAGAAGAAACAAAAGATAATCGAGAACAACAAGATTATAAGCGCTCCTTTGTCGTTGATCCTATTGATGGGACACGTGGTTTTCTTTCTGGCAGTACTTATTGGTGTATTTCTGTTGCTATTATTGAGAATGGGCGTCCTATTGTGGGCGTTTTACAATGTCCGGCTCAAGGGGATGTTTATGCAGCTGTAACGGGTGGAGGAGCAACATTAAATGGAATAAAACTTCCTCGTTTAGCCTTTGAGGTTCATCGAAAATATAAAATTTCACTTGATAAATCGCTCGCACAAAAATTACCAGATGATTTTCTCAATCAAGTCAGTCTTTACCATTATCTTCCTTCTCTTGCTTATCGTATTGTTCTTGTTGCTCAAGATGAAATTGATATCGTATTAGTTCGTCCAAATTGTCATGAATGGGATATTGCCGCTGCTGATCTTATTTTGCAGGAGTGTGGAGGGTGTTTTTTATCACTTGATACTCCTTTACTATCTTATGGAATTGAACCTTACCAATATGGGCTTTTAATTGCTGGTAAAAATAATTGCTGTCAGGATATGATAGATGTTGTTCGTCAAGCAAAGTTAGTTTAATCACATAAAAAGCGCTAAAATCATTTGAATGATATGGAGGCACATATGACTGAAACAAAGGAAAAAAAACAATATTTACATCTTGTATTTGGTGGGGAATTAAAAAATCTTAACAGTAATCAATTTAAGAATCCTGATGATTTAGATGTGGTTGGTATTTTTTCAGATTATCAATCCGCTCAAGAAGCATGGCAGGCAAAGGCACAAAGCAGTGTAGATAATGCATTGCAACGTTATTACATTGTAGATTTGCATCAGTTTCTTGATGCTGAATCAAGCAATGCAGAATAAAGCTTAAATATTTGGTCATTATAGCCTGTAGATTGCTTCATACTTTTGTGATCGTCCCTTCCATGGCATTGTTATTCGGGTAAAAAAAGATGCCGTAGCAAAGAATATTCATGTTGTTTAAAACCTATATGTTTTCTTAAGGAAATATCTTTCAAAGCTCTCAGCTCATTTCATAATGTTGTCCGTGCAAGGCAAATAAGTGGTCCTCCTGGTCTTCGTCATAAATTCACAGGCAAAAAACATGTGATCTCTGAAGAAGATGGGCGTGAGCATGAA
>NZ_JBHIRD010000028.1:0-15587 GCF_042196905.1 Bartonella sp. AA89HNZF
TTTTCCTCTACAGAAAGAATGACAAACTTTCCTAAAATTTTTCCCTGACCAGTCACAAGAATGTGAGGTCCTTCATGTGCCATTTGCCGTAAATATTCGAGCTGTCTGTGACCACCTTTGAAATCTGGATAAATCACACCAGTTAAAGAAAATTCCGCATTTGCAACGGCAGGCAATTGAAGAGCTGCTTTGCGCCCCAATCGTCCTTGCTCTACCCATGGAACCCCATAAGACATATCAAGTGTTTGATAAGCTGCTGTTTCAATCGAAAAAATAAAACCACCCAAAGCTAACATCATGGTATTTAATCCGAAAGGCTAGAGGCTATAGCCAAGCGTTGCTGCTTGGCATAGCGTTCAAGGGCTTGATTGACAGCGTCTCTGATTTCGTCCTTGAGACCATTGGGTACTGAAATATTTAGATTTGTAATGGTTACACGGGCGTCTACTTCAACGGGCTTATGAACCGTAATGGGCTTTGGAGCTTTAAAAGCACCTACTTTATTTGTTGCCTGCATTTGTCCTGTTTCAACGACACTTGTATTAAAACCACTCTTGCGTTTTTCAGGTGGGGTATTTGTAACCACTACTGTATCAACCATTTTTTTTGCACGTGCATTGGTTTCTTCGGTAAAGGTTTTAATGGTCTGCGTTGAAGTCTTGTCTATTGAAACATTAAACCCTAACTTTTCTTTCACCCAATTAGGCATCCAACTGGTTAATTTCTTCATCATATTGCCAAAACCGTTATACAGATCATCCCATTTGCTTTTGATGCCCTCCCAAAGCCCATTAATAAGATTGGAGCCTATTTCCATTAAATCGACACCAAACAGCCATTCAATGAGTTCATTGATTTTTTTCGAAATCCAAGAGAGTGGTGAAAAGTTTTTAAAAAGACTAAAGAGGTTATTAAAAACATTACTACATAAGCTCGCAAAAGAATCCCATAACTTGCTTATAAAGCTTATGACTGTGTCCCAATGTTTGTAGAGCAGATATCCAGCAGCAACAAGAGCAGCAGTGCCACCAATAATCCAGCCAATAGGTGTGGTCATGATAGCAACACCAAGTGATATAAAAGCAGAACCAACGGCAGTTATTGCCGAAATCAGTGTACCGACAAGAGTTAAAGCAAGACTGGCAACAGCAGAAGCAGCTGAGGCTAATGCTGAAAGCAGTGATCTTCCCAGAGTTGCGGAAAATCTAATAAAAGCTTTATCTGCTGTGATTATTTTTGAGAGCAGGGATTTTCCAAGTTTTACAGCCAGACCGGTAACTTTAGAACCAACAGAAGTGAAGGCTGAAAGCACTGGTCCTGAAAGAGCGAAAGCAAGCCTGATAAAAACTGCGCTTACTATGGCTAGTGATGTAAGCAGCCAGCCATTGATTTTGTCCCAATTTTTGTAGAGCAGATATCCGGCAGCAACAAGAGCTGCAATGCCACCCATTAACCAACCGATAGGTGTCGTCATAATTGTGATACCAAGGCTAACAAACGCTGTTCCTACGGCTGCTAATGCGGCAATGAGTGGACCAAAAATGAACGAACCAAGTGCCACAAGTCCTACTTTAAAGAGGGTTATTTCACCAATCAGAGGTTCTAGCCATTGGAACCAGCCTTTAATCCTCTCTGTGAGATCACTGATGCCTTTTCTTAAATCAGAGGTAGGATTAAGCAAATCATTAAGGACTTTTTTTAAGGTTTTTGCCCAGCTCGCAACAGTTGTTTGAATGAGGTCGCGGTTTTCATCAATCAACTTTGAAAAACCGTCAATCATATCATTGATGACGGGCATAAAACGGGCGCCAATAAAGCTCGCGATACCGCCTATTTTTTTCTTAAAAGCACCAAGCTTATCACTCAAATCTGCTGCATAGCGTGCAACATCGGCACCTATCAGCCATTTTCCTTTCCGCGCCTTTGCAAACAGTTCTTTGATAGGCGCCATGCCTTGTGCAAGCATGGTCGCCATTTCTTTACCATCACCCCCAAACAGCAGAGCGGCAATATGCTGTCTTTGTGCTTGGCTTTTCATCTTACTCATCTTGTCGGTAATTTCTTCTAACAAGACAGAAGTGGATTTGAGTTTTCCAGAAGTGTTTTTGACAGAAATGCCAAGCGCTTCAAAGCCCATCATGCCTCTTTTTTGTCCGGCATAGGCTTGTGCCGAACGCCTATTTAAAACCGCTAAGGATTGTTGAAAAAGTTCGGCAGAAGTGCCTGAATTATCGGCTGCATCACCCCATAATTGAAGTGCCGTAACACTCATATTTAAGTGGTGTGATGCGTGATAAAGACTATCTCCCAGATGCATGGTTTTCATGGTGAGGGCGGTCACACTTGCCACAAGACCACCCCCGGCAAGCCCTAAGACACCGGTAAAGACTGAAGCACGACTTGCCGCCACTCCAAGAGCACTTTGAACGCCATGAAGGCTTTTTGTCATGTTTTTGACAGCAGCAGAAAAGCGCGGAATACCCAAACTATGTGAGAGTGTTTTTGACAATGTATCGAATTGTTTTTGAACACGTTTGAGAGGTGCCGTGAGTTTATCTTCAAGAGACAATTTTACCTTTGCATCAGCAACTTTTTCACTCATTTTGTTTTACACCTTTCTGCTGCTTGGTTTCGCCAGAATATGAGTTCTTGTGGTTCCATTTCCATCATGTCTGAAAGGGACCAATGGAACTCAATAGCAATATCGGCTATGAGTTTAGCGGCGGTTTCCCAGTCGAGGTATCCCGCCGTTTGATAAAAGACTCCAAGATCTCTCCAATACTTGCCAAATCATTGATGTCGAGTTCGCTGATAACCTCATGCGGCCATTCAGAAAGGCGTGCGATCATAGCGATTGTCTGCTCTATACCTTCTTTTTTGTCGATTGCTTGCAAATCTTTTGTTTTGGGGCGCCGTAAAGTAATTGTGGTGTGCTCTTTTCCTTCAAAAGTAACAGGTATCAATAATTTATGTGTAATGCTTGTTTGGACGGTCATTTTTATAATCCTATATTTTCTCTATGTTCTGCGAGTTGATTGACGCCATTGAATTTTCTCACCAAGTTGAGGACATCTATCTCAACGATTTCAACGTCCTTCTGGACATATTTGAAATATTGCAATGTGAATGTTGCTGTAGAAGTTGCTTTGCCTCCCGGTTGCCATTCTGCCATTTCAAAGCCTTTGCAAAGCCCTCTCATGGTAATGACAACACCTTCTGCGGGTGTGCCTTGAGCTTGCATTGAACTGCGCAATGAAATGTTGACATCGGTGCGCCCTAAGAGTGCCATCAACTCTGGAGAGCAATCAGAAATGGTCATGCTAAGCGTGAGGGTTTCAAGACCAAGGTCAACTTCAATGGAGCTATCCATGCCACCGCCGCGATAACTTTCAACAACCAAACTCAAATTCGGTAGGGTGACACTTTCACATTTTGCCTGATAGGGAATGCCGTCGACAAAAATGTTAAAATATTTCAAGACTCTGGGTAAAACAGGTACGGTCATTAAAAGATCTCCTCTAAGTAATCATTCACAATGCGTGAACGGAACGTGATATGTTCTGCGGGTGTTGTGGGGGTGAATTCGACATTGAAATAGACTCTACCGCTCTCAATGGCGCTTGCTGTGTTAAGCTCTAAATCAGGCGTACAGCGTCCACCAAGAATAGCGCCTTGTGCTTTTAAATCACGCAAATAGGCATTGACGCTTTCACTAACATCATTCATGTAGGTCTTTTTGATATTGCGGTCGACAGCCCATAGATGTCCGCGCAAAATGGCATCATTGATCATATCCGCGGTGCGCACCACCGATAAGAAAGCAAATTTTGTATCGCTTGAGAGTGTGCGATTACCCCAGAGGCGATAGCCGTTTTCCCGAATAATGGTTGTGATGTTTTGTTCGTTAAGAAGGTTAGCGCGGCTTGATCTGTCCCCAATGGAAAAATCAATGGGACGCGCAGTTCCTACAATGCCATTGATCACTTTATTGGAAGGGGAATGCCAAAAACCATGGGCAAAATCTGTTTTGGCAATGATACCAGCAACCGCTGCATTTGCCGGTTGTTCTATGATTTTTCCATCACGATTTACCTTTACAAACGGGTCAATGAGAATGGCGCGTTTTGAATCAAAATCCTTTGCCGTACTAAGTGCTGCTTCATCTGTCGTTTTTGGTGCATCAAGCACCACAATAGCACGTAGACGCTCGGCAATGCCAATCAGTTCTGCTGCTACAGGATTAGAGGTTGCACTGATTTCGGCTTTGGCTGTCGCTCCAGTGCCATCTCCTTCAATCGTCACATTTGGGGCGGTGTGATAATCAAAGCCACCGTTCTTAATGACAACAGAAGTTACTTTTCCATCTTTCAGGATTGCTTCTGCTTCTGCACCGCCGGCAATTTTAACAGTTGCTTGAGTGTAACCACTTCCTTGGTTCGTCACATCAATCTTGCTAAGACTGATAGGGCGTTTGTGTGTAAAGCCTGGAGCGATGAGAATGCGTGGTGTTTGTCCCACAATGGATTGTGCTCCAATCAAAGCATGGACGCCTTCATAAGCACCATTTGCGTTCACATCGCCTAGAACATTGGTGAGTGTTGCATTTTCGTTGTCACCTTCTTGCACGCGTACGACAACGACAATAGCCCCCACTTGCTTGAAAATAAGATCAAGGGCATTGGGTAAGGTACCTTGACGCTTACCCGTTTTATCGAGTTTTGCGGTTTGTGAAAGAGAACCCGCTACCAAAACCGGTGTGTTGATGGGGAATGCTTGTTCATCGGCATCGGGTGCTGTGCCAACAATTCCGATAACGGCAGACTGAACCGCGCGAAGGGGGCGGGTGCCGTCGTCAACTTCAACGACTTCAACACCGTGTAGAAAACCTGTTGCCATACTTTATGCTCCTTTTAATAATTGGCTAGAAATGAATGGGAAAAAATGAGAAGCGAAAGCCGTTCTTGCGAGCGACTTGACAAAATGTTTAAAACCGTTAGATTCATACAAAGGTGCCTAACAAACACCTTAAAACAACAAGCGGATTGGTTGCCGAAATAACTAATCTTCCGCAGACTAAAGACTTTGACTCATTATATGCGCGTAGCGTATAATAGTGTTGTCGGGTGTGGTTATGCTATACAATACCCTTTTAGGGGAAGGCATAACGACGGGCTTGTTGCCGTGTTTGTTAGCGCCCGGCATTCTTCATTGAGTGTCATTAACAAACATTAATCAACAAGGAGTTCACCATGAACAATTTAGTGACAATCAACAATGCTGGTATTGCTGTCACAACCTCTTTAAAAATTGCCGGTGGTGTGGGGAATAGCCACGCTACAGTTATAAAGCTGGTACGTCAAAACATTGAAGACTTTGAAGAATTTGGAAGGGTTGGATTTGAAATCTCACCCTTTGGGACCAAAGGCGGAAGACAGAAAAGAGTAATTGCTATTCTCAACGAACCACAAGCCACTCTACTCATGACCTATATGCGTAACAATGATATGGTGCGTGCATTTAAAAAAGCCCTTGTTAAAGCTTTTTATGATTTAAAAAACAAGTTAATGGATAATGACCGCGATACACGGTTTGATTTTCCAAGTAACTGGGATGAAATGGGAGCGACTGAAAAGGCTGTTTATATTTATGGACCTCTCCACATGCATCTTGTTAGAGCCTTTACGTTAGTAGAAGAGAGCAAACATTATAAAACGCTTGTTGAAGAAGCCAAGCAAGTTTTAGGAAAAACTATTGTAAAAGCTGCTTAAGTAAAAAACATGACTCATCTCCTCGCCTTGAGGCGGGGAGGTAGTTAATGCCATAAAATATCTTTACATAATACATATTGTACGTATAATACGTATTATACATTAAAGATAGGATGTGCATATGAAAAAATATAGTTTTACAGATGTAAACCGCGGGGCAGGCGATATTTTAGACGAGGCTATGTCTACACCTGTCGCTTTGACAAAACGAGGGCGTGAAAAAATCATTATGCTTCCTGTTGATTTATATCATGAATTAATAAAATCCCATTCTAGTGTACAATCTTTTGTTTACGCAGATGCACCGCAAAATATATTAGACGATTTAGATCGTGGTTTAGATGACATTTTGAATAGTGATGAACATGTTTAAAGCAGGGGATGTTGTTCAATATTATTATTTATGGCACGAACAAGCGCAAAAAGGTGAACATTCAGGGCGTAAAGCACGTCCTTCTTGTGTCATGGTTAAAACTGAAAGCCATTTCTTTTTGTTTCCTATCACTTCTCAAGAACCTATTAATTTGCAATTTAGCTTAAAAATACCTGAGATAGAATGTAGACGTGCGGGGTTGCAAAAGCAATCTTGGGTGCGTGTTGATGAATTTAATGTTGTTCCTTGCGAATCTTTGTTTGACTTTGAAGATTTAAAACCACAAGGGCGTTTTAGTCTTTCTTTCATGCGTAAAATTGCACTTAAAATTAAAGAAGTTAAAGCAATAAAACCACTTGGAAAAGTTTCTAGAGACTGAGTTATACAATTAAGCAGTATGGAGTGTCGGAACTTTGCTAACATCTGTTTCACGCTCTGCATGCCAAGCATCATAATTGGCTTGCATACGTAACCATATTGCTGCTCCATTCCCAAACATTTTGCCAAGACAAGCCGAAAGAGAAGGAGAGACAGGCTTTTTGGCATTTAGAATATCATAAAGATGTTGGCGTGATATACCGAGCATTTGTGCAATTTCTGACTTTGTTTTGCCTGTTTCAGGAATAATATCTGCTAAAACTTCTCCTGGATGAGTAGGACAACGATTAGGATTGCGTATAGTCATAGATAGTCTTCTTTGCAATTAACTTAAAAACCATTACAATCTAAACAGTATAACATCAATACTGTGTAATTTAAGAAATGAATATCAAACCAATTTGTACAGAGAGAGATTACCAAGAATCTTTAGAAATTGTGTCTGCAATGTTTGACAAGCAACCTAAAGAGAATACTCTAGAATTTGATAGAATGAAAGCTCTTGTTTTGTTAATTGAAGCTTATGAAACAGAGCACTATCCTGTTTCTCCACCTCATGCGTAAAGAGAAGAATAGGTGCATGGAGGGGATAAATTTGCACGTTAACATCAAGGATTTTACAAACATACCAACGGCTGTCTGATCAAATATTGCTAAAAACTTAGATCCCTTGCCATTCTTAATAAAGTGAATACGAAGTTTAAATTCTATTGTCATTTTGCTCTCCAAATCAATGAAGAGACCATAACAACAAGAGCTCCTTTTCATAAGTCTGACAGTGTCAGTCAAAAAAGCCCTTTAAAGGGCTTTGAAAGAGCTTTAAAGGGGATTTTAAAAACATACAAAGCCAGCTTATACAACAAGCATCATTAACACTATTGTTTGAGTGCCTAAGCTTCTTCACCTTTTTCTTGTGATTTATGGCTAAGCTCTGCCATTGTTTCTTTATCCACCACGGGAGGAGAAAACACTCCGTCCTTATAAGTCCAGCCGATTTGTGCTTCACTTGAGGGGATCGATTCACCATCAAAGGCGTGAACATAATCTTCTGAGGCTACAATAATATTTGTTACCACACCATTTTCAACAACTGCATATTTCATAAAAAACTCCTAGATAAAAAATCTCAACAAGATTGCTCCGTCACCACCATTGCCGCCATCTCCACCAGATTTTCCTGGAAAGTAGCCACCGCCACCGCCGCTGGTAAAACCATTTCCATCACCACCATTGCCGCCTTTCCCACTGTAACCCCCTTTTGCGATACCATCACTGCAACCACCACCAGCCCCCCCATAAATAGAGCTTCCACCATGTCCAATGTTTGTTTTGTAGACAATAAAGGGGCCGTCGTTACTTCTATAGTATGCGTAGCCACCACCACTCCCGCCACCGAAAGTAGAACTGCTACCATTAACATTACTGTTACTAGAGTAGTAGCTGCCACCGCTACCGCCGCGACCACTGCTGTTGGCACTTCCTTCATTGCCACTAGTTCCGTATCCATAATATCCACCACCTCCGCCACCGCCTGCGGTAAGAAGTCCCTGAATTATTGTTTGACCACCTATGCCTCCCCTTTCGTTATTACCGCCTTTCCCACCACGTCCAATTTGAGCATTTTTTGAGTTTCCCAGCTGGTATCCTTTGATTTTAATACGTACGCAACCGCCGCCACCTCCACCACCGCCTTTTATATTACTGCCGCCTCCACCGCCACCCCACGCCCATATTTCAATATCGGTGTAGCTATTAACACTATCAGGAAATGGAATGGTACCACTTTCTGTCATGAGGATTTCAAGGGGATTAAGCGCGGTAACTTCTTTCAGTTTTGCAATCTCATTGCGTATTTTTTGAAGAACAGTGGTAGCCTCATCTTTTGTGTAAAGTGCCTTACCATCAACAGTTGCTGGACCTTTAAGCATGCTTCCACTTGCACTTAGACTTGTCACAACTTTATTATTGTGGGTGAGATTAAACGACGAATTACCCAACAGTTCTAAGCCACCACTCATAGTGATTTTGCTGGTAAATTTATTATAATTTTGCCATTCATTTGGGCTGGCTAAGCGACCATAGCTTGTGAGATCTTCGTTAAGCTTGGCTCTAAAATCATCAAGCCCCACGATATCTTCGGTTTTATGTTGATGTGCGCCTAACAGTGAGACAGCACTCCCAAAGGTGAAGTTATTGTTGCTTGATTTATAGAGAACATAATTGTTGGCAGCATCGTGTGCACCCTCGATATCGCTTAAATCAGCAAATGAGAAAGTTTTATCCGCTGCCATCTTGCCCTTAAGGGCTGCTTCAAGATCTGCGATTTCGTTGATCGTATGCGTGTGTTGTAAAGGTGCTTTTTCGTTTATCTTTTCCTCAACAGCCAAAAGAGCTTGATCAATTTTGGTCAAGTTTTCCCGCAAGATTGGGAATTCAGAACTGATAAAACGCCCCTCTTTAGGCAATTCCATGTCGAGTTTTTTCGTTTTTGTCATGTGTTTTCTCCCATCACAATATGCCGGCGCCAAAATCACTCACCATGGATCGCGCTGCTGGTCCACCGGTAAGCGTGAGTTTCAAGCGCGCTTGTTTGGCTGTTTTGTCACTGCTCACAAATTTTCGTTCTGTCCAAAGTGGTTCAGCGAGTTGTTCTGTTTCGTCAAGTTTCAAAGGGGTGAAACCACCATCATCTAGTTGCATCTCCAGTGAAAAGGTTGCACCGCCCGGTAAAAAGGTTTTGATATAGCTGGTCAATCTTGCTTTTTCACCAAAGGCAAAAGCACGCGTGACATAGGTCGCTTCCTTATGGATCTTTCCCGCAATCAATTGAACAGGAGCAAATAACACCGGTGAGAGTTTCTCTGTTCCTTTAAGAATAGCGCGAAGCTTGATCTTTTCACTGATATATTCAGTAAGACTGAGCAATTGAAAGGGAAGGAGTTGATAAACCGTGCCGTTGTTTCTTTCAATTTCAAAGATGACAGAACAATCGCTTGAAGGCAACTCAATGGCTGCGCGTATTTGTAAATCAGAGCAGTCCACAAGATCAAAAGTGCCTAAATCGACAATCTTTTCTGTTTGCCTATAGCGGGCAGCGAGCACCCGAAAGGCTAAAGCCTCATCTTGATGGGCTGTCCAACTTTGTGCGTTAACAGAAGAAAAGCGTGGACCGGTCACGTAAGGGTGACTTGAGACATATCTCTGGTGTTCTGCATCAAAATCTCCAAGCTTTGCTAGTGAAACAGAATGATCCGCATCATCGGTTTTAATGACAAAAGCCGTTAAGCGGTCATCCATCACAAGGAGTGGTACATCATAGCGTGCTTCTGCCCAACCTAGCTTTGCGCCCTTCATAGAATAAAAGCTTTGCGCTTGAATATCGGCGGTAGGATAGCCGTTTTCTGTGGTCACCAAATCAATCACCAGATCATGGTTCTGATTGCCGATTTTGCAAAGATGAAAGTCAATACCGGTGATTTGCCGTGTTTCATCGGAGGTAAAAACTTGCGCTTGTGGGTCCACTTGCGTCCATATCTTCACCGTGGTGGTGCGCCGCATCACTTTCACATCAATCAGACCTTGACCGGTAAAAAGCCCCGTTGCAATGGTTCCACCTTTTCCCCTTGCCACAACGTTTTTTGTGCCAGCCGTAATATTTTGTGGAATCGTGAAAGCGCCCTCAAGGGTGCCCTTGCTATCGGCAATAAGGAGACTCTTTGGTAAAACATTCACACCATCAAAGGTAAGACTTTCCAAGATTTCGCTACTGCCAAAACCTTCAATTTTAAAGTGAAGGGTAATTTGTCTTAAAAAGTCGATTTGTTCTTGGTGTGTGTTGATGAAATTATCGCTTACTTCTGTTCTACGTATGGTACTGCCGCGATGTTTTCCCATAATGATTTGATTGGTGATACCCGAGAGCCAATCGGTGCGCTGTTCATGCCAGAAGTCTGTCGCGGGTTCAAGGGTTACTGTACCAGGCAAGGTCGCAAAATTTTGATAAGGATTGATTTTTTCGCAAGCCGTTGTCAACTCTTGCGCAATGATCACTTCATTTGTCCAGTCAAGGGTGACAGGGGCTGTAAGATTAGCGGTGTAAAAGGTTGGATCAATGGCGAGCTGTAAAATGCCGTTGCCTACAGCCCCTGTTTGTTGAAAGCCTTCATCTCTGTAACTATCATCAAGAAAAGGGTCTGCAAACATGCCCTTTTTGGCAACAGGTTCTTTAGAGTCAACATTGCTTTTAATACGCTCTAATTGCATCAATCGATCAAGCGAAAGCACTCGTTGAAAATAGCGCCACATCTCATCATAGGGGGCAACACGGGTGCCATCATTAACCACAAGGGGGGTACTAAGCCAATTGTTGGTAATGGTGGCAAGAGAGAGCACCTCATCAGGGACACTGGGTGCCATGGGTTGGTCTGAAGAAATCCCTTTGATATAGACGACATTTCCCCCTGTGTTGAGACCAATACGGTCAATGCGGGGGAGTTTGTAAGTGTAACTGACAATGATATCACCATTCTCAGCACCACCTGATACTGTAATTTCCTGCGCTGTTACCTTATCAGCCGTGATTTTTGCACGATAGCGATAAGTCACCTTATAGCTGCTCCCCGCTAAAGGTTCGTCTCCCACCGGTGCCCAATCAATGGTGTCTCCGGTTTTTTTAAAATCTGTGCCTTCTTTAAATTCCTTGCTTCCTTGAACGATTTTGATAAACGCGGTGATGCTTTTATCAGGAACCCCATCACGCCCAGCGGCAACAGCACCACGGGTGACGTTAACGGTTTTTTCTTTTGTCAACAAAAGAGACTGAACATCAGCAATAGGAAAATAATAGGGTTTAAAGGTAAAACTTGTTTTCCCTTTTGAAGGCGCAAAAATATGCGTTTCGCTTGGAACAACGCTTGTCGAAAAATCTTGCATCTCTTCATGGCGCAAAGCCGCTAAGCGTTTGCGTTTGAAACCATTGATATTAGCTTCTCCTTCTTGAATACTAAAGACTTGGCAACCGTTATTTGCTCCCAATGCACTTACTCGGCATCCCCCCACGATATAATGCCCATGGGCGCGGTCGTACGTCGCAATGGCTTGCATGGCCGGTTCAAGGAGTGAGGGCGATTTTTGATCAATCAAAACGCCATCTTGTAAAATATAAACCGGAAAGAAAGTGCCATTCTGCGCATCCTCTTTTAGTGCCCAGACAAGTTTTGCTACTTCACGTGCCGCTCCGGGCTCTCCTTCTGCCAAACTGCCGGCAACTTGCCCCAACAGCTCTGGATCATCCTCATATGTCACCCATTTCTTTTGTAGCTTTACACCAATTTCCACGCGCCCAAACATGGAAATATTCTCCAAGACAGCATTTGAGACAGGAAAGATGTCGCCTGCGATATAAATCTTGCCATCCGTTAAAGTGACGGTCCTTGTGTCTTTGTTGACAAAAGCATCAGCCCGTTCAACGCGGTCTCCTTCTTTTGCAACAAGGCGCCCCAAGCGGTCATGCCGCCCCCTTATAATGGTTTGAACCTCATTGAGTTCACCCGCTTGAAGAAAAGGGCGCCTGCCATAAAAGACAACGCTTTGTTGTTCCTCTTTGCCGCGAGATCTGTCAATTGCAAAGGGTAAACCACTTTCATGCTTCATATTAAAACCTCAATAAAATCTTGAATTGTTCGCGAACATCGGCACGCAAAGAAATATTGATGGGTGTTTTGAGTATCTCGACACCACCATTCAGTTCATTGACGTCACACCAAAGCTTTCCAAGGGGGATATCTTGTTTGGGAATGCCGTGAACGAGAATAGAAACAAATGCTGCTTGTTTGCCATCAACATCGTGAAAATCTGTGCGGGCTGCAACAAGAAGCGCCGTGCCCATCGAGGAGGGCTGGAATCTGTTACCACAATGGCTATACACACCATCCAAAGCCTGTTCGACAGGCGCTACAGCATAGCATCTGCGATACCCAATCACGCTATTTTGGCTGTCTCTTAACACGAGATAAAGCGTGCGACCATGAAACCATTCTGCCATAAGCATATCGCGTTCATGTTTTTTGACCGAACACCACGGAAAATTTGCCAAATCCCAAGGATAATCAATTTGTTCCCAGCTTAACTCTTCATCCCCATCATCTATCCAATTACCAATAAGCCGGCCTTCTTCTTTTGTGAGGGTATGATTGATTTCTGTTGTGCGTCCAAAGGAAAACAAAGTGTCCCCAGCTGTTAAACGAACACCGCTCTCATACTCCAACATGCTGTCATCAAGGCGTGACATATTGCATTCAACAGCTTGCACATCATACCCCGCAACACCACGACGAAAATCGGAGCGCAAACTTTTGGAAAGATCTGTGATCGCTTCAATGGCTTCAAGGCTTTTGCGTTCAGGCAACTGATCAAAATCAAGTTGAAAGGAATTCCACCATGCACGTCCCGTCCAAGCGGGTATAAAGCGGGCTGTAATCTCTAACCATCTCAACCCCATCTCTATTGCCATAACAGATCCGCGCAGGCGTTGCCATGCAAGCCCTTGGTCAATCAAATCATAGAGGTTTGGAACATAAGGTGTCAGTTCACCAAGCCCGTATTCTTCAATCAACCACGGCAAAAAGCGGGGAGGGCGCGTGATCAATTTAGCACGTGAAATCCCCAAAACAGAACCATCAATATCTTGATGAAAATCGCAAGCATCGGCAAGGCGCTTTTCAAATTCTGTTGCGTTTGTGGGAAGGAGGGAACCAACCATTAGCGGGCATACCCCTTAAAGTTTAAGGTGATTTTTCCAATCGATAAAATTTCTTCATCACAAACCATACTGTCTTGTGTTGGGGTAATGGCAATGACTTTTTGGACACCAGAAATCATTAGTTTTGAAATCCACCACGACAAACTTAATTCACGACCAATGGCTTGTTCTTGTTTCCAAGCCGTGCGTAAATTTGTTTCCATTGTTGTGAGAATTTTCAAAGATGTTTCTGGTAACAGCCAAACATCGGCTTCTAAATCCAGCACTTTTTTGACAGCAGCGTGAACAATGATTGTATCATTGGTCATGATGATATTTTTTCTGTGAAGAGCTTGTGAAACTGTTTGTATGAGATCTTCAGAGGCTGTTCCTTCTTCATTATTGCCAAAAACAGCAACATAGATGGTTGGGTCTTTGCCTTTACGATAAATAATCGCATCCTTCACACGGCTATCGGCTGTTAAGGCTATAAGCTTGTAATAGGGTTCTGTTCCACTTCCGTTTCCTCCACGGGCATGAAGCTGTATGCGTTCACGATATCTCTCGTCACTTTCCTCTTCCATGCGGGCAATACCATGCCAGTTTCCCAAAGCATCAAGAGATTCACCGGTTGCAAAGTCAAGAATGTTGTTGCGTGCTGCTTCGTTAATACGCTGCCTTAAAAGCAGTTCTCGATAGCTAAAAGCCTCAATGACTTTTACTGCCGGATCACTTTCAAGAATGGTATATTCAGGCAAAAGCTCTTTTAAATGGACAAGAGCAGCAGCGCGTATTTCTTCAAAAGAAAGTTCTGTGATGATGTCTGGTTTTGCAAGCACTCCATTCATTTTATCAATAATCCTTCCATGGTAATGGGCTTGCCGGATGGCAAATAAATGCCTTCAAAGGATAAAGAAACGTGTCCATTCTCACCCCTTTTAAAATCAATTTTTTTCAATTTAAAACGCGGTTCCCACTTGTCTAAAGCCTCAGCAACAGCAGCATAAAGAGCAACAGCAAAAGCATTATTAATCGGTGCATCAATGAGTTCTGCAACACGTGAACCATAATCACGCCGCATTACACGCGAACCAATCCGCGTTAACAAAATATCAAGAATTGATTGGCGTAAATGATCAATGCCGGTTAATGGCTTTCCCGTTGTGCGGTCCATTCCACTGTTCAATTGGGACCTCCTGTCATCGCGCCACCAGAATAAACACCCCCATGAACATGGGTTGCTCCTACATTGGTGCCGTTATGTCTTAATCCACTTGAGTGAATGGAAACATTATTCCCAGAATGAAGAGAGAGACTATCATTCGAATTCAGTGAAATGCCATCACCAGCCTTCAAAGAGATGTTGCCTTTTGCGTTTAAATTTATATCGCTTTCTGAAACAATCTTTATGCCTTCCGGTGCGGTAAGCTCTAGCTTGCCACCATCACCTTTTAGTGACACACCATCAGCGATTGTCAGAATAAACTTTCCGCCGGATTTGATGTGAATTCCATAAGTGTTTTGTTCATCGTCATATTCAAGGCTGGTTCCATCAGGGTATATCGTTCGGTGAATGCTGCCCTTATCGGCTGCTTGGTTCGCATCGGTATGAATGGAACCCACAATCATCCCTTGCGATAAATCCCCTGATGATGAAACAACAATCACTTGCTCTCCAATATCGCGCCCTTCATAAGAGCGTGTTTTACCGGCGCGGGCTTGTGTGTCTGGAATCCAGTCACTGACAAGACCTCCAGTTTTTACTCGATAGCGTGCGTTTTTATGGTCGACATGGCTAATTTTCCCCACCACAACCATATTGGCCACACGTCTCTTTAGATCTGTGATTTCTTTATCGCGCCGCTCTAACATGTCCACCTTCAATTTTATGGTATTTATCTTTATTTCTCACGCCTGTTTCTGGTTCAAAACTTAAGAAAGGTTCAACGATTCTTGCTGTTACACTGCCTTCTTCTTCATTCATGTTGGGGATATTTGTCACATAAGTCACGTCAAAGGTTAAAATTGCACCGTGGAGTGCTAGAGCGCCATTATCACCAAAGGCAAAAGCAATATTTTGCAGGCGGCATGTCTCAACGGTGTTGTTAAGATTGGGGTTGGCATGGAAAATCTCTTCAACTTCCCATGCTAATTGGTCAACAAAACGTGCGCCATCTTCACATGTTGCATAGCATTCAACATCTACTGTTAAAACACGCCGCCTTACGCCATAATCATATCCGTCTTCAATGGTTTCACTTTGTGTTGAGATATTAATAGCTGGCATTGCTTCAATAAATAAATTGAAGTCACGCATATTGAAAACATT
>NZ_JBHIRD010000029.1:0-13034 GCF_042196905.1 Bartonella sp. AA89HNZF
TATAAAGAGTTTCCCAATGCTTTGAAAACCCTTATTGCGAAGAAATTTGCTATTGCGGATTATTGGGAAAATTGGGCAGGCAATGTTGCTGAGATTGCACAAAACCATATCACGCATCTCCAAAACTTGCTTGCTGATGAAAACAGTGAAGCCTTTCATGCTTTTGATGCCTTTCATAAGGAATTAAAGAACAACTTAAACAGTGAAATAAAACAAGAGGAAGCGATTGAGATGTTAGCACAACATCTTGTCACCCGTCCTGTGTTTGAAGCCTTGTTTGAGGGCAATGAATTTGTACAGAACAATGCCATTTCGCAAGCCATGGAAAAAATCTTAACAGAACTCGATAAAACGAATATCGAGGAAGAATCCAAGGAGTTACAAGAGTTTTATAACAGTGTAAGGCTTCGTGCTTCTGGGATTACCACACCACAAGCAAGGCAAAATCTTATTATTACGCTTTATGAAAGCTTTTTTGCTAAGGCATTTAAAAAGACAACAGATAGGCTTGGGATTGTTTATACGCCCGTTGAAGTTGTTGATTTTATCATTCATTCTGTTGATGATGTGTTGCGTAATGAGTTTGGAAAAAGCTTGGGATCACGGGATGTTTCTATTCTTGACCCTTTTACGGGTACTGGGACCTTTATCACACGGCTTTTACAATCCAATCTCATCAAACCAGAGGATATGGAATATAAATTCCGTCATGATATCCATGCCAATGAGATTGTCTTACTCGCTTATTACATAGCAGCGATTAACATTGAATCAACGTATCATAGTCTTATGAAAGGTGAGTATATTCCTTTCAAGCATATTGGTTTGACCGATACCTTCCGTATGCTTGAAGAGAAAAACCTTCTGCAAAAATTATTTAAAGAAAACAGTGAATATTTAGAGCATCAAAAGAAACTAAATATTGAAGTTATCTTTGGTAACCCTCCTTATTCGGTAGGACAAAAGAATGAAAACGATAATGCAAAGAACACTCCCTATCCCATATTAGATAATCGTATTCGTGAAACCTACGCTGCTCAATCCAAAGTAACGAATATACGAGCGCTTTATGATAGTTATATTCGTGCTATTCGTTGGGCTAGTGACCGTATTGATAATGCTGGGGTAATTGGTTTTGTTTCTGGTTCTGGTTATATAGAAAAGTCAACAATGGACAGTTTACGAAAATCTTTAGCCAAAGAATTTACAAGTATTTATGTACTTAATTTACGGGGGGATATTCGTAAAAATATGTTAAGTAATGGAGCTGCTCAAGAAGGAGAAAATGTTTTTGGTAATGGTAGTATGACGGGTATTGCCGTGACCTTGTTTATAAAAAATCCCAATGTTGCTGGAGAGTGTAAAATTTACTATCATGATATTGGAGATAATCTTTCCACCGCAAAAAAACTTGAGACGCTTCAATACTTTGGTAGTGTTGGTGGTATTACACGTAAACAAAGCTGGCAAATGATTACACCGGATGAACATGGTGATTGGATTAATCAACGTGATAACAGTTTTGAAACATTCTTAGCTATAGGTGTTAAGAAACCTCATGGGAAAAAACTCTTTGAAACGTTTTCCCGTGGTATTATGACCAGTCGTGATCTTTGGGTTTATGCCTCAAGCTATAAAGCTTTAGCTACCAACATGAGTAATATGATTACATTCTATAACAACGAAGTGGAACGTTTTAATAATGCTTATGAACATGTTGATCGCAAGATACGTAAAAATGCTGTAAATAATTTTGTCAATTTGGATGAAAGCAAAATTAGTTGGAGTCATAATCTCAAACGAGACTTGGACAAAGGCAAGACTTTTAACTTTGAAGGTGATTGCCTTACTCAAAGCCTTTATCGTCCTTTTACTAAGCAGTGGCTTTATTATAATCGGGATCTCAACGACGGTGTTTACAGAATGCCGCGTATATTCCCAATGGGAAAAGCGATTGATAATAAGGTAATACAAATTTCTACTGTAGGAGCACGAAGTGGCTTTTCTGTTTTGATGAGTAAGGATTTACCTAACCTTCACGCAATAGATACAGGTCAATGCTTTCCAAGATATTTTTACGAAGAGACTACAGTTTCAAAGAATAAAAACAAAAAACAATCCCATTTATTTACAGACTTTACAGAAGACAGCACAACAGCTGGTTTACAACGCCGTGATGCCATTACGGATGAAGGATTAGCGTATTTTAAAATGGCTTATCCTAATGAAACTATCACTAAAGATGATCTATTCTATTATGTTTACGGTTTGCTTCATTCAGAAGATTATCGCTCTCGTTATGCTGATAATTTATGCAAAGAATTGCCTCGTATCCCTTGTGTAAAGAGTGCTGATGATTTTTGGAAGTTTGTAACAGCAGGGCGTGAACTCGGTCATTTGCACGTAAATTATGAAGATGTAGAACCTTATCCAGTGATCTTTAAAAAGGGTAATCCAAAAGTTACAGATATCTCTAATCCCGAAAAATTCTATTATGTAACTGAAATGAAATTTGCAAAAGCAGGTAAAGAGAAAGATAAAACCACTGTTATTTATAATAGCAATATTACCATGACAGATATCCCTAAAGAAGCTTATGAGTATATCGTCAATGGTAAACCCGCTCTTGAATGGGTTATGGGGCGTCAATGCGTAAAGACTGATAAAAAGAGTGGCATTGTTAATGATGCCAATCGTTATGCTGTTGAAACCATTGGCAACCCTGCCTACCCTCTAGAGTTATTTCAGAGGGTTATTACCGTAAGTTTAGAGACAATGAAAATCGTTAAGAACTTACCAAATTTGGTATTAAAAGAAACTGAATAACTTATAAAGCATGCTCACATAATGGGTATGATAAACGCATAAGGGGTATAGAGCTTATAACCATAATCTATACCTCTCTTGTTAAGTTGATTAGATACAATCTTTAAAAAGAGTGCTTATATGCGTTATTCTAAAAAGAAGAAACTTGCACTTTTAGATACTTTTATTTGGATTGCCTTTAAGACTTTTAAGAAACCCTATCTAAAGTGAATTAAATTTTTTTACATTGCCTTTAAGAGGTTATACCGTAATCTAAAATGATAGCTTTGTTTAAAGAGAGTTATGTATATTCATTTTCTTATATTACTTATAGGTTTTGAAGGTTTCTCACACCCTCAAAATACCTTCAAAACCCCTTTTTATATATATTACAGATTGTATTTACGTGTTGTGTGTAATATAGGTTGTTTATTTAAAGCATTAACATATTGAAATATAATAACTTTTATTTTTTGATTGAAAAATAATATATAAAGGGGCGTAAAAGGAACCCTCAAAATACTCAAAATCTTCAAAACTCATAACCATAATGGTCTTGATAGTACTTCTTATGCGTTACAAACTATCTTTTGAAAAGGCTTTAAAGGAGCATATGCTTTTCATAAAGCACGTTTTAATCACTCACTAAAATAATCTATTTTGTCAGTTCAATTTACTGACACATAACTGACAGGTTTTAATCAATTCACATCATTGGTTATCTTTCAAGATTGTACTCTTGATATGGGTTATGTTTTAAAGATATTAAACTATTGAAATATAATGTTTTTAATTTTTACTCATAAAAAAAATAATAGAGGGTCTTAAAAGGAACTGACAACACTGACACGGTCTATTAAAAGAGATTTTGCTCATCTCTATAATTATCAGTTTCTATTGAGATGTTTTCATAACAGTCTATAAATCGTAATTATCCTATTTATCGTTTCTCTTATGAACATGAAAAATGATGCCATGGCTATAAAGCATATAACAGCTATAGAGAATGCATAAAAACAGCAAGGTTTTATAATCATAATGCAAATGAAAGGGTTGGTTATAAAGACCATCTCTATGAAAAGCTGTTAAGTTGCAAATGTGTTATAAAAAAAATTCACAAAAAAATTAAAATTCATTTAGTGAAAAAAACTGATAGGTTATAAAGTTAAAAATACGCACTATGAGAGCGTTTCTAAATATTATCAATGTATAGATTCAGAAAATAACGCAATCGTTTCATAAAGCCCATAATATAGCTTTAAACGCATATAAATATAAAAGAAGCAATTCATAATCATAAGATATTATCAATACACAACGTATTTAAAAAATACAAAAAAATATCAAAAAAAGATAAAATATTATTTGACAATAAATACGTATTTTGTTATATGAAGACAATACGCTAATTTTTGTATTGTTATCCCCATTTCTTCTAAAAAAGCTACTTTTAGAACTTCACTAGAATGGGCGGGGTTATGCGTCATTTGTTTTCATTCCTTTCATCAATGGTAATCTTGATAATCAACAAGCTCCACATCTGTTCCGATAAAGCGAAAAATAACACGCCAATTTCCATTCATCTTAAAAAGTATATTACTCTTTATGCGCATTGGGAACGGCTTTTCTAGATCCTAGTAAGCTGAATATATAGCCTTGTCCGATTAGAACTCCAAAAATCGTAACAAAAACGCCTATGATTTGCATGATTTGAGGGATGAAGCCGAACAGGATTTGCACCAATAAGGCTGAAATAGGTACAAAATTGAAAAATATCGCCGTCTTACCCGGACCTCGGATCGCTATTCCAATATTCCAAAATAGGTAGGCTAAAACTGATCCTGCAACCCCTATCCAAAGGAGTGCGAATAAACTAGCGCCGGACATAGACATCGTTTCTTGAAGAGGGGATTCGAATAAAAAGGTTAGGACGCCAAGGGCGACGGTGCCAGAGAGCATCGTCCAGCTTGTTGTTTCAAGCGGGGTTGCGTTCTTGACAAATGACCGCGTGCCCACGGTATAGAACGCCCAACCAATGGAACCTAAAAGAATCATAATATCTCCTTTGGCAAAGGAAACATGGTTAGACAAAAATTTCCCATTTGTTATGACTAAATAGACCCCGAACATGCTAATGAGCATCCCTATAACCCTCTCACAGGTTGGGAAAGATTTATTCATGATAGCTTCAATAATATTAGCACTAATAGGGGTTGTCGCCATGATGAGGGAGGCTGTTATGGGATTTGACGTTTGCAAGCCAACAAATAAAGCGCCATTAAACCCTGCCACACCGATAATCCCTAGGAAAATATAAGAAATAAAATTTTGCGATAAAACATGCCACCGCAAGCCTTCTTTGAAAATCATAATTAAAAATATGGCGATTACGGCAATGAGAAACCGCTCAAAAGAAGCTGTCCATGGAGAAACAGTTGTTAAAGCTATCTTAGTGGCTTGGAAATTGGAACCCCAAAAAAATGTTCCTACGAGGGTTAAGACAAGAGCTATTCTGGGCGTGATTTTCATTGGATAGATCCTTATATTTGATACCAAAGTGGAGCATCGAGACGTATAGAAGAAATTTGTGCGGTATTAGATGAGGAAAGAATAAAGTTGACCGCGGAAGCAATGTCATCTGGGTGAAGCATTTTGGCAAGATTCTCTGGAGGTATCTCTGGGAATCCTTTAAAATTGCGACGAAAATCCGTATTAACTTTATCAACTTGGATTGAACAAACACGAATATTTTGTGGCATTCCCCATAAGCGCAACCCACCACTATAGCCCTCTACAGCAAATTTAGAAGAAGAATATGAAATTAAAGAAGGATTGTATTCTACACCCCATATGGATGAAATATTTAAATATCGGCGCGAATCTCCTTTTTTAGATAGGGTAAAGTAGCAGCTATTATATAGAACATTCCTTTAATATTCACATCAAATGTTTCAGCACATTCTTGAGCATCAATTGTTTCTGGATCGCCACTATAACAAATGCTTGCTACATTAACTAAGACATCAAGACCACCAAATTCTAAGATAACCTTATGGACAGAAGAGTCAATGGCTTCTTTATCGCGGATATCAACAATCAATTTACATAAGCTTGCCGTATCGATGGAGGTTGGTAGTTCTATGTCAATGATGTCTGCACTTGCTACCTTATGACCATTTTTCAATAAGTTTAGAACAATTGCTTTACCGATGCCGCGAGCGCCTCCTGTGACTAAAATACGTTTCTGTTGTTGTGAGTAAATTCCGGTCGTGTTTTTTATCATTTCGTTTAGCATTTTCTATACCTGAAGTTGTAATCATTAATATTCAGCTAGTTTATTTTTAGCCATGCATTATGTATTACTGTATTATGTTTAATGTATTGAGTATTATTAAATTGTTTAAATAATAAGATAGCCTTAAAGTTTATTGTGATTAGGTTGAATAACTAAAGAACTGATATTTCATGTAAAGACGTCTCATTAAAAGGAAATACCTTTTTAGAGGAGAATGCTAGAGTTTGTGATTCTTTAGGTAGATTTAAACAGCGCCAACCATGCTTGTGAGCATACGCCTCAAGCAAAGGATCGCCAATAACAGCGACAGGATGACCTACAAGCTTCAGCATATGCTCATCGGAAATATCATCACCGTAGGCCCAGCAGTTCTTAAGGTCACCACCATGTTTTTCAATAAAATCCTGAATCGCAAGCGCTTTTCCAACGCCGATCGTTTGCGGAGGGACGAAACGGCCATTATATTTTTGCCCATCATGCAATAGTTTTGTGGCCAAGATGTAAGGTACACCTAGATGTTCTGCAATGGGGACTAGAATTTCTATAAAAGAGCCGGATACTAAGACCGGCTCAATTTTTTGGCTATGATGGGATTTTAGTTCTGTTCCTACTTCTTGGATTAAGAAAGTAGGATTAATCAACGCGCGCTTTGCCCAAGTTTCTGCACATCTTGTTACTTCTGCTACAGCACGTCCGGCAAAAAATTCATAAAAGCGACGGTTTATTACGCTGCGCGGACTCTGGTTATCATGGTGTGCACGTAAAATAGCAGTAGTATCTGCATATTCCTCTTGGTGAGCGTTGGTTGAAAAACTTAGCCAAGATTTATACCAGAAATCGTGGAAAGCGAGCATACTCTTGCTCCGAATAAGGGTGCCATCTACATCGAAGAATGCATACGCAAGGCTCATTGTTAATTTCTCCCTTCAAAAAAAATTAAATACTTTATAATGTTGTTTGTTCTTTATAAGCATGGATATGATTTATTCGTAATATTAATCCTTTGTTGTGAATTCCCAGAAACCTGTTTTTTTGAGCTTTAGCTGCGCGTGGACATCCCCTCCTAAGCCATACCATCCGATCGCACCGCCTCGATTCATTTGATAACTCATCCAAAGCAAGACGATATTTACTATTCGATTAGCAGAGGGATCGTTCACAGATGGAAACGGATTGGGTAATATTGCTTGATAAAAGGCATGCCCATCAGCATCTGCCAGTAGTATATTGGGAAGACCAAGTGGGCCGGGTCGTGTAGGTGCATGGGGATTCAGATCATGTTGCCGTAGTGCCATAATTGTGTAAAGACTGTTAGGAATTAACCCCAAAAATTCAAAACGAAAATGTCCTGTTCGTTGGTCGTTAGGGACGGAAACTTCCATGGATCCTTTCGCTTTACACCATTGTTCAAGGGTTATCGGCGCAGTAATCTTTCTACCATCTTGGTTTCGAGCGTCTGGTATTGGTACTTCATGGAAGCCATAGCTTGGCAGATAAATATTTTTCGCATTGGGGCATTGCGCTGGTGCAAATATTACTGGATAATTATTGCATGGTAATGGTAAGGGCAGAGTATGTAATACAAGAGAGGCATCACTACTAGAAAGAGGATCTGAAAGTTCTTTTATGATATCGTAGGGAGCATTCTTGCCGAATTCAGGAGTTACAGTAGAGGTTTATACCAAAGCTCTTCCCCACTCTGAGGTAAGTTCTCCATGGGAATTCATGCGATTTATTTGTCCAATAACAATAAAATTTCCCTTTTCATCCATTACTTCGCTCGGGGGATAAGTCGGTCCTTGTGTAGTCAAACTTAGTTCGTACATTATTGTTTTCATAGATAATGCCTCTACGCAAGATAAACATTTTCAAGGTTCTCAGCTTTCCGCGAGACAGAGTCCCTACCTGTTTGCTTGTTAAGAAATTTAATCGCTTGTTTGTGTTCATTCTTCTTTAGTTTTTCTGCATGATAAGCAGTAAACTGAAAGGAAAGAGTAGCGACGCTCGTGTCGCCTTGGTTAACTGATATAGTTATATCGAAGTGAAGGCGAGATAATCTGGATATATCGCTAGAGTTAATTCGATAGTTAAAAACAACGTCAAGAGGGAATACAAACCCTGTAAAATTGGCAGCCAGGCTATTTAACACAAAGTAATACAGCTCCGTCCAGTTATCTCCGATAAAATATTCCTCAGTAACTGCTAAAAACATTTGACGAGCTGCTTCAATCAACACCATACCTTGTATATGTTGTCCAGTTTGATGATCATTCATTAGTTCTGACCGTTCATCCAATATTAAGTGAGATTCAAAATTATGCTCATCTAAACGTTTCGGGTGAGAGATAATCGCATTTCTGATGTAGTGCTTATGACTTTGCAGGCGGCTAACGCGAAGTGGACGCTGTAGTAGAGGAGAAATATCAATCCCGTGGGCTGCGAGTGGATATAGTCCTTGGTCATAAAGAGCTTGAGCTTGAACTTCTGTTAACCCTTGACCGCTAACAAGTTGACTATTACTAGGTAAATTGGCAAAGGAATTTGTACGTATCATCTCTAAAATTTCCCCAAAAGTCTTAACGTTTTCATGTATACTAAATTCATGAAATTTATTGCCAACTATAAAAATTTTCTTATTAGATGTATTTTTCATTGTGCTCCCTGCCTCAAAATTATAACTAATTTTAACTCTCTTTTTATATCTCTTTGATTTATTTGAAATAAAAACATACTCTTCATAAAATTATTATATGGCTTTAAAAATCGGTAACTACGTTATTGATCAAATATAAGCAAAAATTTACCAAAATAATTACATTACTTAAAACATACATGGCTTTTCGGTAATATTATAGAAGAGTAAGCGCTCATTTTTAGCAATCACTACCCTCCACTCAAACCAAAAGCTGCAGCTTAGTTTTACAGCTGTCGCCGTAGTTCGTTGTTAATTAATAAAGCGTTTGTAAATTTTTGTATAAAGTCCACCTTCTCCACCCATGATAAAATTGTCTCCGGCCTTTTTAAATATCTCTTGATAGCGCGGAGAAGAAAAAAGGCTCTTATAGATCTCAGGATCAACAGAAAAACCGGAGAGAAACATAACACCCAGCTCTGTACTAATGATGGAATGATAAGCAATAAACTCTTCAACCTCAGATGCCTTGCGTACTAAGGTCAAAAATAGTTTTGTCTCGCCATTGGCGGTAGGAGGTAAAACGGCTTGGAGGAACCTCAATATGACGCAGCTGCAGATACGGTGTGCTAGGCAAAGACTGCTTGAGCACTTTTACCGATTCAACATAGGTCAAAAGTTGACGACGAAAGTCGTTCACAAGATTTTCTCCCAATAATTTTAATTCAAGCTCCCATATCCCCGGCAAGCTCTCAATCTGTTTTAATGAGGGCAAGGCTCTCAACTGCAGAACAGTCCTATTATCAAGAGATACAAACACCGTAGCCTGCTGCTCAGATTTTTCTGCTGTGATCTGCCTCCATTTCTTAGCTACTGTAAGAGTTTGGTTTTCTTTAGGATATATTTCTGTAATTAAAAGATACGGTGTAGACATTAAATTCTCCTTGAAATTAAGAAAAAAATTAAATTCGTAAGTATCACGCTTTTGATAATAATGATGTTGCTGGCAAATAAATTTCTCTATGTCTCCTTGCGTGAGGCAAAAACTTCTTTAGCAATTTCAACGACATTAATCGCTGCAGGAAAGCCTGCATAAGGAGCAATGTGAATTGCTAATTCAATCACCTGTTCGGGCGTGCCACCTACATTAAGCAGACCCTGTATATGCAGCTTCAGCTGTGGAATCGCAGTTCCTAACGCTGCCACCGTTATAATTTCCCGTTCAAAGAAGTTGAGGATATGCCGTGTGTAGATATCACCAAACCCAAACTCAACAACAAAACGAGCTAAGTCTGGAGCAATGCTACCCAGTGTCTTAATAATCATTTGTCCATCGGGGCCATCAATATGTTCTAGTGCCTTCAGTCCAGATTCGTAGCGATCCTCGCATACTAATGGCGAGCCGCAACTAGATATGAAGTCTAGTTGCTTTTCATCAAAGACCTCTTTTGCAGCAAAAACACTATTTAAGGCTGCTGGAAACCCTGCATAAAGTGCCAACTGTATCCATTACTTCAATCAGCTCAGCAGGACTACACCCAATATTAAGAGCACTGGTAAGGTGGAATTTGAGTTGCCGTCTTGCATTACCGAGAGTTGCAAAGATGGCAACGGTGGCAAGCTGCCGAATACGGCTTGTTAAGTGAGGTCGCTCATAAATTTCTCCATACACAAAAGAGATGATGAATTTTGCGAGATCAGGGGCAACATCGGCCATTTCTTCAAGAATTGAAGGGATCTCTAGCGTAAACGCTCCACGCCCAATTCATAAGCATTTTTCTTATAATTTACAAATGTTTGTTCTTGCATGTAATGGCCCCCTCCCCACGGAGCCTTAGTTGGATAAGGCTTTTACTTTCCTTAAAAACTAAACCTTCAATTAAAATGCAATACCTTATCTCCTCTTGCGGACTTGCATTGCATGAATCGTTATTGTGCTTTAATATCCTAGTCAATTATTTTTGTAAATTTATTTTATATTATTTTTCATTTTTTACATTATAGGCAATCTTTATGAAGCTGATAGTAAGGGATTTTTCTATGGCATTAATATTACGTTGATGCAGCAGGCACGTGTAGCCTTTCCAGACGTTGTACTTAAGACTGAGCTAAAATTAGCAAATTAAACCCTTCTTATTCGTATTTGCGCAAGAGAACTGAGGTGTAACTTGTTGAGCGTAGAAACACCATGCATGATTATGTGCGCATTGAGCTATAGGACTTAATTGTATTTAGTATTTTGCGGCTTGAATTTACCGAGGAAAGTGCGAAGCGTTAAATTTATAACAGATGCTACTGACTTACCTCTAATCTAATAAAGTTCTATCATGACAAAGCCATTTGTTGGGGTGTACGGAAGAGCTTTGTTTTTAACTCAAGTTAGAGGTATGTAATAGCAGATGAGTGCAGTACTCCTTTGCTGCAAAGTCCTCCAATCGGTTTAGCTAAAAATATTATGCCGCAATTAGGTGCCCAATATAGCTTGATCATGTCTATAAATTTTGGTTTAATACCTCTAGCACTGGAGAACTTTAGTAAAATTAATGCTGTGTGCCTCTATCAAGTTGTAAAATATATTATGCTTTAAGATCTCGGTAAAAATTTTCATGAGAGCCAAGTGCTAACAAGGTCAAAGTAATCGTGTGATCTTCATAGCTGTAAGCAAGCAGCGTCAATTGCTTGGCCATTTTAAATTTATAGACAAAAACACCAGAAAGATCACCTGTTTTGGCTTGACCAATGGTGGGCGTTTTCATAATGACGCGAACAGCTTGATCTAGATCTTGTTTTTGGTTGGCATGCAGTTTTTTGACAGTTTTTTTAAATGAATGGGTTTGTAAAACTTGCATAGATTCAGCCAAATTCGAATGCTGTTACATCGCCATGTGCATTTTCTTGTTGTCCAAGTAAGATTGCTTGAATAAATTGAAAGGAGAGATCTGGATTTTCTTCGGCTATTTTGCCCATACGCGACCAATATTCAATTTGCTTAGGAACCGAGCGGCTATAAACAGACGCGTAACGCTTAGCCTCATTAATGAGATCATCAGATAGTTTAACAGTTGTAGCCATGACTATACTCCTACCTTACAATAAGGTGGTAATATAGTTCAAAAGGCGTTAAAAAGCAACCTTTGAAACACAATAACCCTAGCAGATCTCTAACACAATTCCTTCTCTCACAGCCATCTTTCTTAATATCTGAAAGAAGAGAAAATAAAAGATAAATTTAGAACTAAATGATCGAGAATAAGCTCTAAAAAGGTTCGGGATAGGCAGAAAATAAGTTAAAAGAATCAACGGAATCAAAATTCCCGAACTTCTATATAATCTATTGATTTTATATAAATATAGCATTCCTACCCCCTCCGCCACAGCACTTTTGTCGTGCTATAAATTATTGATTCTATATGTCTTGTATGTAGCTTGTCAGCAGGTTTTGCAGCAATTCATTTTTAAAATTCACGTCTTTTTTAAAAAATTAAAGGGGTTTTCAAAGGGTCTTCAAAGACCTTTCAAAGATCATTTAAAGACCCTTTAAGGCAGCTTTTTCTCCTTTGCTAAAAGTCGCAATTTGAGATGATGAGCTCTTGAGCTGGAATTGGATTATTTGAACTGCATGTATAAGATATGGTGACCTCTTTTATCTTAAATGGGCTAAAGCTTTTGCGAATCTCCGGCACATCATTGAGTGACAGAAGAAACTTTCCCTTTAATTGTGCAAGCAGTGTGGACATCCTCTGATAATCCTCTCGCTTAAACAAATCCTTGCCATAGTAATCCTCAACACCCCAATAAGGCGGGTCAAGGTAAAACAAGATGTTGGGACGATCATAGCGCCTAATAAACTCAAACCAATCTAAATGTTCAATGGTCACACCTGCTAAACGACGGTAAATAAGCTTTAAGGAGGCTCCAAGTTTGAGACTATTAAACCGTGCACCACGGTGTGGATCAATTCCAAACGTCTGTTTTGCCACTTTGCCACCAAAACTCAACCGCTGCAGATATAAAAACCGCAATGCCCGCTCTAAATCTGTCAGGGGCTTGGGATCTTGGGTGCGTAACCGTTCAAACGCCTCACGGCTACTCACCTGGAACTCCAACAGATCCATGAAAGGGTAATAATGGCGTTGCAACACCCGAAAAAAATTCACCACATCACCTGAACGATCATTGATCACTTCATATAAAGGAACTAATTTTCTCCTTAAAGATACAACGTATTGATTTATAATGATAATCTATCGTTATTCATATTGAATGAGAGTCCCGAATAACCTAAGATTGTCTCATTTTAAA
>NZ_JBHIRD010000030.1:0-7871 GCF_042196905.1 Bartonella sp. AA89HNZF
GTTATTTATTTACGAGACCGTGAAGGACAGTTTCTCTCTCTGGATGAAAAAGGTTTTGTGCAATTTGGTTATGGAATTGTGAGAGGCGCTGGTATTCATGCTGCGGCTTGCCAAATGATTAATCCTTATCATTTTAGGGCTTTATCATTTTGGGGGGGCCAGATTGACAACGAGGCTTTGAGGCAAAGGGGTGGATTTTAAGGCAAAGGGATTGAAATTTCTTGAGGAAGAGGTAAGCGTAGGGCGTGTCGTGTACTTGAGGAAGTTTTCGATGAGGCAATGAATGAGGTTGATCTGGGACTGAGGTTGATCTTGGCCGCGTGTTTGGCTTTCAAGATGGGGGCACCACCTTGGGAAAAGGGATGTTTGGGCTTGTAAGCGCTTCATGTATAAGCGCGTATAAGGCAAGTGAACAAAATACATAGAGGGGAATTATAGTGCTTGCTTTACTCTGAGAAGAGTGCTAAGCGAATCTACCGCGCTGGTGGCGTGCTATCAAATATTGAAGAGTGGGAATTTTAGAAGTGGGGGAGTATCCGTATGATCGAAGATAAATCACAACACCAATCTGCCCATAAGGGAGATAAGGCTTTTGTATCGCAGCCAGTGTTGGATCAATCGGCAACTTTCAAAAAATGGATGGCTCTCTCAACAGGCGATTATATCATCATTTGTTGTTTGGCTATCCTCTTGTTGGTGCTTTTTTCCGCGTCTGCCTATATGGATCCTTTGGAATTTTTTCACCTTATATCCAAGGAACAGCTCCAAGCACTGGGAAAAATGAAACAAGAAGATCTTCAAGAAATGAGTCAGATTTTTATACAGATTCCTGCGATCGAATTTCTTCGTAACTTAGGGTGGAATGGTGTTTGGGCTTTTTTATGTCTCTTGCCGCAAATAATTTTTGGCTTTCTTTTTGGGTTGTTTCCGCTCTTTTCTATTTTTAACGCCATATTTAAACGGGATGCGAAGGAAATGATGCTACAATGGGAAAACTTACCAGAGCAGAAACAGCTAAACAACCAATCTCTCAACAAAATATGATAGGGGGGAAAAGTGATCACTTCTATAATGCCTCTTTTAATAACTACATTATTGATCTCCTTAGGGATAGTTATAGTTATTTATTCTGCGTGGAGCATGATACTCTTTTCTACCGTGAAGATCATCTTGTCCATTTATTATTCTTTGATAAAACGGGCAGTACTGTTATGTAAGATGCGAAGGAAATTAAAAAAGGGTGCAGCGCAGAATTTGAGGCATTATCAGGCAGGAGGGAGAGGACAGAATACAGTTCTTGCAACACAGTTGCGTGCCTTTTCTTTTCAAGAATCTTTGCTTCTCTCAAAAAAAGATTATAAAATAATCTCTTGGATGGCTTTCATTGCAGTTGCGCTTTTTATACATGCTGTGCTTTTTTCGTCTTTTACTATACGATATGCGATTGTTTCACACAATAATCCGTTGTTTTTTTTGTTATTGATTGAAGCGCTGCCGTTTTTGTTTATTTTGGTATGTAGTGCCATCACTTTGCCTGTTATTTTAATTCTCCATAGTCTCCTTCATTATGGCGTGAAAAAAACAGCAAAGAGATTAGAAACATTTGTTTGAGAAGAGAATGAAAATGATAATTTCACATCAATGTGATAGGGGAAAAAAGTGAGCATTATAATACTACAACATTTGGCTTTTTTAGGGGGCATCATTATTGCCATTTTAATGTTTATGGTTATGATCAGGCTTCCTTACCGGTTGATCAAGCATATGAGGTTATCTTTTAAATTCGCTCAAGACTTGAAAAAGAGTACGACGCAACAAAAACACGCCATACAACAATTGCGCAATGATCTGGGAGAAATGAAGAGATACAATCTCGCGCATAAGACCCTTGATGCGAAAATACGCTTTCTTAACTTTAAAGAATCTCTGCCTCTTTATTCAAAAGAATGTAAAATAATTCTTTTTATTTTTATCCTCTTTACCGTTTTGCAATTTGCTTTCTCTATCGTACATTTGGTATGGTGGAAGGATAGTATGGTCAGTTTTATAATACCGCGGTTTTCAATAGGTCGCATTATTTATGGCCTTCTATGGTTAGGGATTCTTCTCTTTTCTCCGATCATTGGGATCATGTGCATAAAGTTAACAAGAAAATTGAACAAAATACTTCCACAATTGGAAGAAGCGATACAACAACGCGATCAGGCAATGCGTATGCAGAATGTGGAAGGGGGACAAAATGACGAGTAGTCTTATAACATTAATAGCCATTTCTTTCCTGTTCTTTACGCTCTTAAATGTTTTAATATGGGCGCCAATCGTTGTCATTTATTACCTGTTTATCAAGCGTGCGCGGCTTTATTGTCGCGTGAAAAAGGAACTGAAATGCGTGCTGAATGAACGCGATATTGCCTTAAAACAGATCTCCCCAAAATAAAAAGCAGCAGAATGTTTGATAAAAAGCAGCTTTCTCTTGTTTGGCAAGACTATAAAAAAATATTCTATCTTTCTACGGTCATGGCGACTGCTCCAATAGTTATAACTGTTGTCGTTAAGATATGGAGAGGGCAGGACTTTGTTTCTCTTGTCGTATTCGAGCCGCTGGCATGGATGCTTGCCTGTATTTTTTTATTCTTACCGATTGTTTTTATTATGCGTTTTATCGTGACCCGTCAGTTGAACAAAATGATACGGCAATTAGAAGAAGAGGTTGAGCAGAAAGGAGCGCCCGTCATATTATACGATGTGAGCGAGGGGAAAGTGAGCGAGGGGAAAGTGAGCGAGGGGAAAAAGTGAAGAGAGGCTTTTGTTGAGCCTTGCTTTTGACTTGTTCATTAAGGAGCATGGGGTGCACTTCTCGTTTTATGCCTTTTTATATTTGTGTCGTGTTTTGAAAAGAATTGAGGCTCTTGCTTGAGTTGAGGCTTTTGCTTGAGTGGGATTTTTGCGAGCTTTTAAGGGGGATAAGTGAAGAGAGGCTGCTCTTGGGTTTCACTTGCTGTTTCTGTTCTCTTAAAGAGAGAAAATCTTGTAACTTATTTTCTTTTTATCAAGCATAAAAATGTGTCTTACCAAGCGATATTGAGAGCGAAAAATCTATACTTAAAGCAAAAGATATTCTGGTGTTTGGGGAAGAAGAGCCCATTTTTTGCAGGTGGAGAGGCAAGACGCATAGAGAAGGTGAGCCAAAAGCACACGTTTTGCTCCATAGAAAGTGTAACAGTGCTTTTAAAGAGCTTGGGGTGGAGGGGGAAAATTGAAAGAAAAGAGGGACATCTATTTATTTACGAGACCGTTATTTATTTACGAGACCGTGAAGGACAGTTTCTCTCTCTGGATGAAAAAGGTTTTGTGCAATTTGGTTATGGAATTGTGAGAGGCGCTGGTATTCATGCGGCGGCTTGCCAAATGATTAATCCTTATCATTTTAGGGCTTTATCATTTTGGGGGGGCCAGATTGACAACGAGGCATTGAGGCAAAGGGGTGGATTTTAAGGCAAAGGGATTGAAATTTCTTGAGGAAGAGGTAAGCGTAAGGCATTTATGCTGTGTACTTGAGGAAGTTTTCGATGAGGGCAATGAATGAGGTTGATCTGGGACTGAGGTTGATCTTGGCCGCGTGCTTGGCTTTCAAGATGGTGGCACCACCTTGGGAAAAAGAAATTATTCTATCTCTCAAGTGCCCTCTTCTTTGCTTGCACACCCTTGCGGCTTTGGTATTGAGGGCTGATGTTAATATTTGGCAGCTTTCTCATAAAAGCTTTATGGAAGATGAAAGTTTGGGCTTTGAAAAAAATATCGAAAAAATCTATTTGGGCCGGTTTTGCTAGATGATTCAAATCGTCATAAAGACAAAGCAACTTCGTTACGATTTTCTTGCACTCGTTTGCTTCTTCTTTGGAAAGCAGCTTATCTTCCTGAAAATAAAAAGAGCACTTAGAATTTTAGAGTCAGAGACCCAAATTTGTGCAATAGAAGAAGATATTTTATGAAAATTTGATCGAGGAGAAAAGAGAAGCCTTAAGATAATAGGGGGTACACTGTGAGTGATGAAAACATGATGTTTGAAGGTGATGGAAAAAAATGCACCGCTGATATTGTCTTTATAAAAAATGAGGGATACAAGCGCTTGATATTGATGAACCCTCATTCATTGTGAGGACGAAAGCTTCGGTTCATGAAAATGGCTTAAAAATTTGAAACAAATGAGGGATAAAAAATGAGGGGCAATGGAAAAAATTCACCATTGGATAAAGAACCACGGACTTTTTCGCTGGAAGAAGCGTTTTTGACAAGCAAAAATTATAAAGTCATCTTTTGCATTGCTTTCATTGTGTCAGCTTTTATAATGGCATTCTTTATGTTTTTTAAGTGGGATTTGACAGGGTGGTGGAATTATATCCTGTTCATTTTAACATTAATATTGGTTTTTATATCAGCGCTTCTTTTTGTACTCATTCCTGTTGCCTTTGTGGTCGGTATCATCTTTACGCGTTTGTTGAAAAAAAAGATCGATAAGTTGGATCAAGAAATCTGGCAGCGAAGAAAAACGGCTTACCAACAAAACAGCGTGTGAAGGGCGGACAGAAAATGAATACTGGTCTTTATATATTCTCATGTATTGTAGGAGAGTTTCTATTCGTGCGATGTTTGAAGGTGATGGAAAAAAGGCATCCCTGATATTGTCTTTATAAAAGATGAGGGATACAAACGTTTGATATTGATGAGCTCTCATTCATTGTGAGGACGAAAGCTTCGGTTCATGAAAATGGCTTGAAAATTGAGACAAATGAGGGGTAAAAAATGAGGGGCAATGGAAAAAATGCACCATTGGATAAAGAACCACGGACTTTTGCGCTTGAAGAAGCGTTTCTGACACGCAAAAATTATAAAGTCATCTTTTGTATTGCTTTCATTGTGGCAGCTTTAAGAATGGCTCTTCGCTTCGTACCCATGTTGCTTGGGTGGAAGTTGGCGGAGTGGGAAGGGGATGTCGTGGCAGCTCTCTCGTTAATTATGGAGCTTATATCATGGTTTATTTTTTTGTTCATCCCTGTTGCCTTTGTGGTTCGTATCATTTTCACGGTTCTGTTGAAAGAAAAGATCGATATGTTGGAGCAAGCACTCTGGAAGCGGAGAAAAACCGCTTCTCAACAAAACAGCGCATGAAGGGGCGGAGAAAATGATAGATATTAAAATGATGGATATTATTGTTGTACTCTCGTGGGGTGTGGGCTTGACGCTTTTCACGCTGCTTTCTGCCGTGGTCATGATGTTTATTTGGGCATTGTATTACTCTACTTTCAAGCGGGTGAGGCTGTATTGCCAAGTGACAAAAGAATTAAGCCGCGTGCTTGAACAACCTGTCGTTTTTGAGCCGTCTAGTGGGGAAATGCCGATGATTAAGCCGTTATCTGAGGAAAAAGAGTTTTCTCTTTCTGATGAGGAAATCTTAACGATGGAAAGTGCAACGGCGCTTTTAAAGAGTTTGGGGTGGAAGGTGGAAATTGAAGGAAAAGGAGATCATTTGGCCACCTATTATTTACCAGATCGTGAAGTGCAGTTTCTTTATAATGCTGAGAAGGGGTATCCGCGATTTGATTGTGCAATTGCGGTGGTTTCTGGTATCCATGCGGCGGCTTGCCAAACGATAGACCCTTATAATTCTGGAGGCTTGATTGCTCTTGAATTGAGTTTTGATGTGAAGGGGTTGGAAATTTTTGAAGAAAAGGTAAGCGTTGGATGTTTACGTCGTGCACTCGAGAAAGCTTTAGATGAGGCAATGACTGAGGTTGATCTTGGCAAGATGCTTCACTCTCAATATAGAATCCTGCCTTGGGAAAACAAAACGGTGGTCCCTCGGTTGGCTTCTTATTCCCTGCGTTATCTTGCGGCTCTGGCTTTGATGGGCGATGTTGAAACCTTACACTCTTATCACAAAAGCTTTATGGAAGGTGAGAAGCTGGGCTTTGAAACAAGCATCGAAGAGGAGCATCTGGAACGCGCAATGGTGATTGCTCAGGCGGTAGAAAAGACAAAGCAACCCAGTTACGATTTGCTTCAACAGGCGGCAAAGGATTTTTCCATGGAGGTGGAAAGCTATGAATGTTTTAGAGCTACAGATCCCAATTTGTGCAATAGAAGAAGAGATTCTTATGAAAATTTGATCGAGGAAAAAAGAGAAGAATTAAGGCAACAGGGATATTTTGTTTATGAAAAGGACGCGATTTGTGAGGTTGATGGAAAAAACTATCGTCCTCATATTCTTTACATAAAGGATGGGGAGTTAGAATATATGGATGTAGAAATTAGGATTGATGAAAAAATTTATTGAGAAAAATAAAGAGTTTAGATAATTTAAAAAGAGCTTAAACCTAAAAATAATGCGTAAAAAGCGCGAAGCGTAAAAGCAGAGGGGAACAATGCAGGAGAAAAAAGCAACATTTGAAGAGTCTTTCTTTTCATTTAGAAAATTTATGGTGTCTTCAGTGGAAATGCGTAAAGGGGTGGGACGGTGTAAAGTAATAGGGCACCGCTTTTTTATCATGTTTTGTACATGCCTTATCATGATGGCTTTAGAAGTTCCTGCGGGTGCAAAGTCTCTGGTACAGCCGTTGCAATGGACAAGATGGGAAGGAATTGGTTCTCTTATTTTTCTCTTACCAGTGTTGATATGGTTTTGTCTTCTCACACCCCTTTCTATTTTGTGGGGGATTTGTCGTTTTAAAGAGCGTAAATTGGAAAAAATAAAGAAAAAACTAAAAGAAAAAATAAAGCAGCAAGAGATTAATCAATGAGGTTATACGCATGAGGGGTGAGATCGCGTTTTTTATTTTGTTTCTGCCAGTTGAATATTTTCTTCTAAATGCAGTTACAGTTTTTGCCATTTTTGTGAATATGATTATTGTGGCGCCTTATTATTCTTTAATCAAGCGTTTGAGGCTCTATTACAGAGTGAAAAAACAAAGAGGTTTGATGAAAGAACAGCCGCAGCATTTTTGTTTCTTTGAAAAAAGCGGAAAAGAAAAAGAGAGAGTGCCGCAAAACTTAGCACTAGAAACACAGATAAGTTTCTATTCGTTAAAAAAATGGCTCGCTTTTTCACGCAAAGATTATATCCTCCACGCATGCCTCTCTTTCATCATTATGTTTTTCAAAGCTTATGTCTATGTGATTTTCTCTAAAGGGATAGCTGCTAAGGTAGATGAGAGCAGATTTGAATATATTATCATTCTCTTGCTCTTCTGGTTTTTTTTATCGGTATGTATTTTTGCAACGATCCCTGTTGTTGTGATCCTTCGTGAAATTTTAACTCATCGATTGAAAAAGAAGATTCAGCAGTTGGAAGAAGTGACTGAAGCAACCCAATCAATCAATTTATAAAAGGAAGGGGATAAAATGCATTACGAAATAGCGGCATTTTGGACGGTGATTTTGATCATTCTGCTGGGGGGTGTTTTTGATTTTTTCTTAACAATACCCATTGTGGCACTGTATATTTCTTTTATCAAGCGTTTGATCTCGTATTACAAGGTTACCAAACAATTAAACGCAGCGCTGAAAAAGCGCACGTAGTGCTCGTGTCATGGGGGAGGCATAAGTTTTAGATCATGCCATTGCTTCATGACGTGAGAGGAGGGCATCAATTGTTTTTCTCATTTTACGCTGATCTCTGGGGGGGAAAGGGTTGATGGTAAGTGATAGGCTTATAATAAGCTTGTAATAGGCTTTAATGGGGCTGTTTATCGGAAGCTTGTTGTTTTCTGTGAATTTGTAAAATCGTAAAAATGTGGAACTGTAATAGGGGGTGTGGTTGGTCAAGGGCTGTGAGGGTTGTGGGGCGCTTGGGGAGAAGAGGTGCCAATGGAGGC
>NZ_JBHIRD010000030.1:7971-10606 GCF_042196905.1 Bartonella sp. AA89HNZF
ACTGTAATAGGGGGTGTGGTTGGTCAAGGGCTGTGAGGGTTGTGGGGCGCTTGGGGAGAAGAGGTGCCAATGGAGGCATAAAGGTTGGATTGTGCAATGCGTCAAAATTAGAATGGGGGATTGGGGGAATGGAGGGCGTTGGGGGAAAAGGGTTGATGGCAATGAATAGGCTGATGATAGGTTTGTAATAGGCTTGTATAGGCTTTAACGGGGCGGTTTATCGGCAGTTTGCTTGTTTTCTGTGAATTTGCAAAATCGTAAAAACGTGAAACTGTAAAAAGGTGT
The DNA here is from genome assembly GCF_042196905.1 of Bartonella sp. AA89HNZF. NCBI lineage: Bacteria > Pseudomonadati > Pseudomonadota > Alphaproteobacteria > Hyphomicrobiales > Bartonellaceae > Bartonella > Bartonella sp. AA89HNZF. Next base: position 8,257 of record NZ_JBHIRD010000030.1, read on the forward strand.
GTGGTTGCTCAAGAGCCGTGATGGTTGTGGAGCGCTTGGGGAGAAGAGGTGCCAATGGAGGCGTAAAGGTTGGATTGTGCAATGCGTCAAAATTAGAATGGGGGATTGGGGGAATGGAGGGCGTTGGGGGAAAAGGGTTGATGGCAATGAATAGGCTGATGATAGGTTTGTAATAGGCTTGTATAGGCTTTAACGGGGCGGTTTATCGGCAGTTTGCTTGTTTTCTGTGAATTTGCAAAATCGTAAAAACGTGAAACTGTAAAAAGGTGTGTGGTTGCTCAAGAGCCGTGATGGTTGTGAGAGGGGGATAAGCCCGTGTGAGAAGGGTTAGAAAAACGTTTGGTTTTGAAGCTGTTGATATAGGCATGCTGTTTAGAGGCGTAAAGGAGAGGGATTGTTCGTTCTAAAAGCCTATGATGTAGAGAGTATGAGTTATTCAAGAGGGTGTTTGGGTATGGATAGAGTTTGAAGGGGTACTGCTTCTTTGCAAAGCAGAGGTATTGATCATAAGTTTTGTTTATTCATATGGTTTTTTATGGCATCCAGTACCTGTTGGCTTATCTCCTGATGGGGCAGCCGTCGTAAACCTTTTGGGGTTGTTTTTTGTCCTAATTGAATGGGGATAAAATCAACCTTGTTTTTGCGTGCGCACTCGAGGATTATTTGATCATGCGTGTTGGAACCAAAAATATGAAGAATACATGGTGGTTTAGGCAAAAGAGCTAACTGCTCAATTAATGCGCAAGAAAATGCATGGGCAGGCGAATGAATCCATAATATGCAATATTTTAGATCATGCCATTGTTTCACAGTTTCTAAAAATTGCGCCTTTGATGCCGCACAATCATAATCCAACGACACGCACAACTGTCTGTTGTGCAATGCCTCAAGCTGGACTTTATGGGAAAGAAAGCGTGCAGCAATAATCACTTCTTGCGGCTCTAGTGATTGATACAAAGGAGCAAGCATCCCTGTGCCCCCTACCACTAAATAACGATAGCGCGCTTCCTTTTTTTTCATGCCCCCTCCCTTATTGCTTTAAATCCCACCTCTTTGCTTTAAAAATGTGTACATTTCATCAGCAAGTCTTTCACAACGTGTTTGTACCTCTTCACTTATAACTTTCCAAGTACGACCTTCATCATCTGAGGAAAAATCTTCGTTGGAAGAGGCAATTTGACATTGGAGTGTGTAACCATAAAGCGTGTGCACCACCGGCACTAAATGTTCACAAGGTTGTGCGCATTTTTTGGCCGTACTCCCATGAGAGATAAGTCCAACAGGTTTATTTAAAAAGGCATTATAGGCTAAATTATCAAGAGCATTTTTTAAAACACCCGAATAAGACCCTTGATAAACGGGGCTTGCTAGAATAACGCCATCAGCCGCGGCAATGGTTTTGACAAACTCACGGACTGCAGCACTTGGATTAGCCTCTACCTGCTGATGATAATCTGGATCTGTCATCGGCAAGGGCTGTTCACGCAAATCAACCCAATGAAGTGATGCACCCCGTTTTATGAGGCAATCCGCTAAATAACTGGCTAAAGTTCTTGTTAAGGAAGGTTGACGCACAGACCCCAAAATAATTGCTATATTCAACAGGATTCTCCTTTATCTTTTCTCCACAAGCCTATAACGCAAGGCTTATAAAGAAGTGTGAGTAAAATGATGCGTATCATTATGCTGTTTATAAAGAGCAATTGTGATGATATCGCATCATCATAGAATCAGTCCATGCTAACAAGATTGTTGACAAAACAACACCTTAAACTTGTAAGGGAATGTTAGTGCTTTCATTAATATTAAAATGCTTGATCTCAAGAATCGCGGCTGTCTCGTGTTTTAGAAGCGCTTTTATGAATATATTCTAAGCTATTGGCTTGCAAGAACTCTAATGAAAAATGGAATGTATCGTCATATTTTGATTTATAATGATCATTGAGCCTTTTTAATTGGAATAAGAAAGTTGTAAGATTTTCTCATTTCAAATGCTCTTATTGCGCGATCAATTTGCGCATCAATGGAAGTTCCTTTTTTCATGTCTTAAGTGGGCGGAAAACAATGGAGAAAAGAATAAAAATGCTTCTGTCTTTTCAAGGGATAAAGGCTATCGTAGAAGCTAGATAGGGCTGTTTGTAGGGGCAGAGCGGTATGGCTGTTGTAGGGGCAAGAGCGGTATGGCTGTTTGTAGGGTGCGGGCGGGTATGGCTGTTGTAGGGGGGGCGGGTAAAGGCTGTTGTAGGGGGGGGGGGGTGGCGGTTGTAGGAGAGGTAGGGGTATGGGGGGGGTGTGGGGAGGGGGGAGGGGTTGTTGGGTGGGGCGGAGCGGGGGGGGGGTTGGGTTGGGG
>NZ_JBHIRD010000031.1:0-10553 GCF_042196905.1 Bartonella sp. AA89HNZF
TCCGAAAGAAGTTAAAACGCTTGAAGGACATTTTGAAGTTGTTTTTTCTTCTTAAACTTCTTTATGATTAGCTTTTTTGGATCTATTCATGCATGGCAATCTTATATAAAAAATAGTCAAATGAATCACGTATAAAAGTGTGGATTCTTGAGTGGATTCATATAAAATAATTACAAACAAACTATTGACTTTATTGTATTTTTGTTTATAATGTCCTTCAACAAGCGTGACCATCCGACGACCGTTTTCAACATCAATGCTCCCCTCATCGCTGTAATAATCAAGATCATTATAGTGAACACCTTCATGAGAGCTCCCATCCCTTGCCCAATCTGCACTCAGCTCTGTCCAATGAGATTTGGGAAACATCTGCTTAGCTACTTCTAACGGCTTGCGGTCTACATACCACAAACGTTGTGCATCGGTTAAATTCGGTTGCACTGCCGCACTATCCCAGACCATTTTTAAAGGATCTAAACGCGTAATGACCGGTTCACCATCGAGGCTGTTCTCATAATCAAGGCGGGTATCAGTCCACCCCATTCCACAAATGACAGCATCTTGGAAAGCATCACTATCTGCATATTCAGCATGTGCCATGTCGCGAAACCATTCTGCTGCTCCTGTAAGTAATTCACTTGGCAATGCCTTCCCTATTTGACGAGGAATGAATTGCACTTCTCGCTTATTGTTGCGTTCTGAACCCACAACAGCATTCACAAGCGGAGCAATACGATTAAAAGTCATAACGGGGCGGCGTTGCTTTTTTAACGCCGATAAATCTTCTTCATTCCATTGATCACCATTGTAAAAACCAAAATCCTCCCGCGCATGTTCACGCCATTTGTTCACATGCTCCACATCTTCTTTGTACCAACTCACAAGCTTACGAAACAAACCTTCATGAGAGAGATCAGATACATTGCTGTCTTTCTCTAAACGTTCATCATCATGCATCATTCTGCCATCCATGAGGTACTCTCATATTCCGTTCTGCCGCTATAAGCTGGTCGCTTTTGTATTTCTTTTGGTGGTTTGTATGAAATACACATCAGTCCAAAGGCATCTGCCCCATGACTGGACCAATCATGCTCTGCTCCCAAGCCAATATTACGCTTCTCATCCCATTTCTCGTGATACCAGTTCAGTGCCTTACGTCCTGCTACTGTCGTCTTCTCATTAAACCAAACAGAAGGCAAAACACGGCGGACTGTTTCTATACGTATCTTAACAGCCCCTGCTCCCTGATTAGGGATAACTTTTGTTTGAAAGCCTGCCTGTTTAAGAGCGCTCTCAAAACTCACATTGTGTACACGGTCTCTTGTTGCACCATCATGGGGGAGAACCATCAATGCCTTCTCATAGCCATTCTGACGTAACCAGCCTATGTGCTCGGATAATGGCTGTCCCTGTGCTTCGTAATAATTAAGCACTCTAATTTCTCGCCCCACAAACTGTGCTATCCATATCGCCGTGGCATCTGCCTTGGCGCCTGTCCCCCCAATATCCCAAAAGGCGCGTATTTGCATTAAAGGGTCACGAGCAACACGCCCTATCCGCCCCTCTTGCTCGGCTGCCAACATTTCCTTTTGATAATAAGCGCCTTGAACTGCTGTAAGATAAGCCCCCTCCCATATATGCTTATAGGTCTCTGGACGGTTTCTCAGATCATCAAGCCGCGCTTCATTCAAGATCTTGGGAAACTTCGGATTGTCTGACCAGTTGATCTCAACACGCTTGATTGCCTCATTGTCTGAAAAGCGAAACCGCTTCTCAACGGGGGCATTCTCTCGCAACGGGTTCCATGTCACCCATAATTCTGCCCGCCATCCCTCTCCTTCTTCTCGCAAAGTCGGTATAAGCGTTTGCCAAGCCGTCTCTGTTACCGGCTCTGCTTCATCAACCCAACAAAGCAAAATGCGCCCCATCGATTTAATGCTCGCAATATTACGGTCCAGACCAGAAAACTGAAAGGCTACGCGACCATCTATCGACTTAATCGAAGATTCCCCAACCTTGTAATAGTCCTTTAAAAAGTCGTGCGCTTCAATGGCGCGCTTAATCTCCTCCAATGAACTTTCTGCCAAAGAATTCTGAAACTGACGTGCACAAAGAATGGTCCCCGATATCCCCTGCATACCAAATTGATAGCCTTTTAAAGCCGCCATCAATGCAAATGATCTTGTCTTTCCAGACCCTCGTCCACCCCACGCCGCTCGTACCAAAGCATCCCCATCAAAAATAGGGATAAGTTTTGGTACAATCTTAATCTGTCTTGTCGTCATTCATTGTTAAAGGAGCAATTTCTACACGCGTTATGATCTTAATGGCTCCCCCATCTTCACCTGTTACCTGTAAAGGCAACACCTTACCAAGCAACGCTAAATAAGCAGCGGGGCATTCCATAGCCTGCTTTTCCAAATAAGAAATCAAACCATCCTTGCCAATTTTATTCCCAGCATTCTCAGCAGCCTTAACCACTGCTTCTTTTAAAATGCGCGTCACTTTATTTGGAACGCCTTTGACACGCCCTTGACCTGCCTTTGGTGGTATACGCTTTTTAATGGGTTGTGGAGCCTGCTGTGTATTTTCTGATGTCATAAAATACGCCCTCCAGATAATAAAAAACCCCGCATTTGCGGGGATTCCAAACTGCACTGTCCCTCGTTTAGATACAATACACCTAAGTACAGCAATGTCATTAAATACGATTTGCTACACTTTGTCAACACTAAAATAACACATATTGATAATTTCAAAGGGAATCGGTTAAACAGCGCTTATAATAATTTAGGGATTTAAAATGATGAAATCATTATTCATAACACGCATCATAACATTTATAGCTTTCTTTTCTATATCAGCGCTACCTGCATCAGCGTCATTTGGATTTATAGACAAATTGACGCGTATGTTTACAAGTGTAGATACTAAAGAGAAGTATAATCAACTTTACAACAAATACGTAAGTGAATCATATATTGGCTCTATGCATTCTGAAAAGATACGCAAAGCAGAAGAACTTTCACTCATCATGGGCACAGAATATTCGTTTTTTAAACAGGAATATATATTGTATCGTCACATATTAGTTGTTGGTTGTGCATCCATTGTGAGTATATTGCGGGGTGATTATAATAAGGAGATGTCGCAAATGGATCTACCCAATGTAATAAAGCGTTTACGCGATGAATATGATTGGAGTGAAAGCGATTTGATGTGGGCATACGACGTGGTCAATGATAACGAGGATCCAATGATTTATTATGCAAAAAAATTTCTTAAGCGTTACGATTTCAGAAAAGAACAAGTAAATAACCTAGTATATCAAGTGAAAACAAATGATCATAAAGGTTTAAAGGAATCCATTGAATTTTGCAGAAACTTACAAACGATATACAATATAATGAAACCGTAATAGAGATTGTCATTTACGATCAAAATGTTTCTGAAGAGCATTAAGAGAAACACGTAATGAATTCACAAGATATGGTAGCATTTGATCTTCTACCACGAGGTACTGTAGTGCTGCATAAAGATTATACTGTCTATAGAGGCATTGGGCTTCTTTTAGTGCCTCTTGCGTGTTGATAAACTGCTCTGTTGCAAATGCTACCCATTTATCTCTTGCCTTATCATCTGAAGATGACGGCATTTCGTCATAAATCGCATTAGGCAAGCCTTTTGCACAAAGGTAATCGTTTCTTATCTGTAGGTACTGTTGCGCGGCGTCATATTGCTCTTGTGTAAGCACGCCTTGTAAACAAAGCCGCCCGATATAGGTACCAGAGAGCGGATTTTTTGCTTCCTGTAGCGTTAAACCAAAGCACTTTGCACGCATTTCTATTGCCAATTTATCAACGGCTTCACGCGGTGCTTTTGCACGTGATATACGTCCGTTTGGTTCTCTTACCTGCCCTGCTATTTTAGGGCGTCCCCTTTTTTTATTTTTTTTCACAGATAACCTCAGACACCTGTTTAACGTTTTCCCAAATTTCCTTTGAGTTTGACTGTGTCCCTTCATCCAAAATCACTACAAATAACAGTAACACTATTGATATACCAAGGGCTGGTATTTTTTTCCAATCATCGTCATCATTTATCATCCACATGGCGACAAGTATCAGTATTCCAACTAGAAAACCTGCCAATATATCACAGCATTTTCCAATACCAGCATTATGTTGTAATGATTTTATCTCCTGATCTGTAATAGTATAGTTATAAACTGGCTTAGATTTACAGATTGCACTAAAGGTATGGAGCGGCGGCTTATCAGACATTTAAATACCCTCTATTAAAAAGGAACACTATCATTCATAACGGTATGAGACGTATCAAGAGGCTTGTGAAAGCTTCTGTCATAAGGTGATGACTGATCTTGATTATCATCATTTTTGCCATCTAAAAGCTTTAACTCGCCTTTGTACTGAGGCAATATGACTTCTGTTACATAGCGATCAACACCGTTTTTATCTTGCCATTTACGGGTTTGTAGTCGCCCCTCGATATAAACTTTGCTGCCTTTGACAAGATATTGATTTATAATGATAATCTAGCGTTATTCATATTGAATGAGAACCCTGAATAACGTAAGATTGTCTCATTTTAAATCTGCTTATCTTGAATCAATCAAAACCACTCATTTGCACATAACAAGTGGGATGAGTGTATGGATCAAATTTGTATAAGAAAGGATTAAAAAATGGCTCTTATGAACCGTCTTAATGCAAGATCTGTCGCAACATTGGGGGCTGGCAAATATAATGATGGTGCTGGCTTGTTACTTCATAAGCGTAAAGATGGAGGTGCTCAATGGATTTATCGCTATACCATTCATGGTCGTCGTCGTGAAATGGGCTTGGGAGCGTTGCGAGATGTCTCTTTAAAACAAGCCCGTGAATTGGCAACTGGGTGGCGTTCTGTTTTACGTGAAGGTCGTGACCCCATTAAAGAACGTGAAAAACAAAAGCGTGAAGCAATAAGCAATCTCCATTATTTAAAAGACATTGCTGTAGATGCTTTTGAAAGTCGTAAAGCTGAATTAAAAAATGATGGTAAGAATGGAAGTTGGTTTTTACCATTACGCCTTCATATTCTTCCCAAATTAGGCTGTCTGCCGGTTTCAGAGATTACACAAACAGAGATACGCAATACACTTGCTCCTATCTGGCATTCAAAAGCTGGAACTGCTTATAGAGCTCTTAATCGTCTTAATCTTTGTCTCAAACATGCTGCTGCATTAGGATTGGATGTTGATTTACAGGCAACAGAAAAAGCACGCGCGCTCTTAGGTAAACAACGCCATAAAATAAAAAACTTACCTGCAATGGATTGGAGAGATGTGCCGGCTTTTTATAAAACACTTTGTCAAAAAATAACTATGACACAATTGGCTTTGCGTTTGCTTATTCTGACAGGCGTTCGCACAAATCCTTTACGTCATATTCATAAAGACCAGATTGATGGGGATATATGGACAATTCCTGCTGAAAATATGAAAGGAAAGCGTGATGCTACAACAGAATTTCGTGTGCCTTTATCAACAGAAGCATTAGAAATCTTGAAACAAGCGCGCCTGCTCTCTCGCAATGATTTCTTCTTTTCTGCTAAAGGTCGCGGTCCCCTCGCTGAGAAGTGTATGTATATTTACATGAGAAAAAATAAACTTGAAGCCTGCCCCCATGGTTTTCGCTCTAGTTTACGTGATTGGCTCGCCGAAACAACCGATGCCCCCTATGAAGTCGCTGAAACTATTCTAAGTCATACAGTAGGAGGACAAGTAGAGCGTGCCTATCGTCGTACTGACTATTTAGAACAGCGCCGTGTCTATATGGATAAATGGGCGGCTTATGTCACGGGTCAATCTTAAGATATGGGGTGCATAACCCCATGATCTGTGGATAACTTTCTCTCTCTTCTCTCTCATTCTCTCTCAATAAGACTCATAAATTATCACATCAGAAATTATATGATAAAATATTGTTTTCTATGAATAAAACATCTTTCTAAATGAACCAAAATGTGGTTAATAAATAGTTATGATTTGTTACCATTTTTTGATAGAAAGGATTTTAGTATGACAGAAAATGATATTCTTTTGACAGACCGTGAAAGTGCAAAATTGCTTCATATGAGTGTCTCAACATTCCGCCGTCATGTAACCAATGGCTCTCTCCCAAAACCTTTAAAATTTGGCTTTTTATCCCGTTGGTTACAATCAGATCTTTTGAATGTAATCGAACAAGCAAAACAGCAACGTCAAAGTGACGCGGCATAAAAAAAACCTTGTCACATAAGGACGGACAAGGCTTTCTCAAACTCATGCTTTAAGGATAGCATAATCCGTCCTATGACGCAACGCCCGTTGCCCTGCTCATGATGATAGGCTGCCTAGCTTATCCCTTGCTAATGGACATGATGGGCGTCTTTTACTCACTTGTTATGCTGGCTGCTCTTTTAGAGAGATCATACAAGCGCTCATTAGAATTGGCTTGCTTGAAAAACAAGCCTTTTTTGATAAAGCTTATGATCATACGCTTTCTTTCTCAAAACAGTTTTGTGCTGATCTCAAACGAGCAAAACAGAAAGCAGAGAGAGCAAAAGCAATTTGGCAACAAAGCCAACCAATCAAAAAGACTTTAGCAGAAACCTATTTACGCATGCGGCATATTACATGTGATTTGCCTGCTGATTTACGCTTTTACGACAAATGTCCACACCCCTCTGGGATTACACTGCCCGCATTGATTGCTCTTGTTAAGGGCGCTGGCTCTTTTACCATTCATAGAACCTTTTTAAAAGCCAATGGCTGCAAAACAGATCAAAGACCAGCAAAAGCCATGTTGGGATCTGTAACGGGTGGTGGGGTGCATTTAAGCCAAGCCAATCCAAAACATCTGGTCATTTGTGAAGGCATTGAAACCGGTCTGGCTCTGCTGTCTGGGTTGTTATCAGAGCCCGTTGATTTATGGGCGTCCCTTTCAACCCATGGCATGAGGCATGTGAATTTACCTCATACAAAAGGGCGTTTGACAATCGCAATGGATGGCGATGATGCGGGTCGTAAAGCAGGTTTTACCCTCGCTGCACATGCCTATAGACAAGGCTTTGAGGTCTTTATCATGCAAGCCCCATACGGTCTAGATTTCAATGATGTTTTGATACTGAAAGGTATAAATAAATGAGAGAGAATAAAAACAATATTGTAGATACCAACAATCAAAATGTTTCATGCAATGATAACGATAATGTTTCTTTAAATGATAAGACTTGTTTAGAAGCCATTCCTTATAAGCAAGCATTGCAACAAAATGGTTGGGGGGAATTAAAGCCTATCACGGCGGCTCTCTTACCCGTCGAGCCTTTTAATCCATTACAGCTCCCCATGCCATTCATGGATTATGTTTATGACGTTTCAGAACGTCAACAAGCCCCTATGGATTTTATTGCTGTCTCTGCTCTCTGTGCCTTGGCTGCTGTCATTGGCAATGGCGTGCGTATTGCTCCAAAACAACATGATGATTGGATTGTTGTTCCTAATCTCTGGGGCGCTCTGATTGGTCAATCGTCAACATACAAAACACCAGCCATGAAAGCCGCTTTAGCTCCTATCACTTGCCTTCAAAAGGAATGGTATAAAGACTGGTTAAAGCAGAAAGAGAAACAAGAAATTGAAGAGAGACTTGAAACTTTAGATAAACGAGAAAAGGAAAGACAAGCCAATAAAGCGATAAGAAAAGGAGAGTGTGAAACCGCTCGTGCTCTTTTGTATGAAACCCTCTCTAAAGACAATGCGCATGATGATGATGTCTCTCGTTTTATCGTCAATGATGTGACCGTTGAAAAGCTTGGGGAACTCTTAAAAGAAAACCCCCGTGGTCTCTTAATGGTTCGTGATGAATTATCTGGTTTTTTAGCCAATCTGGAACGAAGAGAATATCAAACAGACCGTGCCTTTTATTTAACAGCTTTTAATGGAGATGATCAATTTACCTATGACCGTATCGAGCGTGGAACCATTTTTATCCCTTATGTCACTTTATCCATGATTGGAGGCATTCAACCTTCACGCATTATTCCCATTATTCAAGCAATGCACCGTGGAAAAAACGATGACGGTTTATTGCAACGCTTTCAAATGATTGTCTGGCCCGATGACAATAAAGAGTGGCAATTGGTTGATAAACCGCCCAATCAAGAGGTCTGGCAAAAGTATGAAGGGGTATTTCGCTCTTTTCGTGATAAACGCTTAGGTTCTCCCGAACAACCACTGATCATGCGTTTTTCTCCTAAAGCACAAGTGAAGTTTTATGAATGGTTCGAGCATCTTCATAAAGAAGCCAAAGATAATAACCTTTCTGAAAGCTTACAATCGCATCTTTTAAAAATGCCAAAGACCATAGCAAGTCTTGCGTTAATTTTTGAACTTCTTGATAGTGGTGGTTTAGAAATTGGACTCTATGCCATCACAACAGCGTTGCGTTGGGAAAAATATCTGTTAAGTCATGCCAAGCGCCTTTATGCGGCGGGAGATACATTAACAGCAGAAAGTGCAAAATTAATTGTCGAGCGTTGTGATCATTTATCTGATGTTTTTACTTTACGCGATATTCATCAAAGAAGTTGGACTTCTTTAAAAGATAATCAAGCCGTTAAGCAAGCTTTAGAGCTTTTATGCCGTTGTAACTATATACGTGAAATCTCTGGAGACAATAACCCTAAAAGCGGTCGACCTACAATACGGTATGAATGGCATCCTTTAGTAAAGGGGCATAAGACACCCCAATAAAGCATTACCCCTTGTATTTCATAGAGTGAACCTTCAAAGAACGCCTTAATGTATGAGTTTTGAAGATTTTGAGTATTTTGAGGGTTCCTTCTACCCCCCTTTATATATTTTTTTCAATTAAAAAATAAAAGTCATTATATTTCAATAAGTTATTTTTTAATAAACAACCTATATCAAGATACAACCTATAAATACAACCCACGGTATATTTTTGAAGGTATTTTGACGGTTTGAGAAACCTTCAAAACCTATCTATAAAATGTCTCATAAAACTCATCAAAATACTCATTCTGATATTTTAAAACACATAGTGCATTTGTCTTGATTGACCATAAAACAAACAGCAAATTTCACTATTTTGCTGATCTGATCTCTCTCATGGGCTGTTGATAAACAAGCTTTAAAAAGACTTTTTGAAAAAAAATTATCCGCTTTGGAATGACTTTAACTCATTTTGCACTCGATATTTGGTTTGAATCAATTTAATAAACTCCATTTTGATTACTTTGAAGAGAATTAATCAATAGAATATATTGCCATGGAGTCTATTCTTTATGCTTCAATCTATTAAGTCTGATAATGAACACGTCACTTTACGCTCTCTGTTGGAATATTATCGTCAACAAGCTAAATCACTTCGTGAATTAGGAACATGGTTTGAAAACCTTGTCATAGCTTATTTGACGAAAGACCCTCTTCATTATGGACGCTACGAAAAGGTAGAAACCTATTATGAATGGGCTAAAGAGCGTGAAGATTGGAATAAAAATGATATCGGTATTGATCTGATTGCTAAGCTTCGTCATCAAGAGGGTTATGTCGCTATTCAATGTAAGTGTTATCAAGCAGATCATCAGATCAGTAAAAAGGATATTGATAGCTTTATCGCGGCATCTGGAAAAGACATTTTCAAATATCGTCTTCTCGTTGATAGCACGGAAGTGGAATTAAGTGACAATGTGAATGCCATGATCAAAGGACAAGCGATCCCCGTTTATCGCATTGACCTTCGTCATATGGAAAACAGTCGTATAGACTGGCAAATATTTGCAACTAAAAAAGAAATTGTTCTGAAATCAACAAAAGAGCCTCGTCCCCATCAAGAAGAAGCCATCAAGAAAGTCTGTGAAGGTTTAAAAGAAGCAGACCGTGGCAAGCTTATTATGGCATGTGGAACGGGCAAGACTTTCACCAGTTTGAAGATAGCAGAAACCATAGCAGGAACAGGCAAGCGTGTTTTGTTTCTGGTGCCTTCTCTGGCTTTAGTCTCGCAAACAATCCGTGAATGGACAGCCGATGCACAAGTCCCGTTGCGTTCCTTTGCGGTTTGTTCTGATACGAAAGTAGGCAAGCGTCGTAAACACCAAGATGATATTGTTGGCATGGAAACATCAGATCTTGTTCTCCCTGCTACCACGGATGCAAAAGCCCTTGCCAAAGAAGCTTGTGAAAACCTCGCAGATGCAATGACGGTTATCTTTTCAACCTATCATTCTATCCAAGTGATTTCGGATGCACAAAAAGAGCATGGTTTACCCGAATTTGATCTGATCATTTGTGATGAAGCACACCGTACCACTGGTGCTTCATTGGGAAGTGAAGACAATGAATCCGAATTTATCAAGGTTCATGATAATAGCATCATTCGGGGCAAAAAACGTCTCTATATGACAGCAACGCCTAAAATCTTTAGTGACAAGCTGAAAAGGAATGCTTTCTTATCCAATAACGTTTTGGTGTCCATGGATAATGAAAAACTCTA
>NZ_JBHIRD010000032.1:0-9686 GCF_042196905.1 Bartonella sp. AA89HNZF
GTATATTTATAAGGCAAACGATTTCTTGTGGTATAGCCATTTACGAGTTTGAAAGAGTCTTCTTGTGCTTTTCCAGACACTTGAATGAGCGAGAGGCCACCTATATTTGAAGGATCAGCAGCATTGACTACACTATTTTCATCTCCTGAATCGCTTTTGATATAAACTGTTGTGGAGCCTGAGACATCACCGTGGATCAGAAGTCTATCGGTTTTTTGATCGGCACTTGCTACGCCATCACTCCAAGCAATGTTGAAGTAAATCTTTGCGTCTCCCGTTGCGTTGTAGACTTCTTGCCTATCTGGTTTACCAGAACCTATATGCAATGTGTGATAATGATCTTCTGTTGGTCCATTAAAGATAATAGAGCTGTTATCGAGATTAAGCGTAGAAATATCGGAACGAGATCTTTGAGCAATATCAAGCAGTTTGCCATCATCATCTTTTTCTTTTGTACTGGTCTTTAGTGTCCATGTTGTCTTGTTTTTTAGATCAAAATGTACATTTCTGTCTTTAGCAATATTCGCTCTGCCTTCTAAATTTGAATGATCAGCGCTTAATGTGAAGGTGCCGTTGGAGATCGCTTTAACCTCTTTATTGTTCCAATAATTGTCATTTTTCCAAGATTTTGGATCATCGAAAAGACCATCTCCTAACAATACATCAGCATGGATTTCTGAATTTTTGAGATTTGCTGTACCGATTGATAAAGTTGGAATATCTTCAATGTTATCGTTAGTGAAAGCTCCAATGAAAATTCCTGTGCCATTTTCAGCGTGAATATCTGCATTGGTTAAATTGATTTCACTATTTTGATGTTTTTGCGGATCATTTGATTCATCGGTTTTGGTATTAGGGAGAGCTAAGAACTGCAAGCCGCTGATTCCTGCTGTTACAGAAATATCTTTGAGATCAATATGTCCATTAGCTGCCGCCCATAGTGCAACTTTTTTTGCTTCTATTTTATTTTTTATTGTATTCTCTGCTGCTCCAATATAACCATTCGTCATCTTAATTGTGCTATTATTTCCTGCAAAAAGACCAACATCAAAATTTTGAATGATTGTTTTACCATTTAATTCAATTAAACTATCAGTTTCTGCAACGTTTACACCAACGGTCATTGTTTTACTTTCACCACCAGTTATTGTTAAATCTCCGCTAATGATTTTACTTCCACCGTCTGCATAAAACCCTTCATCAACATTTTTAATGGTTGTTTTGCCCATTAACCTAACTTCACTACCAGAGTCCGATGTCCATATACCAGTGCGTTCGTTGTTGGGGCCTTCAAGTGCTTCACCACCGATTATCGATAAGTTTTCGCTAATGATTTTACCACCGTCAACTGCTCCAAGGCCGTCCAAAGTATTGTTAATTATTGTATCACCATGCAATTGAATTGTGCTGTCATTGCCACTTACAAATGCACCGCTTCCTGTTCCCTCTGTTGTTAAAGCAACATCTGTGGCATCAATATGCCCACCGTTGATTGCGAATAACGCTGTTTTGTTCGCGGCTACGGATCCTCCCATCATTGTGATGGTGGATTTTGAACCTTCTGCATAGAGTCCAACATTATCAGATGATGTAATGTTTGCATTATTTTTCAAGATAATCGTACTGCCACCTTCTGCACTTGCTCCTACGTCACGTCCACTAAATGCCCCTCCTGAGATTGTTATTGTCGAATCATGGTCTGCAACTATACTGGCAGCTGCTTGAGTCACTGTTACATCTTTTAAAGTGACGGTACTTTTATCTGCTTTTATTCCAAAGTTTAGTAATGCATCGTCTTTACTATTCGATATCTTTACACCTTCTAGTTTGTTTTCGCTGCTGTTACTGTTTAAGAAGCCAGCACCAACTAGAGAAGTTTTAATGGTTCCTCCAGTCATCTTGATTGCACCATTGTTTAGTATTTGAAGCCCGAGTGCACTATTACTAATCGTTGTATTTCCAAGTAATTCAATTACACTGCCTTCGCCAACAGAAAATACACCAGACGATATATCGTCGTCACTTGGAGCCACATCTGTTACAGTTAGAGCCACATCTGTAACAGTAATATGGCCGCCATCTTCAGCAACCAATGCATTCGCTTTCCCTGTGACGTTTCCTCCCGTCATTGTGATGGTGGATTTTGAACCTTCTGCATAGAGTCCAACGTTATCAGATGATGTAATGTTTGCGTTGTTTTTCAAGATAATCGTACTGCCACCTTCTGCACTTGCTCCTACATTACGTCCACTAAATGCTCCTCCTGAAACTGTTATTGTAGAGTGGTTATCTGCAACTATACCGGCTGCTGCTTGAGTCACAGTTACATCTTTTAAAGTGACGGTACTTTTATCTGCTTTTATTCCAAAGTTCAGTAACGTATCGTCTTTACTATTCGATATCTTCACACCTTCTAGCTTGTTTTCGCTGCTGTTACTGTTTAAGAAACCAGCACCAACTAAAGAAGTTTTAATGGTTCCTCCAGTCATCTTGATTGCGCCACCATTGCTTGTTGTAAGCCCGAGTGCACTATTACTAATCGTTGTATTTCCAAGTAATTCAATTACACTGCCTTCGCCAACAGAAAATACACCAGACGATATATAGTCGTCACTTGGAGCTATATCTGTTACAGTTAGAGCCACATCTGTAACAGTAATATGGCCGCCATCTTCAGCAACCAATGCATTCCCTTTCCCTGTGACGTTTCCTCCCGTCATTGTGATGGTGGATTTTGAACCTTCTGCATAGAGTCCAATGTTATCAGATGATGTAATGTTTGCGTTGTTTTTCAAGATAATCGTACTGCCACCTTCTGCACTTGCTCCTACGTCACTTCCACTAAATGATCCTCCTGAGACTGTTATTGTAGAGTGGTTATCTGCACCTATACCGGATACTGCTTGAGTCACTGTTACATCTTTTAAAGTGACGGTACTTTTATCTACTTTTATTCCAAAGTTCAGTAACGCATCGTCTTTACTATTCGATATCTTCACACCTTCTAGTTTGTTTTCACTGCTGTTACTGTTTAAGAAACCAGCACCAACTAGAGAAGTTTTAATGGTTCCTCCGGTCATCTTGATTGCACCATCGTTTTGTGCTTGAAGCCCGATTACACTATTACTAATCGTTGTATTTCCACGCAATTCAATCATGCTACCAAGGTCATCAGAAGCTACACCAAGTCCATCACCATTTGTTTTTAGGATGACATCTGTGACAATAATATGCCCACCGTATGTTGTCGTTATTGCT
Organism: Bartonella sp. AA89HNZF; assembly: GCF_042196905.1. Lineage (NCBI taxonomy): Bacteria > Pseudomonadati > Pseudomonadota > Alphaproteobacteria > Hyphomicrobiales > Bartonellaceae > Bartonella > Bartonella sp. AA89HNZF. The sequence continues at coordinate 3,259 of NZ_JBHIRD010000032.1, forward strand.
TCCTCTTTTGCTGTTACGCTCCCTCCCGTCATTTCGATGATGGATTTTGAACCTTCCGCATAGAGTCCAGCATCATTATATGATGTAATTTTTGCATCGCCAGTTAAAGTGATGTTGCCGCCGTTTTGAGTAAATATTGCTGCTTTTTCTGCATTAAATGATCCTCCTAAGACTTTTACTGTGGAATCATATGCATCTATGGCAGTTTGTGCTTGCGTCACTGTTACATTATTTAAAGTGACATTACTGTTAGTTGCTTTGATTCCATTGATTAGTGGCGCATCATCTTTCCCACTTGATATCACTACATCTTTCAGTTTGTTTTCTTTGCTTTTGCTGTCCAAGAAGAAAGCACCAACTTTGGAAGCTGTAATGCTTCCCCCAGTCATTTTGATTGCGCCACTCTCTTGTGTTTTGAGCCCGATTGTAGCATCATTAATCGTTGTACTAGATAATTCAACCACACTGTTTTTGCCTTGAGACAAGGCACCGAATCCACTTTCGATTTTATTATCATTAGTAGATGTATTAGGGTTATTCTTCTTTGCTGTTAGAGTACTACCCGTGACAGTAATATGTCCACCTTCGTCTGCAGATAATGCTGCATCTTTTCCAATTACGCTTCCTCCTGTCATTATAATTTCGCTCTTTTCATCGATGGCATGAAGTCCGTTACCATTAGATGAGGTAACGTTAGTACCGCCATCTACAGTAATGGTGGTGCCGCTCATAGCATATACGCCATCCATTTTACCTTCGAATGATCCTCCGGATACGTTGATTCGAGAATTATTATTTGCGAGTATACCAACTTCTGCGTGCGTAACGTTTACATTTGTTAAAGTGATGTTACTTCCATTATCTGATTGCACTCCAATGAGTTGTGAAATTTCATTTTTATTATTTGATATCACTACATTTTGCAGTATATTTTTGTCGCTGCCGTCAATATAAACGCCAGTTTGAGAAGTTGTAATGTTCCCCCCAGTTAGGTTGATGTTAGCGCCGTCTTTTACAGAAATACCGAAACGAACATCAGAATCAGTGCCTTGAATATTTAAGCCATTTAATTTAAGCGCACTGTTAGCACCTTCAACTGTTACAACATACTTATCATTGTTTGTATCTGCATTTGTGCTTTCATTTCCAGTTACAGTTACAGTGCTACCGGTGATTTTTCCTTTGTCTTTTACATAAATAGTCTCGTACGTTTTTCCGGATATATCTTTTTCTTCGTTGGCAACGCCAAGAGTTTCAGCATGTGCAGTGAACTGGATGTTGAATAGGATGATAGCAGCCGCAGCCGTGCATGATAAAAGGGATGTTTTATACACCAATATTCTCCTTATGAGAGCCCCCAAATATTCATTTCCCCGCAAACTTCATAAGAAGAAGTGAAAATGGATAGTTGTTATTAATTTCAGTAATTGTCCTTATTTGGTAAGATATTTTTGATTTTTTGTCAAAATTAAAAAATAAATAATATTAAATTTGTGTGAATTTATATTGAGCACACAATGTGTTTGTAATTATTTATATTATATAATTAAATTTATTGTAAATCTCTATTATAGAAATTATAAATATTATTATAATAATTACATAATTTATATTATTTTTTATAAAGTAATGATATTATTTTCTGTAATACTTATGCATTTTTATAGATTGTCAATGTAAGTGATGACGGTAATACTCAAACACTGTTGCTAGCACTTTTGATTATTTATACCTTATTTATCATAATACTCTAATATATTTGATCTTGATATCCAAAGGAGTTTGATGTTCTAGTATTAAGAATACATTTTTTCTCCTGTTGGGGATATTTTAATAGTATACGACTAAGTTTTTATAAGCTGTTGATGTATCGATGACATTTGAAAGAGCAAGAGCCCAAGCTTATAAATCTTAATCAATGAAGATGCTTCAAGTTGAAGGCTTTGAATCAACAGAACTTTTATATCATCAAAGTGCACTTTCATTGAAGGATCATTGCTTTCATTATTTTGAATTTTTGACACATTCTTGACAAGAAAATTTAAAAAATTACTTCTGAAAAAATTTTTATAATACAATAAAATATGTAACGTTTTTATGGTGATAGGTTTATGAGATATAAAGTTAAATTGGTAATCACCGTGATTGCTTTTACTCTCTCTGGTTGTTTTAACCTTGATTCTGAAAAGTTAAGAAGGGACAAGAGGCTTTATCATGATGCATTTATGTGGCCTATGAAAGAAAAGTCTCTTGAGAAAAATTATACTGCTATCATCATGGCTGATCCGCAACCGTGGCGTTTAAACTCTGGTGATGCCAATGGAGTATCAAACAGAGAGCCATGGTTAAAGATAAATGAGCAAGTTGCTGGTGTGATAAAAGCGCACAAGGCTGCGTTCCATATTGTCAATGGTGATCTGACGGAGTTTGGACAACAAAAAAACTATGATGATTATAAAAATGTTTATAAAACTCTTGGAGCGCCTGTCTATGAGGGGCTAGGGAATCACGATTATGCCAATAATGTTGGTAATTGTACAAATCCTCAAGAATTCAATTTTTACAAAGATGCTTGTGCTATAAGTGCAGTTTCAAGAATGGTATCGGAAATCAAAAAATACCGTAGTCAATTATTGCATTTCAATGCAGATGTTACTGAAAGTTTGGTTCCCATTTCGGGTGGAAATGTTCGCTTGGTAAGGGGGAGTTTGAGTTATTCTTGGGATTATGGAGATGTTCATTATGTGCAGCTTCACAATCATCCAAGCTATACTGTTGGTTTGAAGGGGAAGTCTACAGAAGTGCAAATCAATAAATCTTTAGATTGGCTTAAGAACGATTTAGCTGCTGCTGATGCAAGAGGTAAAGTGACAATCATTAATTTTCATGATGCGCGTGCTGCTTCCATTGATGGTGAATCCTTTTTTATTCGTAAAAAGAATGCTAAAGATTTGTCGGTCTTTAAGTCAATTGTTACCTCTCATAATGTTAAAGCAATCTTCGTAGGTCACACGCATTATCAGTCCTATTGCCGTGCGAAAAACGATAAGGTTTTTGGAAATATCCCTATCTATACAGCTGGTGCGCTTTTTAATGGAGATTATTACCTCATAGATGTGAAAGGCAAGACAATTCACGTTAAAGCCTATAATGGAGAAATAGGAAAACCGCTTTTAATTAAAGATCTTGGTGTTATAGGGAAAGACACCCAATTTTCGGCAAGTTGCAGTAAGTTATAATAGAATTTGTTTCTTTGTCTTAAAGCATGAGGGAAAAAACGTATTATATGTGCGGATTTGAAGAGCAATGAGAGTATCTGAGTGTTACTTAAAAATAGAATAAAAAATCAGACATATTTTTTTCAAAGCTGCTGAGATTTCAGGTTATACGCTATAAGTGCAATGGTTTAATGTGAACGGAGCTTTAATACAAAGCGGAATAATGGTTTGTTATTCTATTTTTCCTTTTAGGCTTTCATCCTTGAAGCAAAGGGGAGTTTGTCAAGGGTGTGTTCATAATTTGCTAGCACATGTTGTCCAGAATTATCAAGAAGGCTGTTTCTATTAGTTTGTTGCGGTATAATTATCAAATTATGCCCTTTGTTAGAGTTTATAATATCTACTCATGGGCAACTCTTTTCTTTTTCATAAGAAGAGTTTTTTGTTTTGATCAATTTTTTATTTATAGCATTCAAACAATTGATGTTTTGTGATGCTGTACAATTTTTCTTCTTGCGATCCATGACTCTGCTGGTTGCTGCATTTCGCGGAGTTATGATCTCAGGAAGTGCATTTGCTGCCTCTTTTGGTTGGATCGGGACAGCGATAGAAGTGGCTGGGGCAGCTATTTCCTCTGTTGTGGGGGGTATTTTTACCCCGATCGGGGCGGTCATTGCTGCTGTTGTGGCTGTCATCCTTGCTGCTGGTTTTGCTTTGTGGAAATATTGGGATCGTTTTTCTTCATTTGTCAAAGGCTTTGCACAGGGGGTATCTCGGGCTTGGGGGCGTGCCTTTGAAGCCGTCATGCGCTTTTTTGGTGCCGATACGGCAACCATCACCAAATGGAAAAACATCATTGCTGCTGCTTTTGATCTCTCTTCCCATTGGCAAAAGTTCAAACAAGGACTTTCCTCTGTTGTCGAGTGGTTTGGCAATTTGTGGGAGGGCGTTAAACGAAGCTTTTCCAACTTTTGGCAATGGTTAAAGAGTTTTTTTACACAGGAAAAGCTCTCTGATGATGCCAAGGCTGGTATGGAACAAGCCGGCGAAGATTTAGCCAATTGGATTGTCGATGGTTTTATGGCACCCATCACAAAGTTGAGCGATTTTTGTAAATCTTTGCCTAGCCGCATTAAGGGGTGGATTGGGTCGATTGATGTAAGAGAGTTTTTGCCAAGTTTTTTGGGGGGCAAAACAGCCATTCAGCCCATAGCACAATTTGCGGGGGCGGGGCATGCAAATTCCCCTTTCACAGAAGCAAAAAGCAAAGATCGCTCCCCCATCACACACAATCAAAATGTCACGGTGCATGTCAATGGTGCGCGTGATCCTGTTGTCACTGGTCGTGCGGTTGCCCATGCTTTGCAACGGGCACGTGCCAATGCGCTGCACGGCGGGACAGAGTAATGATACAATCAAGGGGAGGGCGTCTATGAGAGATCCTTTGCTGATGTTAGGACCACATCTCTTTTATGTGGACTGGCTGAATTTCCAATCCTTTGAGGAAGAGTTTTCTGCCTCATGGGTTTGCCTAGAGCGTTTTGGTGAGGCTCCCAGTTTGCAATTTACCGGTTATGGCAATGACCCCAAAACTATCCATGGGGTGTTGTTTCCAGAAGAGTTTGGGGACCGGGTAGCGATAGATGCTATCACCAGAACCATTCGTGCTGCCAAGCCCGTTCAGATGATCCGTTGGATGAGTGACAATGGCTATAGCGCCATTCTCCATGGATCTGTGGTAATCACCAGTGTCACGAAAGATCACGACTATATTAGTCGCTCTGGTCAATCGGGGCGCATTCGCTATGCCATTACGCTCTTGCCCTTTTTTAATGGCGGAAAACCACAAGGACAATACCAAGAGAGACAAATCCAAGTGGGACAACCTCTATGAAGATACCAGAAAAACATGTTGTTGTAGAGCTAGAGGATATGAGCCTCGATCTCCTTTGCTTTCACCATGCCATGGCAGTGTTCAGAGACCGGAGGAAAGCTGGTTTACTCAAAGGCTATTTAGAAGCCACACTGGAAGCTAATCCAGAGATTGCCAAATATGGTGTGTTTTTACCACGGGGCTTAAAGGTCATTCTGCCTGAATTTGTGTTGTCTAATCCCCAAAGCATGGTGAAGCGGTTATGGGATTAATGCGCACGCATCCTTTTATTGAGGTGAGGGTGGGGGATAAGCTTGTTCATGAGGTTTTTTACCAGCGTCTTTTAACCGCAACCATTACGGACCATGCCGGCAATGAAGCCGATACATTTGAAGCAGAGTTTGATGATAGTGGTAATGATTTAGAGGTTCCCTCAAGCAACAGCACTCTGCAAGTGATTTTTGGCTATGAGAACAGCATCAGTGCCTTTATGGGGCGTTTTGTTGTTGAGTCGGTGGTGAGTATTGGGGGCAGTGATGGAGAGATTTTGCGCCTTTGTGGCAAAAGCGCCTCGATGCGTAAAGAACTCAAAGAACAAGCGAGTGAGCATTTTGATCACCAAACCATTAGTGAGATTGTTGAGACACTCGCCAAACGCCATGGCTATCAAGCAAAGGTGAGTCCACAATTTGTCAAACAAACTCTTTCTTATGTGATTCGTACAGATCAATCGGCGGTTGATTTTTTAACCCGTCTTGCGGACCGCATGCAGGCACGTTTTTTGATCAAGGACAATAAGTTTTTGTTTTTAAGCGGAGATAATTTACCAGCACTCGACATCCATAAGCACGACTGTTCTAACTGGGAATTCACGTTAGAGCCACGCACGCAATACGGCATCATTGAAGCTTCTTATTTTGATCGCTCAACAGGGCAGCAATGCCAAGTCAAGCATCAGACAGGGTTTAGCGGGCCTGTACGCCGTCTTCGCAGTTGTTATCCATGTCAAGAGGAAGCTTTATCTGCCGCCGCTTCCGAGTCGGACAGGTTGTGTCGTGCTGTGGGCAGTGGCTCTTTGACCCTTGAGGGACGCCCTGAAATCATGGCGGATCAACCTCTCATCCTTCAAGGGTTTCGTGGGCAAATCAATGGGCCATGGAAAGCTGCTACCGTCACCCACTGCTATGAAAAACAAAGCGGATACACCACAGAAATCACACTCGAGGCACCAAACAAGGGAAAAGAAAGCAATGAGAACACTGAACATGCTAAAAACAGAAAATCCAAGAGATAATTTTGCTTCTTCTTTTCGTCAACTTCCCCATAATATTGAAGCG
>NZ_JBHIRD010000033.1:0-9633 GCF_042196905.1 Bartonella sp. AA89HNZF
TAACCTGTCGTAAATACTGGAAACAACGTGAAAGGTTTTCCCTGTAGCGTCGACCATTTCTGCAATCCCCAATCATAGACAAAGGTCGTTTGCTCGTTATTACCTCTTTTTAAGGACCAGTAAATCCGGTTATCAATGGGGTCTATAACCCCTTGCATCTCATCAAGAGCAAACTTATCAAAGGTTTTAAAAACCGTTCTATCAACCTTCTCAAAGCCTATCGGCAAAAGTTGACCATCAGCACTGATCTGATAAAAGCCACCATCACTCGCAAAAAAAGCATCACTCCCTCGACAAGCTATAGAGGCTGCACTGCGGGATCCACGCTTGTCTTGAAGCTTTTGAAAAATAAAGGGGACTTTAGAGCCTAGCGTAAAACAACCAGCATAAATAGCAGAACGCAAAAAAACGAGGGGATTGCTCGATTCCGTTGCCCCTTGAACATATTCTCCATCATTAAAATTATGATAATAACAATCTTTATCACCTACCGTCCAATGAGTTGCATCATTCAAACCCGACCAATGGATGCGATTGGGATGATCTGTTAATTGCATCAAACAAACAAAATCACCCCAAACCTTCACCAATCCTGCTTTCGGGGGATTGCCTCCTAAATCTTCAAACCGTTCAGAGCTATGAGTATTAAAGACTTGTGGTTTATCATTTTTATTCACCGCAATAATAGTTTCACCAAATAATGCAAACGACCATTTATTCTCTTCATTTGCTTGATAGGTCACACCACTTTGGCTTATGTCTTTCCAACCCTTGGTTTGACTATCATAACTGTAAAGCTTTTTGGCTCCTCCTACGATTATCTTAACACCATTGCCACTTCTAAAGGCTATGCACCCCAACGGCTTTTCTTCTAAAGCATGAGACACTACCATTGCATTAGGCATCGGAATGTAACAGCCATCAGCCGGTAAAACATTCACAAGCATATCCGTAAAACTGCCGTTGACAACCGCAACATCTGGTCTGTAATCAGCGATTGGAAAATAAACCATATTAGAAATCCGTCGGAATTATTCGAGTGACGTTATGACGTTGAGACGTCTCTGCACGCAATTCATGCAACTGTTCGTTAAAGTCATTGTAAGCTGCCGTTGCACAATCGGGATCTTTCAAGATATTCTTGTAAAGTTCGTATTTTGCACGCGCCTTAATCAAATCAAACGCGTGCACAAACCATGGGTGCTCCTCATCGACACTATCTATCTCTGATAAACGCAATGGAGAGAGAATGAGTTGAATCTGATAGGCTTTATCCGGCGTGGGATAAAGATGTAATTTCCTATCAAAATAACTGTAACAAACCGGCGTTCCTTGCTGCTCTGATGATAACAAAGGCTCTAAAGAAACATGGTCCTTACACTCCAATGCAAACTTATGATGTTGATCAGAGCTTAGATAAACGTTTTTTATTTTAACAGCTGTTTCAATAGGGCGGGTAGCGCTTGCATCATAAACACCTTGTCCCGCCCGTGTCTCAAACACCACATCACGGCTTTCGTTAAAGTAAAAACTTTCCCTCTCACAAAAACGAATAGCAGCAAAAATACTTTCTTGGATTTGCGCTACATACTCATCCGTGATGTCATCAATCTCATCTTGGATAACCGACACCAAGTGCGAAAGCGTTCTTCTATGACGATAAACATCTCGCTTTACAGGTATCGGTCCCCCCGTCTTAACCCGAATATAATGACGCGTCATCAGACTTCTCTTAACAATTGGTCACAAATTCAACGACTATACTTGCTTGACCTGCTTGGACTGTCTTATCAGCTTTAGCATAGAGAGTAAGTTCTTCATCATAAGGGACAAATTCCTTTTGATTGCTAGGCTTAACTTCTTTGACTGCCTGCTGTTTGATTTCTGCTTCACCAAATTCAGTTCCTCCAGCAGTACTGCCTATTTTAACCTTCGTGTCCGAAAATGCTGTCTTGACATACACTTTAATTGAAGTAATCAAAGCACCACGAGGGAGGGTGCCTATCTTCATCACCTTTTCTTTATCTTCATAGCTAAAATTAAGACGCAAAAAGCTTACCTGCTGCGTATGAAGATTTCTCCCTTGCAAGGGCTGTGGTAAATAATCTGCCATGTCTTATCCCCTCAATGATTTGTCACAAATTGCACGACCACAACACACTCACCAGCATCAGTGGTTTTATCTCGTGTTGCATAAAGGGTCATTTCTTTATCCTCTGGAGTAAAAACCTTTTGATCTGTTGGTGTAAAATCTTGCGTATTTTGGGCTTTGATATCTTTTTCGCCAAACTCATTGCCGCCATAGGTGCTGCCAATCTTCAATTTCGTCTCAGAAAACGCTGTCTTCACAAACGCTTTTATCGAGGTAATTAAAGCACCACGGGGTAATATCCCGATTTTTTCTGTGAGATGTTTCTCTTTATGTAAGATATTCAAACGTAAGAAACTTACCTGTTGGGTATGTAGATTTCTGCCCTGTAATGGAGGGGGTAATTGATCTGCCATGTCTTGTTTTCCTCCTTAATGATTACGCTGCTGCTTCACCGCTGTAGGTAGGAATAACAATCGTTCCAAAATCTTGCGCTGTTTGTGCACTATTGGGCATTTGGAAACGAGTTTTCTTCATTCCTATCAAAGTCTTGGCGGCAACACCAAATTCACGTTCATAATCAAAATATTCTTCTTTGAGGGTGTAATTTGTTGCACTATGATTTTTCCCAAAACCTATAATCGCACTCTGCGCTCCTAAGAACACCGCACGACGCACACTTTTTACCGCTGTATTATTTGTCGAGTTAACACCATGGGTAACATGAATAGCTTCGCGTAAAACAACACCATTATACATTCCAAGAGAACCATCAAAGATTGGGTTCTTTGCACGAGAAGTCGCATAAACAGATTTTTGGATATCTAACCACTCACCAGCGGCTGTATTGGTACGCAATTGCATCACTTGTGTTGGGTGCAAATAGAGAACGTAAACATCATCACCGTTAACATGGACGGGAGAAATTTGCGGATTGGCAAGTTTGGCTTGTTTAACCGCTTCATCAATAAGCTTCAAACTAAAGCTATGTTTGGCTTTATCATTAAGATCTTCATCTTTGGTTTTCCCATCGGGGCGGATAATCCGTTCACTGCTTGGTGCCATGATTTCATTAAAGCCATAATGAACCGGTTTAATGTACACTTCTCGACCATCAACACTGATCGTACGGGCTGTATAACCACATACCTGAAGAAAGAACATGATGCTTAAACGATTGGCATACCAGCGAACCAAGCCTTCTTTCGCTTTCTTACGTAAATTCGGGAGGATTCTCTGTTGATCAATCGAGTCATCATTGGCAACACGCGCCGCATGTAAAAGCTCGTTAATCACCAACCGATCATTCATAAATTGAAGCGCTTCTTCATTGCCTTCTAAGGTTTCGCCTTGCGTGACACCATCTCCAAACAGATTGACTAGCAAACTGAACGTAACACTATCCCCTGCACTCTTATGGGTTTCGTTGTAAAGCTGGATAATGCTGTTCGAACTTTTGCCAATAAGAGGGGCAATTTTCGTTGCTTTCAAAACTTCATTGCTTAATTTCTGTGACCACAATTTCACCGATTGCGGATCATGGGTTCCTATATGTGTTGTTGCCATTGATTTCACCTTTCTTTGCTGTAAAAAAAACCGGCTTAAAGCCGGTGGAAAACCCGCATCAAGGCGGATTATGTTGTAAAACTGATTGCCTAATCAGGGTCTGCACCCATTATTTCATAAAAACGGGCTTCATTTTTCGGATTGGAGATCCATGCGTTGAATTCTTTCTCTGACATATTGGCAAGGGTGTCTTTTGTCATAGGACCTGTCATGCCTCCTCCACCAGATGCCGTTAAGGTTCTCGCAGAATTCTGACGGCTTTGAAGTGCTGCAACTTGATTATTCGCTTGCATCCCTTGGTTCTGATAACCAAGATTTTGTGCTATCCTATAAATCTCTTCTGCCGGATTGAGATCTCTTTGTGCACAAGTCGCTACAAGCGCATGCAATTGATCTCTTATAATCGCATCTATTATGTTTTGATCTGCACACTCAGGATAAAGTGACGACCAAGACCTCAATTCCTTCGCACGCGTCTCATAAAGAAAATTTGCTGCTGCATCAAAATCACTGGATTTATCTTGAAACGTCTTAACAGAATTATTGAAAAACAGACCAAGACGCATATCATGCTGTTGCTGTTCCTCAGCTTGTCTTAGCGCCTCTTTCTGTGCCCTAATATACGCATCTTGCTCTTGAAGCTTTTTGCCCATCCAACCCATGTAGCCAATAATGTCTTGTGTAGGATCTGGAGGTCCGCCTTCTCCTTCAACCATTGGTGGCTGGGCTTGAGATTCATAAAACTTGACAAGCGCTTCACGGGCTTGTTGAGCTTGTTGTTCTGCATGTTGCCGATCTATAGGAACGATTTCTGAAGGCTTGTCAACGGGCTCTGCAACCGGTTCTGGAGGTGTGACATCGTTACTCTCAACGTTTTCGACCTCGTAATCACTCTCAAAAGAGCTCTCATCATCAAATACCGGTGCACCAACCCTGTAATCTTCATTCATAGCTTCGTTCATTTCTGCATTCATTCTTTCACCTCTCTCAAATATGCATGCCTCTGTGCAATGCTATTCTCTCTCGCATAATCTGATTGTGTGCTTGTTCATTGAGAAGCTTCTGACGTTCAATGTCATGCCTCTGTTGCATCATTTCGGCTTCCAATTCCGCTCTCTTCTGACGCATGAACAATTCAATCTGCTTTTGTTGCAAATCCATCTGTTGCATCTGGCTTTTAGTCACCATATCCTGCTGCTTTTCTTGCAACTTCATTTCTTGTTCGGGATCCATCTGCTGTTGCTGAGCTTGTTGTGCCATTTGCTGCTGTTGCATCTTCTCACTCACACGATTGAGTAATGACGCAGGCAAGGGTGAGTAACGAAGCAAATCAAGCATAATATCCGGTGTTACGGCATTTTGAAGCAACGGTAATAATTGCGTGATAATGCCAAAGGTCCGCTCTTTCTCATTCGGGCTGGTTGGCGCATCATCCACCACAATATCGTAATCTACACTCATCACCGCTTCACGCGTCAAGGGAATATATTGCGCATTCTCTTCACCAGATATCCTCACCAAACGACCATCGGACAAGTAATTCTGTATCAAGTGCAAAATAATCTTACCCTGCCTTTTGCGATACAAACGCAAACCATCAAACAGACAAGCTAGCAAGTTAAGACTGGATTGACGCCGTTGTGCCTCTAAAATCCCTGCTTGTGAGACTTCTCTCGTCCCAATAAACTCAGGCGATAAACCCGTAACTTGATTAATCGCTTCCTTGGCTTCATTAAACAGTTGGAAAAAGCCTGCTGGAAATTGCGCTACGGGTTTTGGTTGTATTTTACCACCAGCCAAAGCACCATTTTTTAAAACCGTAATACTATCAACCCTGCTCCAACTCTTTACAGCTTCTCTCTCATCTTCAAATGCGCCCCTCTCTGCCATTATCCCGCCTTTGGATTGGCTATTGAGAATGTGCATCACTTGACTAAAATATTTATTCGCCCATCGTTGTGGATCTTTTGTCGGGCGCACAACCCCATAAAATTGCCGTTCTATCTTGTCAAAATACCCTGTTATACACTCCCAACCCAATTGACCCGCTGGAACCAAAGGTTGATCGGGGCATTCAAGCAATTTCCTGCCTAAAAAGGCGCGTTTAACAACCTTTTTATTGAAAGCGGCCCCTTGGATATCGGGCATCATGCACTGGAGCTGCTTAAATTCTTCCTCGCTATAATCACGAAGTTCTCCAGTGCTTAAATCGGGCGCTTTGTAATATCGCTCGCTTTCAAACCAACGGCATTCAACAAGTGTGATCATCCGTCGACCGTTTTCAACATCAATGCCCTTCTCATCATTATAAGCTTCAAGATCATTATGATGAATGCCCTCATAAGCAACCCCATCACGCGCCCAATCCGCACTCAGCTCTGTCCAATGAGATTTTGGAAACATCTGCTTGGCTACTTCCAAGGGCTTGCGGTCTACATACCACATGCGTTGTGCATCGGTTAAATTCGGTTGCACTGCCGCACTATCCCAGACCATTTTCAGTGGGTCTAAACGCGTAATTACCGGTTCACCATCAAGACTGTTTTCATAATCAAGGCGGGTATCAGTCCACCCCATGCCGCAGATAACGGCATCTTGGAAAGCATCACTATCAGCGTATTCTGCATGTGCCATGTCGCGAAACCATTCCGCTGCTCCTGTAAGCAATTCACTAGGCAATGCCTTCCCTACTTGACGGGGAATAAACTGCACTTCGCGCTTGTTATTTCTCTCTGAACCCACAACAGCATTCACAAGCGGAGCAATACGGTTAAACGTCATAACGGGGCGGCGTTGCTCTTTTAACGCCGCTAAATCAGCCTCATTCCACTGATCACCATTGTAAAATCGAAAATCCTCTCTTGCATGTTCGCGCCATTTGTTCACATGCTCAACATCTTCTTTGTACCAGCTGACAAGCTTACGAAACAAACCTTCTGTTGACAGATCTGATGCGTTACTTTCTTTCTCTAAATGCTCTTCATCATGCATTATTCTGCCATCCATGACGTGCTCTCATAAGTTTCTCTACCGCTATAAGCTGGTCTCTTCTGTTTCTGCATCGGCTGTTCATACCCCACACACATCAAGCCAAAGGCATCTGCACCATGACTGGACCAATCATGCTCGGCGCCTAAACCAATATTACGCTTCTCATCCCATTTCTCATGATACCAATTCAGTGCCTTGCGACCCGCTACGGTTGTCTCTTCGTTAAACCATACTGAAGGTAAAATCCGTCGCACTGCCTCTATTCGCATCTTAACAGCACCTGCCCCTTGATTAGGAATGACTTGCGTTTCAAAGCCCGCATCATTTAAAGCACTCTCAAAACTCACATTGTGCACACGGTCTCTGGTTGCCCCATCATGGGGGAGAACCATCAATGCCTTCTCATAGCCATTCTGACGTAACCAACCTATGTGCTCGGATAACGGTTGCCCCTGTGCTTCATAATAATCAAGCACTCTGATCTCTCTACCAACAAATTGCGCTATCCATATCGCCGTGGCATCTGCCTTGGCTCCTGTTCCCCCAATATCCCAAAAGGCGCGTATCTGCATTAAAGGATCACGAGCAACACGCCCTATCCGCCCCTCTTGCTCGGCTGCCAACATTTCCTTTTGATAATAAGCACCTTGAACCGCTGTAAGATAAGCCCCTTCCCAGATATGCTTATAAGTCTCGGGGCGGTTTCTCAGATCATCAAGCCGCGCTTCATTCAAGATTTTCGGAAACTTCGGGTTGTCTGACCAGTTGATCTCTACACGCTTAATGGCTTCATTGTCTGAAAAGCGAAACCGCTTCTCAACGGGGGCATTCTCACGCAACGGGTTCCATGTCACCCATAACTCTGCTCTCCACCCCTCACCCTCTTCACGCAAAGTCGGTATAAGCGTTTGCCAAGCCGTCTCTGTCACCGGCTCTGCCTCATCAACCCAGCAGAGCAAAATGCGCCCCATCGATTTAATACTCGCAATATTCCGGTCCAGACCAGAAAACTGAAAGGCTATACGACCATCTATCGACTTAATCGACGACTCTCCAACCTTGTAATAGTCCCTTAAAAAATCATGGGCTTCAATGGCGCGCTTAATCTCCTCCAATGAACTCTCTGCTAGCGAATTTTGAAACTGACGTGCACAAAGAATGGTCCCTGATATCCCCTGCATACCAAATTGATAGCCTTTTAAAGCAGCCATCAAGGCAAATGATCTTGTCTTTCCAGACCCTCGTCCACCCCAAGCTGCTCGTACCAAAGCGTCTCCTGCAAAAATAGGAATGAGTTTTGGTACAATCTTAATCTGTCTTGTCGTCATTCATTGTTAAAGGAGCAATTTCTACACGCCCTATGATCTTAATCGCGCCCCCATCTTCCCCCGTCACTTGCAAGGGCAAGATCTTCCCAAGCAACGCTAAATAAGCCGCAGGGCATCTTATTGCCTGCTTTTCGAGGTAAGAGATTAGTCCTTCCTTGCCATACTTATTGCCTGCCAATTCAGCAGCTTTAAGAATAGCCTCTTTCAAAAGGCGTGTATTCTTATTCGGTACACCTTTGACACGCCCCATTCCTGCCTTAGGGGGTTTATATTTTTTCTTTGTTTGAGAAATCTGTTCTGTATTTTGTGATGTCATAAAATACACCCTCCAGATAATAAAAAACCCCGCATTTGCGGGGATTTTGAACTGTACATTTCCCTCTCTAGACACAATACGCCTAAGTACAGCAATGTCATTAAATACGATTTGCTACACTTTGTCAACATAAAAATAACACATATTGATATTTTTAAAACGAATCTGTATGAAGCGAAGATGCTACAATGAAAAACAAGATAAAATCTAATGTTATTATCGTATTTAAAGAAAATTGCCTTATTCGGAATAATAAGTATCTTATTCACTAGTCATGTAAGTAGTCAACCATTAACAAAACATGTTTCTTCGGAATCTCCATGCCCAAAGGGGCAAATTGCCGTTTTTCGTGATCTACAAAAACGGTCCTCTTTTATTACTTGTATTTCAGAAGGAATGTTGGATTATATTTATAACGACATCCCTAAAGAAATCTCTACAGGTCCATTTAGAATAATTTCTATAGAGGCAAACAACTATCTTCGTATACTAAGACGTTATTTTAATAAAAACAATAGAATAGAATGGTTTGTAATAGGCTTCATAATAATCACCATCATGTCTCTTCCGATTAACATACTCTGGCGATTTAGATTAAAGATTTCTGCGTTTTTATTTGCAATAATGACCGCCTTAGTTATTATTGCAATACCATATATATATGGATATATATATATCTTTCACATCTACTTTTTTGAAAAGTACTTCTGAAGCGCATTAAGAGCAACACGTAATGAATTCACAAGGTGTGGTAGTATTTGATCTTCTATAACGAGGTACTGTAGCGCAGCATGAAGATTATACTGTCTATAAAGGCATTGTGCTTCTTTTAGTGCCTCTTGCATATTTATAAACTGCTCTGTTGCAAACGATACCCATTTGTCTCTTGCCTTATCATCAGAAGATGATGGCATTTCGTCATAAATTGCATTAGGCAAGCCTTTTGCACAAAGGTAATCGTTTCTTATCTGTAGGTACTGTTGCGCGGCATCATATTGCTCTTGTGTAAGCACGCCTTGCAAACAAAGCCGCCCGATATAGGTACCAGAGAGCGGATTTTTTGCCTCCTGTAGCGTTAAACCGAAGCGCTTTGCACGTATCTCTATTGCCAATAGATCGACGGCTTCACGGGGGTATTTTGCACGTGATATACGACCATTGGCTTCTCTTAGCTGCCCTGCTATTTTAGGGCGTCCCCTTTTGTTTTTTTTCACAACACCGCCTTCTGTTTAAAAAGGAACACTATCATTCATAACGGTATGAGATGTATCAAGAGGCTTGTGAAAGCTTCTGTCATAAGGTGATGACTGATCTTGATTATCATCATTTTTGCCATCTAAAAG
>NZ_JBHIRD010000034.1:0-1125 GCF_042196905.1 Bartonella sp. AA89HNZF
TGACCTTCTTCATATTTAGCGCCACCACCTAAATAAGTTGCAACACTCTTATTGGTCGCAAAAAGCTGGTTACCCGTTACTGCATCCGTCGAGCCAGATTTAATGTCCCCATCTAATAGAGATGTAAGCTTGCTATTTGTCTTCGCATCCCCTGATCCATGCGTCGCTACAAAGGCTTTAGCCGTTTCACTCCACAACAAGGAATCACCTTGAACTGATTGAGTAATATTACTTATTTTTTCATCAAACTTTTTGACCTCATTAGACAGATGCGTATTTACATTCTGGACACTCGTATCAAGACCCGCAAACGCACTTCCAACATCGTTATAAGTATTATCCGTTACCGCACCATCATTAGTAATAGTAGAGATTTTATAAGAAGGAGCTGTCCAAGCGCCATTTTCATACTTAGCATTACCACCAAAATATGTTGCTACCTGATCGCCCAATTTATGAAGCTGATTACCCGTTACTGCATCCGTCGAACCAGATTTAATGTCCCCATCTAATAGAGATGTAAGCTTGCTATTTGCTTTCGCGTCCCCTGATCCATGCGTTGCAACAAAGGCATTCGCCGTTTTGCTCCAGTTCAAGGAATCACTTTTCACATCGGCAATGTCTTTGCCTATTTCATTCTTAATATTCGTAAAAGAGCTACCTACACCGGAAAATGCCTCCGCTACATTACCATAGCTTTTCTCTTCATCATGACCTTCAGAATTGATTATTTTAACCTTGAATGTAGGGGCTGTCCATGTGCCATTCTCATATTTAGCGTTACCACCTAAAGATTTTGCAACATTATCACCTAACGCATGAAGCTGATTACCCGTTACTGCATCCGTTGAAATAGCAGAAATATCTCCATTTTGAAGAGATGTAATCTTGCTGTTTTCTTTCTTGTCTCCATGTATCGCTACAAAAGAACCTTTGGACTTATCCCACAACAAAGCGTCATTTTTAGCAGCCGTAATGTCCTTTTCAATCTCTTTGCTAATTTCATCCTTAATATTATTAAATTTATCTTTAACATTCTCGAATGAAACACCAACACCGGCAAAGGCAGATGCGACACTGTCATAAGTCGAGTCAGAAACACTGCCATCAGATGCAAATTTTTTA
>NZ_JBHIRD010000034.1:1225-8315 GCF_042196905.1 Bartonella sp. AA89HNZF
TCAGTTGAGGTTGCTGTAATGTCTCCATTTTTAAGAGACGTAATCTTGCTACTTGTATTCTCTTCACCATGTGTCGCCACAAAGGCATTCGCCGTTTTGCTCCAAATTAAAGAATCACTTTTTTCACCAGCAATTTCTTTTGTAATCTCATTCTTAATATTCGTAATGGAATCACCAACACCGGCAAAGGCAGATGCGACACTGTCATAAGTCGAGTCAGAAACACTGCCATCAGATGCAAATTTTTTAACCGTGAATTTAGGTGCTGTCCACGTGCCATTCTCATACTTAGCATTACCACCTAAAGATTTTGCAACACTGCTTCCTAGGGTATGAAGCTGAGAACCATTTATGGCATCAGTTGAGGTTGCTGTAATGTCTCCATTTTTAAGAGACGTAATCTTGCTACTTGTATTCTCTTCACCATGTGTCGCTACAAAGGCATTCGTCGTTTTGCTCCAAATTAAAGAATCACTTTTTTCACCAGCAATTTCTTTTGTAATCTCATTCTTAATATTCGTGATAGAATCACCAACACCGGCAAAGGCAGATGCGACACTGTCATAAGTCGAGTCAGAAACACTGCCATCAGAATTGAACTGCTTAACTTTGAATATAGGAGCAGTCCACGTGCCGTTCTCATACTTAGCATTACCACCTAAAGATTTTGCAACTTTATCACCTAGGGCATATAGCTGGTTACCCGTTACGGCATCACTTGAGGTTCTAGTGATGTCTCCATTTTTAAGAGACGTAATCTTGCTACTTGTATTCTCTTCACCATGTGTCGCTACAAAGGCATTCGCCGTTTGGCTCCAAATTAAAGAATCACTTTTTTCACCAGCAATTTCTTTGCTAATCTCATTTTTAATATTCGCGATAGAATCACCAACACCGGCAAAGGCAGATACGACATTGTCATAAGTCGAGTCAGAAACACTGCCATCAGATGCAAATTTTTTAACCGTGAATTTAGGTGCTGTCCATGCGCCATTTTCATACTCAGCATTACCACCTAAAGATTTTGCAACACTGCTCCCTAGGATATAAAGCTGGGAACCATTTACAGCATCGGTTGAGCCTCCTGAGATCCTACCAGGAGAAACATCCAAAAGAGTCCGAGATTTACCTTCACTATTCTTAATAGTTAACCTCGTTAATGGTGAGCTAGCAGCAACAGTTACCGCCTTGCCTTCATCCGCTCGACTTAGTGACGGGAGTGAACTTCTCATAAAAGGAAGGTTGCCTCTGTCTATATTCTCATGCTGATCATACCCTTGAGATAGATTATTTTGTTTCTTCTCAATGACAGGAGACTCTTTTATTTCAATAACCTGATGATTCAAACTTGTGAAATCATTCTTAGCGCCAGAAAATGCCTCCACTACATTCTCATAACCTTCACTGCCCACAAATGCAGTATCAAAAGCATTTTTAGTTTGAAAGTTAATATTATATTTTAAGTTTTTGAAGTTTTCTTCATCCCCCATACCTGCAGAGCCACTCTCTTTGTATAATTTACTGCCAACGATATAAGCTGGCGGAATACCTTTAAGCACATTTGTAGCACCACTAAAATCGTTTGATACGTCATTTACAATATGAGCAGTAGCAGAAACAGGAAAAAGGGTTGATAAAAAAACAATCACTGAAAGTGCTTTAATAAAAGGTAATTGATAAAACAAGCAAGAATTTTTAAAACCATTCACCACTGGCGCCTTTGATGTGGTACATAATTTTTTCATAATAAATTCTCCAAGTAAGAAAAATATATCAAGAACATTAAAAAGACATATTTCAGCACTAAAGGTAATTTGAGGATTTGTTTTTCGTCTGTTCTTTATAAAGCTTAGGTTTTTCGCAAAGATTGAAAGGAGCAGATTAGAACTCCGATGAGATTACGATTAACGTTGATTAATAGTTTGGTTAGTGAGGTTTTGGTTTATTCTGCCTTTAAGCAATGTTTGTTTGTAGTAATTTCTGAATTTGTGGGTAAGAATAGAGAATGAAAGGGGCATATTTGTACGCTACTGTTAGATGTGTGATTTATAGTTATTTGAAATAAAAGAGTTCGTTTTGTATGCTTAATGGACAGTGAATATTTATGAGGGAAAGGTTTAGGTCATTTAGACCCTGTGATAAGTTCAGGTAAAACTTTTATAGGATTATTGTGGTTTTATCACAAGAACAAGTGATTTGTTTCTTGATTTCTCGAGTTATTTTCCTTGAAAGCTTTTAGAGCAAAATGACGATAATCGTGTGATTCTTTCATAACTTTCCGCACCTCCCTTTGCGAGAATTTTTTTGTTCTGTTTGTTCCAGAATGAGTCTTATAGAATTTTAAACAAAATAGCAAGGAGAAAAATGAATTTAATTATTTTTACAGAATGAGTCTTTCTGATTTATGTAACGTAAAATTCTCTATAATAAAAATTCATAACTTTTACGCGTTATAGACTTATGTAGAGGTTCTGTTTTACAGTCAGTTTGAGGTATCTCCGTTTTGTCCAAAATGAGTCTTAGTTTCATTGCCTTCATTGCCACTGCTGTGTACAGAGAAAATAATTAAAATAGTAAAAAGTGAGATTTTTTTGTTTCTTTAAGCATATCCCCCCAATGGATATTTTTTATTAATGAAATTATAAAACGTACAGTTTTAAAATATTGTGCAATTATGCACTCTATCAATTTATATGATAATATTACTCTGCATTTGTAAAATTTTTATTAAAGCGCTTCATTTTTTACTCAATTCAATCTCACTAAAATTATTCCTATAGAATATATTGTGATGAGACTTTATAAGTATATTACTCTGATAATATAAATTCGCCCTTGTCTGATAAGACAAGGGCGAAACTTCGCTTAAATTGTAGTTTTTCATATTCTCTGGTGTTATTTTAATTTTAGAGTTATTCCACCACCTACACCCCACTGACCACCAGCACTGGTAGCTGATAGATTAGAACGAATCTTGCCATCTTCAGATGTATAACCTGCACCAATCGCAAAGGCAGATTGTCCACGCCAAAAACCGCCACCAAATGAAACACTCACAGATCCTGGATCATCGAAGTAACGTAAATTAGACACTGCCAAACCAATCGCTGCTGCTTGCCTTGCCTCTTTGCGCACATTCGTAATATCATAACTTAGTGCGTCAAACTTCATATCGGTATAGGACTTCGCCTCGTTAACACCTTTACTGACTTGATCAGCCGTATATTTGTTCGCATCATTAAGAACTATCTTCATCTGCTCCTCGGTATGCTTGTATAACTGACCACCATTCACTGCGTCCTTAGAGTCTTCTTTAATTTCTCCATCTTTAACATTAGTAATCAAAACAGGCTCACTGTCATCGACACCTTTTAGAGTGATGCTATTGGTTTTCTTTCCGCTATCATCAGTATCATAGCTAACCGCAACATCCACCTTTTTTTCAATGTTTGTTACCCTGTTTGTAACGCTGTTTACCTTGCTTTCAACTTCTGTTACCCTGTTACTCATCTGTGAAAACTGATTGTCAGTCACCTCATAAGTTGACTTTTCTAACATTTCCCTAGGAGCAACAGTTACCGTGGTTGAATTATCTTCCTCATCCATAGCATTTTCCGCCTCATCTATGACAAAAGGTAAGCTTCTTATAAGACGTGAGCTTTTCGTAAAAGGAAAGCCAGCTGTAATATTCTTCCTATCATCATTCTTCGGTGGATAATACACTTCAACAATGCCAGGGCGACTATTTATATCAATAATACCGAGATTCAAAGTTGTTAAAGCACTATTTACACCAGCTAATGCATCTGCAACATTCGTATAAATATTCTCAGTCTCATTACCATCCATATCAAAGGCTTTAACTGTAAAATTAGGAGCACTCCAGTTTCCATCTTTATACTCAGCACCACCACCAAAATAACGAGCAACGACATTGCTCATAGCATAAAGTTGTGAACCATTTATCGCATCAGTTGATTGTTCTGAGATATCACCAGCAGAAATATTAAAAAGACGCCGAGTTTTACCTTTACTACTCAAAAAACTTACTTGAGTTAATGGTGAGTAAGAAGCAATAGTTATCGGGGTTGAATCTTCCTCCCCATTCATGGCAACAGGTGAGCTTCTCATAAAAGGAAAGCCGGCTGTAATATTCTTCCTATAATCATCCCCCGGTGGAACATCTGTTTCACCAATACCAAGGCCATTATTTATCTCAACAATACCAAGATTCAAAGTTGTTAAAGCTCTATTTACACCAGCAAATGCATCTGCAACGTTCTTATAGCTTTTCTCAGCCTCATTACCAGCCTTATCAAAGGTTTTAACTATAAAAGTAGGATCATTCCACGTTCCAGAGTCATCATATCCAGCACCACCGCCGAAATAACTCGCAAATGCCTGAGCCATAAAATAAAGCTGGCCACCATTTACTGCTTCGGTCGATGTTGCTGTAAATGCACCACCCCTAACCCCAGAGAGAATTCGTGGAGCATTTACACTGTTTGCAATATCTATTCTATTACCAGCTTCATTTCCACCAATCGTAATAAGTCCAGCGCTATTTTGCTTAACAAGGTTATTCCCTGCCGAATTAATGACTATATTTTCAATCTTTTTATCAAGATTCGTGAAAGAACTATTTACGCCTGTAAAGGCATCTGCAACATTATGATAGCTCTTTTCAGCTCCATTACCATCCTTATCAAAGACCTTAACTGTAAAAGTAGGAGCACTCCAATTTCCATCTTTATAGCCAGCACCACCACCCAAATAGCCTGCAACGACATTGCTCATGGAATAAAGTTGAGAACCATTGATTGCATCAGTCGATGTTGCTGTAATAGAACCAGCATTAACACCTGAAAGAGTCCGTACCGCATTATCAATATTTGCAATACTTACCCTCGTTCCATTTACTTTTCCACCAATGGTAATAAGTCCCGTATCATCTTGCTTAA
The DNA here is from genome assembly GCF_042196905.1 of Bartonella sp. AA89HNZF. NCBI lineage: Bacteria > Pseudomonadati > Pseudomonadota > Alphaproteobacteria > Hyphomicrobiales > Bartonellaceae > Bartonella > Bartonella sp. AA89HNZF. Next base: position 6,187 of record NZ_JBHIRD010000034.1, read on the forward strand.
CAAGGTTGTTCCCTGCCACATTAACGACTACATTTTCAATCTTTTTATCAAGATTCGTGAAAGAGCTATTTACGCCTGTAAAGGCATCTGCAACATTATGATAGCTCTTTTCAGCTCCATTACCATCCTTATCAAAAACCTTAACTTTAAAAGTAGGAGGCGTCCATTTTACTCTATCAAATCCAGCACCACCACCAAAATAGCTAGAAACAGCAAGGCCTAGAGTAAAAAGTTGGGAGCCATTAACTGCATCAGACGAGAATGGCGAAATCACACCATTATTAACACCAGTAAGAGTCCTCAATTCATGAGAGCTATTTTCAATGCTTATTCTATTGCCACGTGCATTCGCACCAATTGTAATAAGCCCTGAGCTATCTTGCTTAACAAGATTATTGCCCACAACTTCACGTTCCAAACCATATAATGCAGAGCCAACATCTCTGTACACTTTACCGTTAATTATATAAGTTGGTGCAATATCTTTAAGTACATTTGTACCAGCACCAAAATACTGCGATATATTGCCCCACGCATCACAAGCAGAAACAGGAGAAGCACCGGATAAAAAGACAGCTACCGAAACCAATGAAAGCGTTTTAATAAAAGGTAATCGATAAGGTGAGCAAGATTTTTTTAAATTACTCACTGCTAGCGTGCGTGGTGTGGTATATATTTTTTTCATAATAAATCCTCTAAGTAAGAAAAAGATATTAAAAACATTAAAAAGACACATTCCGGTGCTACTAAGCTCCAGAGATTATTTTTTTGTTTTATAAAAGATTAGGGTTGTCATAATGCGGAAGAGGACTATCTAAGATATCAATGATATAGTAGTCGACGGGATCGATAGTCCAATTAATAAGGTTTTTATTTATCCTCCTTTAAGGAGGTGGGGTTTTCTTTAGCAGATCCTTTAAATTTAAAGGTGAAGAAAGGTGAACGAAGTGTAGAAGAAACATGTTTGTGTACTATTATTAGGTGTTGTGTGTTTAAGAGGCAATAAAAGATGTTTATTGCGGAAGTTAGTTAAGTTGTTTGCTGAGTAATTTAGAGCATTTTTTGTAGGGTTATTACGCTTCTGCCGTAAAAATAAGCGAGATACCCCTGAGTTTCATATTTATATCTCTTAAAGCTTTTTGAGATCAGATAATTGTGATTTTGTAATTTTGCCATAACTTACCGCACCCCGCTTTGCGAGAAGATTTCTAGTTTCCTTTAATTAATTTTTCGCACTTTATACAGATTATTAAAAAATAGCAAGGAAAAAATGAGATTTTTTATTTCTTTAAGGATATCCCCAGTGGATATTCTATTATAAACTATAAACTGTATAGTTTTCAAATATTGTGCGGTTACACGTATGCTGTTAATTTATATGAAAACATCACTTTGCATTTGTGATTTTTTTGTTAATTAGTCCCATTAAGATTATTATTACAGAATATATTATTATAAAATTTTACAAGTATACTACTCTATGAATTTCTGTGTAAAATATCACTTCTTATAAAATTTTTCCCCTTGTCTGATGAGACAAGAAGGAAAAACTCTCTTAAAAATAAATATCGATTACTCAAATAATTCCTTTTGGAGATGATAAATGATTTTTTCATATAAAATTTCACAATAAAAAATATATTTTTACTCGAAATACGCCCTTATCTTTTATTGCTATTCATTTATGATAAAAATAACTTTCCTTCTCTTTAAATGGCACATGTAACGCATTTGATAAGAGAAGGAAAGTTTATTTCGAATTTTCTATTATTAATTCAGTGTTACCCTAAATCCAGCACCTACCCCCCAATGTCCCCCAGCACTTGTTGCAGATACGTTAGAGCGAAATCTTCCATTTTCAGACATATAACCAGCTCCAATAGCAAGTGCAGATTGACTGCGCCATACACCCGTACCAAGTGAAAAACTTAATTTTCCCGGTGTATCGTCATAGCTTAAATTAGATACTGCTAGACCAATAGCAGCAGCTTGTCTTGCTTCTTTCCGAACATCCTGAATAGCATAATTCAATGTCTCAAACTTCATATCCGCATAGGATTTCGACTCGTTAACACCATCATTGACAAGACCACTAATTTTCTCATCCGTATACTTATTGGCATCTTCAA
>NZ_JBHIRD010000035.1:0-5000 GCF_042196905.1 Bartonella sp. AA89HNZF
TTTTTCTCACGGCATACTTTCTCCCTCATTACGCTGGTTTCTAAAAAAGATCGCAAAAATCATTAATTCTTTAAAGAACATGTCACCCTAGAAACGGTAAATGGGGCTAGAGCAGATGTCCAAGAGATAATGTGAGATGTCTCTTTCAAAACAGATAGTCCATTGCGCCAAGGATAGGGATATGTAACTTTTAGAGTTTTTTCTCTTAAGGTTGCTTTATGTATGTTAGGATAGTGTAAAAAGCTGTTATTTCTCTATCTGAGCCGCAAAGCACTGCCCCCACAGATCATAGGCATAGGCTCAGTACCCCAAAAGCTTTCCCCAAAAGCTTTCTCCAAAAGCTTTCTAAGTAAAAATCCGCCTTAGTATTTAGGGATATAGATAGTTTGGAGGTCAAGGAATTATGTGCAGTTTTTTGTTACAAAAAGTTAGCAGATTGTTTTAAGGATGAAGATATACAGGCACACATAGGACAAAGGGAGGGATATCGTAAAAGAGAGAGAAGCTGAGCTTAGATTTAGTTTTTGAGGAGTGTTTCTGTGTGTGAATTACATACACCTCTACGCTCTTTTTTCTAGTTGTTTCAGAGGGCATAATGTTTAGCGGAGTGTCCCCTATTTCTGCATTGCGTTTTTTACGCAGGGCAGAGTTGCGAGTGCTCTTATATCTCCTCAGCATAACTCTACGGGTATTTACGCGCTCGTACGTTTTCTCCTTTTTCCATAGCGTTTTCGATTATGTCTCTGTTACGTGAGAAGAGTTTCGAGGATTAGCATTTCACTCCATGCGTTTAGACGCTACGACACGTTTCTGCCTGCTTTTATTTTCAGAGCTTGATGCTATTTTTGTTTTCCAGTATTAAGAAGAGCTTTTAGATTTATCGTTTTAGAGAGAAGAAAGCATTCTCTGCCTATCTCTGCTTCATTAGTAGCATACCCCTTATGAGTCCTATTGCGTTCTTTTAGGGATGAGAAGAATCCGATCCAGCCCCAAAGCCGCTCATAGGTCTTTTTTTGGCATGATTTGTTTTCACGGTATGTTGAGAGAGAGATTTTGTTATTTTTTTGAACTTTAGAAGAGTAAAATGAGATGTTTTTTTGATACAAGGTCTCGTTTATCTATGATATTTCATTGATGCCTTTAGAAGGTTTGCAATGTAAAGAGACAATAGTATGGATTTTTTTTAATTTTATAAGCTTTTTTAATGAGGCTTATTGAGCAGATTATTCTCTGCGTTTGGCATATTTCTGTTTAGATTGAGAAGAGTCAAGTTACTATTACGGGAATGCTAGGGAATATTATATGGTTAACTATTAAGAAGTGGTTGCGGGGGCAGGATTTGAACCTGCGGCCTTCAGGTTATGAGCCTGACGAGCTACCGGGCTGCTCCACCCCGCGCTATATATTTTAAGACAAGATTTTTTTATTGTCTACTCTCAGTATTGAGCCTTGATATTTATCGTTATATTTTTATTTTGAATTGTTATCTATCATGCCTTTAGCAGACCTGGCGGCGACTTACTCTCCCGTGCCTTAAGGCAAAGTACCATCAGCGCTGGAGCGTTTCACGGCCGAGTTCGGGATGGGATCGGGTGCGTTCACTCCGCCATAACCACCAAGTCAGCAAAAAGCATGAATGATGAGAAGCTGGAATTTTTATATTTAAAGAAAGAATATGGGAAATGAGAACGATCAAGTCGATCGAACGATTAGTATCAGTAAGCTTCATGTGTTACCACACTTCCACACCTGACCTATCAACGTGGTGGTCTACCACGGTTCTCAGGGAATACTTGTTTTCAGGTGAGTTTCCCGCTTAGATGCCTTCAGCGGTTATCTCGTCCGTATATAGCTACCCTGCTATGCGGCTGGCGCCACAACAGGTCCACCAGAGATACGTCCATCCCGGTCCTCTCGTACTAGGGACAGGTCCTGTCAATATTCCAACACCCACGGCAGATAGGGACCGAACTGTCTCACGACGTTCTGAACCCAACTCACGTACCGCTTTAAATGGCGAACAGCCATACCCTTGGGACCTGCTCCAGCCCCAGGATGCGATGAGTCGACATCGAGGTGCCAAACAACCCCGTCGATATGGACTCTTGGGGGTCATCAGCCTGTTATCCCCGGCGTACCTTTTATCCGTTGAGCGATGGCCCTTCCACACGGGACCACCGGATCACTATGACCGTCTTTCGACTCTGCTCGACTTGTCAGTCTCACAGTCAGGCAGGCTTATGCCATTGCACTCAACAAACGATTTCCGACCGTTTTGAGCCTACCATCGCGCGCCTCCGTTACTCTTTAGGAGGCGACCGCCCCAGTCAAACTACCCACCATACACGGTCCCGAATCCGGATAACGGACTGCGGTTAGACATCCATATCGGTAAGGGTGGTATTTCAAGGATGACTCCACAAAGGCTAGCGCCCCTGCTTCAAAGTCTACCACCTATCCTACACATACAGACACAAATGCCAGTGTAAAGCTATAGTAAAGGTGCACGGGGTCTTTCCGTCTAACCGCAGGAACCCCGCATCTTCACGGGGAATTCAATTTCACTGAGTCTACGTTGGAGACAGCGGGGAAGTCGTTACGCCATTCGTGCAGGTCGGAACTTACCCGACAAGGAATTTCGCTACCTTAGGACCGTTATAGTTACGGCCGCCGTTTACTGGGGCTTCAATTCAATGCTTGCACATCTCCTCTTAACCTTCCAGCACCGGGCAGGCGTCAGACCCTATACGTCGTCTTGCGACTTCGCAGAGCCCTGTGTTTTTGGTAAACAGTCGCTACCCCCTGGTTTGTGCCACCCTCTAACGGTTGCCCGCTAAAGGGTCACGCTTCTTCCGAAGTTACGCGTGCAATTTGCCGAGTTCCTTCAACGTAGTTCTCTCAAGCGCCTTAGTATTCTCTACCAGTCCACCTGTGTCGGTTTGGGGTACGGTCTATATGTGGGAGCTATTTCCTGGAACTGCTTCACTGCAAGATCAATCCAATAAGATCTTACAATATACGCAATCCGTCACTACCCACAGGTCCACGAATATTAACGTGGTTCCCATCGACTACGCCTTTCGGCCTCGCCTTAGGGGCCGACTCACCCTGCTCAGATTAACTTTAAGCAGGAACCCTTGGACTTTCGGCGAGGGAGTCTCTCACTCCCTTTATCGTTACTCATGTCAGCATTCTCACTTCCGATACCTCCAGGAGCTCTCACGAGTCTCCCTTCACAGGCTTACGGAACGCTCCGCTACCACTTACTCCAAAAGGAGTAAATCCACAGCTTCGGTGTATGGCTTTAGCCCCGTTACATTTTCGGCGCAGGGACCCTTATTTAGACCAGTGAGCTGTTACGCTTTCTTTAAATGGTGGCTGCTTCTAAGCCAACATCCTGGTTGTTTTGGGATCCTCACATCCTTTCCCACTTAGCCATAACTTGGGGACCTTAGATGGTGGTCAGGGTTGTTTCCCTCTCCACGACGGACGTTAGCACCCGCCGTGTGTCTGCTAGTTAGTTCTTCCAGGTATTCGGAGTTTGGTTAGGTTTGGTAATCCGGTGAGGACCCCTAGCCCATCCAGTGCTCTACCCCCTGGAGAATTCGACTAACGCTCTACCTAAATAGATTTCGCGGAGAACCAGCTATTTCCGAGTTTGATTGGCCTTTCACCCCTAGCCACAAGTCATCCCAATCTATTGCAACAGATACGGGTTCGGCCCTTCAGTAAGTGTTACCTTACCTTCAGCCTGCTCATGGCTAGATCACTCGGTTTCGGGTCTAATCCAACGAACTGAACGCCCTATTCAGACTCGCTTTCGCTACGCCTACACCTACCGGCTTAAGCTTGCTCGTTAGACTAAGTCGCTGACCCATTATACAAAAGGTACGCCGTCACCCAGAACGAATCTTGGGCTCCGACTGTTTGTAGGCATTCGGTTTCAGGTACTATTTCACTCCCCTTGTCGGGGTACTTTTCACCTTTCCCTCACGGTACTGGTGCGCTATCGGTCATGCACGAGTACTTAGGCTTGGATCGTGGTCGACCCATGTTCAGACAGGATTTCACGTGTCCCGCCCTACTCTAGGACTTAAATCAGATTTACGTATACGGGACTATCACCCTCTTTGGTACGACTTTCCAGTCGTTTCTACTTTTCTTAATTCAAGCCACTGGCCTGGTCCGCGTTCGCTCGCCACTACTAACGGAGTCTCGTTTGATGTCCTTTCCTACAGGTACTTAGATGTTTCAGTTCCCTGCGTTTGCTTCTTACACCCTATTTTATTCAGGTGTAGATACCTTTATCTGACGACTAGAAAACTAAACTGTTTTAAAAAACAGCTTAATTTTTCTAGCCATCAAAGGTGGGTTGCCCCATTCGGAAATCTACGGATCAAAGGGTATTCGCACCTCCCCGTAGCTTATCGCAGCGTATCACGTCCTTCATCGCCTGTGCATGCCAAGGCATCCACCAAATGCCCTTAAGACACTTGATCGTTCTCATTGCCAATATTCATTCACGGTTTGTCTGCTTCTCTTTATCTTGTGCAAAATAAAGCGCAAAACAAACCAAATATCAGCAGAAAAGACCAGCTTCTCGAGATATATTCAATGGCGCGGTTAAGCTTCCAATCATAAGCAAGGGTTTTGAGCATTCCCTTGCGACACATGTCTCTTTTTCTAAATTAAGATTTCCTCTTCGGAAGAAAGGTTTTTCTTTCAAGATCTTTTTTAAAATCTGTTTTCCAAAACCTTTTTTTGACAACAAGCATTTTCCCAAGAAAGTATTTTTCTTAACAAAAAACTTGCACCTCAGAAGGAACCTTAAAAAGGAACATGTCTGAATATATCTTCTCTTCACAATTTCAATAGAACAAGCAAAAGGCTAAAAACCTCTTACTAAACCGTGTTCTTACAACATGATGATGACCGATTAAAGTGGTGGAGCCGGACGGGATCGAACCGACGACCCCCTGCTTGCAAAGCAGGTGCTCTCC
>NZ_JBHIRD010000036.1:0-7493 GCF_042196905.1 Bartonella sp. AA89HNZF
ATATTGTTTAATGTTTTATAAGATTTCCAAATTGCCTCAGTGTGATGTCTTATGACTTTTCACTAAAGGGTGCCATTTATAACGTATGGTAGGTCGACCGCCTTGGGAGTTATTCTCTCCAGAGATTTCACGAATATAGTTACAACGGCATAAAAGCTCCAAAGCTTGCTTAACGGTTTGATTATCTTTTAAAGAAGTCCAACTTCTTTGATGAATATCGCGTAAAGTAAAGATATCTAATAACCAATAAAAAAGTTCATGCAAATTTCTATTAAGCAAACTCTTAAGTTTTTCTACTATGATATCATTGCCAATAGGCGTTTCTTTAGAAAAAAGCTTATCACTGTCCTTTTAATTTCAAAAGATTTAGAGAAAATAGCAATGGCTTATTTATTGTTTTTATTCTTGAATATTTTGTAGGTTTCTTTTTTCTAGTTGCTTCATTTTTGATACCATACTTTTGAAAGCTATAGAGAGAAAAATAGCTGGTGTTTCATAGCTAAATGCTTTCTAATAATGAGCTATTACAGAGATTGGAACAATTTTTCAATCACCGTGCTATTTTGAAGCTATACGAATCCCATTACTAATAATCATAGATAAACTATATAAAGTATAGATAGCAACATTTTTGAAGGCAAAAGATAAATAGATTTAATAATTTATGACCGAATAGTTTTTAACACAATTAAAAGGTAGTTAAATTAAGTACGACCATTTTTTGTAAAAACGTGTAATTACATACTTTAAGAAAATTATTGCCATGGACCATTATAATCATTGCTGCATTTTAGCTGTCGTTTTCTTTATCACGACCAATATTTCGTTCTTTAATTTTATCACATAGAGATATAATTGAAAACACTAAACAAAAAATTACTATTTCAACACCATGTCCTTCTCTTAAAATATAACTAAGATCTTCATATATATCACTAATAATGCAATGAAGAGTTGAATTATGATCATGTCCTATGTGAATTGGTTTGCAAGCCTCTTCCACAGGATAATCTACTGCTAAAAGAAAGAATATTGTAGTAGAGCCTACAACTATTAACAAAGATGGAAAAAACGCCCACTTTTTAAATTCATAATAACGCCAATAAGCATATAGCAAACAAAGTATTACAGCTATCAATATTACTAGAGGAGTCATTTTTTTCTTATTATTTAGATTATTCACGCATTTTATGAATGATTCTTTTTATTGTATCAATATGTATTATATTTAATGGTATTATCTATCTTATTAGAACAATGATATAATATGCGATTTTGTATTGGTAATATGTGACAAAATTATATACTATTTTATCCTTATTTATTTGTATTGTGTTTAATTATGATGTTATGTAGTTCAAAAATGCCGTTTTTCTTTATTTAAAGGGGCATTATTATAGGCACGCTTTGCTAGGGTGAAACTGTTTTACGACCCGCATCATCCCCATCCATTGCAATGGTGAGACGCGCTTTGTTATGGGGAAAATTCAAATGCATAAGAACCAGTCCCTTTAACAAGAGCAATCAACGCGGGCAGTGTAACCCCAGAGGGGTGTGGACATTTGTCGTAAAAGCGTAAATAAGGAGATAAGTCACACGTGATCCCACGCATGCGTAAATAGATTTCTGCTAAAGTATTTTTGATTGGTTTGCTTTGTTGCCAAATTACTTTTGCTCTCTCTGCTTTCCTTTTTGCTTGTTTGAGATCAGCACAAAACTGTTTTGAGAAAGAAAGCGTCTGATCATAAGCTTTATCAAAAAAGGCTTGTTTTCCAAGCAAGCCAATTCTAATAAGCGCTTGTATGATCTCTCTAAAAGAGCAGCCAGCATAACAATAGAGCAATAAACGCCCATCATTTCCATTAGAAATAGATAAACTAGGCAGCCTATCATCATGAGCAGGGCAACGGGCTGTTCCATAACGCCCATGCCAAACCCCGCGCAAGGCACGTGTGATACCTTGCGCATTCTTAAAAGAACACATCATTGTAAATCCTATAACGTTGCGTCACAGGACGGATTGTGCTATCTCTAGGGTGATGAGTTTGAGAAAGCCTTGTCCGTCCTTACGTGACAAGGTTTTTTTTATGCCGCGTCACTTTGACGTTGCTGTTTTGCTTGCTCGATGACATTGATAAGATCCGATTGTAACCAACGGGACAAAAAACCAAATTTTAAAGGTTTTGGGAGAGAGCCATTGGTAACATGACGGCGGAATGTTGAGACACTCATATGAAGCAATTTTGCACTTTCACGGTCTGTCAAAAGAATATCATTTTCTGTCATACTAAAATCCTTTCTATCAAAAAATGGTAACAAATCATAACTATTTATTAACCACATTTTGGTTCATTTAGAAAGATGTTTTATTCATAGAAAACAATATTTTATCATATAATTTCTGATGTGATAATTTATGAGTCTTATTGAGAGAGAATGAGAGAGAAGAGAGAGAAAGTTATCCACAGATCATGGGGTTATGCACCCCATATCTTAAGATTGACCCGTGACATAAGCCGCCCATTTATCCATATAGACACGGCGCTGTTCTAGATAGTCCGTACGACGATAAGCACGCTCTACTTGTCCTCCGACTGTATGACTTAGAATAGTTTCAGCGACTTCATAGGGAGCATCGGTTGTTTCAGCAAGCCAATTGCGTAAACTAGAACGAAAACCATGGGGGCAGGCTTCAAGGTTATTGTCTCTCATATACTTTGACATAACCATAGGTGAAATAGGAGCCCGACTAGAAAAAGAAAAGATGAAATTACTTTTAGAGATACAACGGGCTTGTTCTATCACTTTCATTGCCTCTGATGATAAGGGGACGCGAAATTCTGTTGTAGCATCGCGCTTTCCTTTCATATTTTCAGCAGGAATAGTCCATATATCCCCATCAATCTGATCTTCACGAATATGACGCAAGGGATTGGTACGAACCCCTGTAAGGATAAGCAAACGCAAAGCCAGTTGTGTGGGGTTTGTTGTTTGGCAAAGCGTTTTATAAAAAGCGGGAACATCTTTCCAATCCATTGCAGGTAAGTTTTTGATTTTATGGCGTTGTTTGCCTAAGAGAGCGCGTGCTTTTTCTACTGCTTGTAAATCAACATCTAAACCCAAAGCAGCCGCATGTTTGAGACAAAGATTGAGACGAATGAGAGCTCTACGCGCTGTAACAGCTTTTGTATGCCAGATAGGGGCAATAGTGTTGCGTATCTCAGTTTGTGTAATCTCAGAAACCGGCAGACAACCTAATTTAGGGAGAATATGAAGGCGTAATGGTAAAAACCAATCTCCATCTTTACCATCATTCTTGAGTTCAGCTTTACGACTTTCAAAAGCATCCACGGCAATATCTTTTAAATAATGGAGATTGCTTATTGCTTCACGCTTTTGTTTATTGCGTTCTTTAATGGGGTCACGACCCTCACGTAAAACCGAACGCCACCCAGTTGCCAATTCACGGGCTTGTTTTAAAGAGACATCTCGCAACGCTCCCAAGCCCATTTCACGACGACGTCCATGAATAGTATAACGGTAAATCCATTGAGCACCTCCATCTTTACGCTTATGAAGAAGCAAGCCGGCACCATCATTATATTTTCCAGCCCCCAATGTTGCGACAGATCTTGCATTAAGACGGTTCATAAGAGCCATTTTTAAATCCTTTCTTATACAAATTTGATCCACACACTCATCCCACTTGTTATGTGCAAATGAGTGGTTTTGATTGATTCAAGATAAGCAGGTTTGAAATGAGAGAATCTTCCGTTATTCGGGATTCTAACTCAATATGAATAACGCTAAATTATCATTATAAATCAATATCTTGAATCTGATAGCCAAGGTTTTGCGCTATTCTATAAATTTCTTCTGCCGGATTGAGATCTCTTTGTGCACAAGTCGCTACAATCGTACGCAATTCATTCCTTATGATCTCAGAAATTGTGTTTGGATCTGCATACTCAGGATAAAGTGACGACCAAGAACTCAATTCCTTCGCACGCTTCTCATAAAGAAAATTTGCCGCATCACCAAAATCACTGGATTTATTTTGAAACGACTTAACAGAATTATTAAAAAATTCACCAAGACGTATATCATGCTGCTGCTGTTCCTCAGCTTGTCTTAGCGCTTCTTTCTGTTCCCTAATATACGCATCCTGCTCTCGAATCTTTTTTCCCATCCAACTCATATAGCCAATAATGTCTTGTGTAGGGTCTGGGGGTGCATTTTCACCTTCAACCATTGGCGTCTGGGACTGGGGTTCATAAAGCTTGACAAGCGCTTCACGAGCTTGTTTGGCTTGTTGCTCCATACGCTGCTGTTCTATACTAGGAACAATCTCTGAAGGCTTTTCAACGGGCTGTGCAACCGGCTCTGGAGACGTAATGTCATCATTATCAATCGTTTCACCATCATAAGTGCCAGCATCAAAAGAGCTCTCATCATCAAAGACCGGTGCTCCAACTCTGTAATCTTCATTCATAGCTTCGTTCATTTCTGCATTCATTCTCTAACCTCTCTCAAATGCTTCTTCCTCTGTATGTTGCCGCTCTTTCACGCATGATTTGATTTTGCGCTCGTTCATTAAGAATACGCTCCCGTTCAAGCTCATGCTTCTGTTGCATCAATTCAGCTTCCAATTCTGCTCTCTTTTGACGCATGACCAATTCAATCTGCTTGCCTTGTAAATCCATCTGTTGCATCTGACTTTTAGCCGCAATATCTTGCTGCTTTTCCTGCAACTTCATTTCTTGTTCCGGATTCATTTGCTGTTGTTGGGCTTGTTGTGCCATTTGCTGCTGTTGCATCTTCTCACTCACACGATTAAGCAATGACGCAGGCAATGGAGAATAACGAAGTAGATCAAGCATAATATCCGGCGTAATCGCATTTTGAAGCAATGGGAGCAGCTGTGTGATGATACCAAAGGTGCGCTCTTTCTCATTCGGGCTGGTTGGAGCATCATCGACAACAATGTCATACTCGACACTCGTTACTTCTTCACGCGTCAATGGAATATATTGCGCATTCTCCTCACCAGATATCCGTACCAAACGACCATCGGACAAGTAATTCTGTATCAAGTGCAAAATAATCTTACCTTGCCGCTTGCGGTACAAACGTAAACCATCAAACAGACAAGCAAGCAGGTTAAGACTAGATTGACGCCGTTGTGCTTCTAAAATCCCTGCTTGTGAGACTTCTCTCGTCCCGATAAACTCAGGCGATAAGCCCGTAACTTGATTAATTGCTTCCTTAGCTTCATTAAACAGCTGGAAAAAGCCCTCTGGAAACTGTGCTACAGGCTTTGGTTGTATCTTGCCTTCTGCAAGAGCGCCATCTTCAGCAACTAGCAACGCATCAGCCCGCGCCCAATCTTGCATAGCCTGCCTGATGTCCTTAAACGCCCCTTCCTCGACAATAAGCCCCCCTTTGGATTGGCTATTAAGGATATACATCACTTGACTAAAATATTTATTCGCCCACCGTTGTGGATCTTTTGTCGGGCGCACAACCCCATAAAATTGCCGTTCTATCTTGTCAAAATACCCCGTTATACACTCCCAACCCAATTGACCAGCTGGAACTAAAGGTTGATCGGGGGATTCAAGCAACTTTCTCCCTAAAAAAGCACGTCTTACAACCTTTTTATTGAAAGCTGCCCCTTGAATATCGGGCATCATGCACTGGAGCTGCTTAAATTCTTCCTCGCTATAATCACGAAGTTCTCCAGTGCTTAAATCGGGCGCTTTGTAATATCGCTCGCTTTCAAACCAACGGCATTCAACAAGCGTTCAAGGCATTGATTTATAATCATAATCTAGCGTTATTCATATTGAATGAGAACCCTGAATAACGTAAGATTCTCTCATCTTAAATCTGTGTATCTTGAATCAATTCATATCACTTGCTTGCACACCACAAGCGGGGCTGACGTGTGGGTAAAAACTATAGCAGAAAGGAGTAAAAATGGTTCTTATGAATCGTCTTAATGCAAGATCTGTCGCAACATTGGGAACTGGCAAATATAATGATGGTGCCGGCTTGCTTCTTCATAAGCGTAAAGATGGAGGTGCTCAATGGCTGTATCGTTATACCATTCATGGGCGGCGTCGCGAAATGGGCTTGGGTGCTTTAAGAGATGTCTCTTTAAAACAAGCCCGTGAATTGGCAACTGGGTGGCGGGCTGTTTTACGTGAAGGGCGTGACCCTATTAAAGAACGTGAAAAACAAAAGCGTGAGGCAATAAGCAATCTCCATTACTTAAAAGATATTGCACTAGATACTTTTGAAACTCGTAAAGCTGAATTAAAAGGTGATGGTAAAAATGGTAAATGGTTTACACCTTTACGCCTTCATATTCTCCCTAAATTAGGCTGTTTACCCGTTTCAGAGATTACGCAAACAGAGATACGCAATACCCTTTCTCCCATTTGGCATACAAAGGCTGTAATTGCTCGAACAGCATTGATACGTCTTAATCTTTGTCTCAAACATGCGGCTGCATTAGGTGTAGATGTTGATTTACAAGCTGTAGAAAAAGCAAAAGCTCTCTTAGGAAAACAACGCCATAAGGTCACTAATAGACCAGCCATGGATTGGAGAGAGGTTCCGGCTTTTTATAAAACACTCTGTGAAGCATCAACCATAACACAACTGGCTTTGCGTTTGCTTATTCTGACAGGTGTTCGTACCAATCCTTTACGTCATATTCATAAAGATCAAATTGATGGGGATATATGGACCATACCTGCTGAAAATATGAAAGGCAAGCGTGATACAACAAAAGAATTTCGCGTGCCTTTATCAACTGAAGCATTAGACATTTTAAAACAAGCACGATTGCTTTCTCGTAATGATTTCTTTTTTTCTGCTAAAGGTCGCGGTCCCCTCGCTGAGAAGTGTATGGCTCAATATATGAGAGACAATAAACTTGAAGCCTGCCCGCATGGTTTTCGCTCTAGTTTACGCGATTGGCTAGCAGAAACAACCGATGCCCCCTATGAGGTCGCTGAAACTATTCTAAGTCATACAGTAGGAGGACAAGTAGAGCGCTCCTATCGTCGTACTGATTATCTAGAACAGCGCCGTGTCTATATGGATAAATGGGCGGCTTATGTCACGGGTCAAACCTAAAATATGGGGTGAATAACCCCATTATCTGTGGATAACTTTAGCTCTCTTCTCTCTCATTCTCTCTCAATAAGACTCATAAATTATCACATGAGAATTTATATGATAAAATATTGTTTTCTATAAATAAAATACCTTCAAAAATGAACCAAAATGTGGTTAATAAATAGTTATGATTTGTTACCATTTTTTGATAGAAAGGATTTTAGAATGACAGAAAATGATATTCTTTTAACTGACCGTGAAAGTGCAAAATTGCTTCATATGAGTGTTTCAACATTCCGCCGTCATGTAACCAATGGCTCTCTCCCAAAACCTTTAAAATTTGGCTTTTTATCCCGTTGGTTACA
>NZ_JBHIRD010000037.1:0-6955 GCF_042196905.1 Bartonella sp. AA89HNZF
ATATTGTTTAATGTTTTATAAGATTTCCAAATTGCCTCAGTGTGATGTCTTATGACTTTTCACTAAAGGGTGCCATTCATAACGTATGGTAGGTCGACCGCCTTGGGAGTTATTCTCTCCAGAGATTTCACGAATATAGTTACAACGACATAAAAGCTCTAAAGCTTGCTTAACGGTTTGATTGTCTGTTAAATATTTCCAATCACGTTTATAAACATCCCTTGCTGTAAAAACATCGGGTAAACAATCACAACGCTCGACAATTAATTTTGCACGCTCTGCTGTTAATGTATCCCCCGCCGCATAAAGTCTTTTGGCATGACTTAACAGATAACTTGTCCAACGCAACGCTGTTGTGATGGCATAGAGTCCAATTTCTAAACGACCAGTGTCAAGAAGTTCAAAAATCAACGCAAGACTTGCTATGGTCTTTGGCATTTTTAAAAGATGCGATTGTAAGCTTTCTGAGTAACTACCTCCTTTTGCCTCTTTATGAAGATGCTCTAACCATTCATAAAACTTCACTTGTGCTTCAGCAGAAAAACGCATGATCAGTGGTTGTTCGGGAGAACCTAAGCGTTTATCACGAAAAGAGCGAAATACCCCTTCATACTTTTGCCAGACCTCTTGATTGGGCGGTTTATCAACCAATTGCCACTCTTTATTGTCATCGGGCCAGACAATCATTTGAAAGCGTTGCAATAAACCGTCATCGTTTATTCCACGGTGTATGGCTTGAATGAGCGGAATAATGCGTGAAGGTTGAATGCCTCCAATCATGGATAAAGTGACATAAGGGATAAAAATGGTTCCACGCTCTATACGGTCATAAGTAAATTGATCATCGCCATTAAAAGCTGTTAAATAAAAGGCGCGGTCTGATTGATATTCCTTTCTTTCTAGATTGGCTAAAAAGCCAGCCAATTCATCACGCACCATTAAGAGACCACGGGGGTTTTCTTTTAAGAGTTCCCCAAGCTTTTCAACGGTCACATCATTGACGATAAAACGTCATTTACCAAGAGTATCATCATTATTTTTACGAGTAGAAACTAAGCGGTGTGCAAAGTGCATTATGCAATCATATTCGCAATATTATAAAAATAGTAATCTATCATTACTTACTGATACGGAGCGCAGTATTGTAGAAAATAATTTGCTTCAATTAGCAAATAAATAAAAATACAGTTGATTAAGGAAATTTTTTCTTTGTATGGAGCACACGTAAAATACGCACAACGCCATTTGAAATATCATAAATCATGATATAATTTGGATGTACAATAAGTTCACGTGTATTTACAATTCGTCCTAAACGACCAAGGGTAGGAAATTTAACAAGTTTTTCTACTTTTTCAGATAAAAGTTGATCAAACTTTAAGGCAGCGGAAGGATTATCTTGTGATATGTATTCACGTATCTTTTTGCGGTCAACGTGTGCTACTTGTGTCCAAATTAGCTTCATAAAGTTGATCTATCTAGTTTACTTTGTGTCTTTAAGCGCCATTCTTTTGCTTCTGCTTCGATTTCTTCAGAAGACATTATATCACTTGCATTAGCAGAATTTATCCCTAATTGAACTTGTTCCCGAAACCATAAATCGTATGCACTTTTTTCTTTTTGTTCTTTTACGATATCGCGCATATAATCGCGCAATAATTGTGCACCAGATCTATCACACGCCTTTGCTGCTTTGGAAAATTCATTTTTTAATACATCATCGACGCGAAAGGTAAATGTTGTCTCAGCCATTTTACGACCACTTAATGTGTTACAAAGTAGTTCTAATGTAATGTATTTTTACTGTTTCTTCAATAGGTACTATTAGAATAGATATTTTATATCTATTTTGCATTTTCATAGGGTTGAAAGAGAAGCCCATAAATCAACGGGCTCTGTTAACAACCCAGACAGCAGAGCCAGACCGGTTTCAATGCCCTCACAAATGACCAGATGTTTTGGATTGGCTTGACTTAAATGCACCCCACCACCCGTGATAGAACCCAACATGGCTTTAGCTGGTTTTTGATCTGTTTTGCAGCCATTGTTTTTTAAAAAGGTTCTATGAATGGCAAAGGAGCCAGCCCCCTTAACAAGAGCAATCAACGCGGGCAATGTACCCCCAGAGGGGTGTAGACATTTGTCGTAAAAGCGTAAATCAGCAGGCAAATCACACATGATCCCCCGCATGCGTAAATAGGTTTCTGCTAAAGTATTTTTGATTGGTTGGCTTTGTTGCCAAATTGCTTTTGCTCTCTCTGCTTTCTGTTTTACTCGTTTGAGATCAGCACAAAACTGTTTTGAGAAAGAGAGCGTGTGAGCATAAGCTTGTTTTCCAAGCAAGCCAATTCTAATAAGCGCTTGTATGATCTCTCTAAAAGAGCAGCCAGCATAACAATAGAGCAATAAACGCCCATCATTTCCATTAGAAATAGATAAACTAGGCAGCCTATCATCATGAGCAGGGCAACGGGCTGTTCCATAACGCCCATGCCAAACCCCGCGCAAGGCACGTGTGATACCTTGCGCATTCTTAAAAGAACACATCATTGTAAATCCTATAACGTTGCGTCACAGGACGGATTGTGCTATCTCTAGGGTGATGAGTTTGAGAAAGCCTTGTCCGTCCTTACGTGACAAGGTTTTTTTTATGCCGCGTCACTTTGACGTTGCTGTTTTGCTTGCTCGATGACATTGATAAGATCCGATTGTAACCAACGGGACAAAAAACCAAATTTTAAAGGTTTTGGGAGAGAGCCATTGGTTACATGACGGCGGAATGTTGAGACACTCATATGAAGCAATTTTGCACTTTCACGGTCTGTCAAAAGAATATCATTTTCTGTCATACTAAAATCCTTTCTATCAAAAAATGGTAACAAATCATAACTATTTATTAACCACATTTTGGTTCATTTAGAAAGATGTTTTATTCATAGAAAACAATATTTTATCATATAATTTCTGATGTGATAATTTATGAGTCTTATTGAGAGAGAATGAGAGAGAAGAGAGAGAAAGTTATCCACAGATCATGGGGTTATTCACCCCATATCTTAAGATTGACCCGTGACATAAGCCGCCCATTTATCCATATAAACGCGGCGCTGTTCTAAATAGTCAGTCCGACGATAGGCACGCTCTACTTTACCTCCTACTGTATGACTTAGAATGGTTTCAGCGACCTCATAGGGAGCATCGGTTGTTTCAGCAAGCCAATTGCGTAAACTAGAGCGAAAACCATGCGGGCAGGCTTCAAGTTTATTGTCTCTCATATATTTTGCCATACAATTCTCAGCAAGGGGAGCACGACCGGAAAAAGACAGAATGAAATTACTTTTGGAAATACAACGGGCTTGTTTAATCACTTTTAGCGCTTCAGATGATAGAGGTACGCGAAATTCTGTTGTAGCGTCACGCAAACCTTTCATATTCTCAGCAGGAATAGTCCATACATCATCTTCAATCTGATCTTCACGAATATGACGCAAAGGGTTGGTACGAACGCCTGTCAGGATAAGCAAGCGCAAAGCCAGTTGTGTTATGTTTTGTGTTTTACAGAGTAACTGATAAAAGGCGGGAACATCTTTCCAATCCATTGCAGGTCTATTAGTGGTTTTATGACGTTGTTTACCTAAGAGCGCGCGTGCTTTTTCTGTTGCTTGTAAATCAACATCTAACCCTAATGCAGCCGCATGTTTGAGACAAAGATTAAGACGATTTAGTGCTTTCTCTGCTGTTGCAGCTTTTGTATGCCAGATAGGAGCAAGGGTATTGCGTATCTCTGTTTGTGTAATCTCTGAAACGGGCAGACAGCCCAATTTAGGGAGAATATGAAGGCGTAATGGTAAAAACCAATCACAAGCTTTACCATCTCTTTTTAATTCAGCTTTACGGCTTTCAAAAGCATCTAAAGCAATGTTTTTTAAATAATGAAGATTACGCATTGCCTCACGCTTTTGTTTATCGCGTTCTTTAATGGGGTCACGACCCTCATGTAAAACAGCACGCCATTGGTTTGCCAATTCACGGGCTTTTTTTAAAGAGACATGTCTTAAGGCGCCCAAGCCCATTTCACGGCGCCGACCGTGAATGGTATAACGATAAAGCCATTGAGCACCACCATCTTTACGCTTATGGAGGATCAAGCCGGCACCATCATTATATTTGCCAGCTCCCAATGTTGCGACAGCCCTTGCGTTAAGACGATTCATAAGAACCATTTTCATTCCTTTCTTATACAGTTTTACCCACACGCCAGCCCCGCTTATGCCGTGCAAGCAAATGGGTTTGTTTGATTCAATATAAACAGACTTGAAATGAGAGAATCTTACGTTATTCGAGACTCTCATTCAACATACAAAACAGTGAATTATCATTATAAATCAGTGTGTTGTAGGTTTACAGAAAAAGACAAGCCGCCGCGTTTACCTTGGTTTATCAGGAGCCCCTTTGCTAATTTTTTATATTATTCAACGCCTATAACAGAAGGTCTGAATGACAGAGAGCATCATGAACATCATCTCATGGCAGAGAGGGTTGGTGGTGTTGAAACGCGCCCCGTTAATGTGAGTGTAATTTATGGGATCAAGACATGAGGAGTTGAAATGTCATTAAAACCGTTTGCGATATCAGAGATTAGCGACCCGTCTCAAGTACGGGTCGTTTTGTATTCTGGGGGAGGTTTTGTACATGCGCCGCTTACTGGCGTTTCTGATTTACTGAAAGCCGCTTTGAAAACAGAGCTTGATGGTTCACTGAAAGATTTAGAGAAGCGCTTAGAGACCTTAAGAGAAGAGTTTGAAGATTTGAAAGAGTGTTCATTAGACGAAGTGCTCTGAATGATGTGAGGACGAAAACAGATGAAGATACCCGATCATGAACATGAATATTTGATACCTGTTGCAACGAAAGAGGAAATCAGAGAAGGGACTTCGCAAGACAGCGTTGTTGTTCCGAAGCTTTTAGGGACGGCCTCTTTGTATTCGTATGAAACCTTTGCGCCGTTAGAGCAGGTTGTTAATGCAAGACAAGAGTCGGAAAAAGCCATGGCGCGTGCGAATGGCGCGCAACAGGTTGCAGAAGAGGCGAAAAAAGTATCGGAAAGAGCGCTTAGCGAAGTTACCAAAACGGGTGAAGCGATTACAGCAGTAACAACAACGGCTAATCTTGCAAAAGATACAGCAGATACAGCCAAGGGATTAGCCGAAGAAGCCAAGAGTGCCTCTGATGCCGCCAAGCAAATGGCAGAAGAGGCGAAGGCAGGATTTGATAGAGCTACAGGGGAAATAAGTAGTACGAAAGGTTCATTGGCTACGGCATTGCAAAGTTTTGTAGAGGTCAAGCAGGCAAGTGAGAACGCCGTCCATGTCTCGACAGAAGCAAAGAGATTAGCCGATGAATCGAAATCCATTGCTGAACGTGCAGAACAAACAGCGAGAGATGCTTCCCAAACAGCAACAGAGACGACGCAAGTAGCCGAAACAGCGGTAGCAACGTGTCATGAAGTTAAGACAGTAGCGACACAAGCAAGTATGAAGGCAGATGGAGCCAAACAGACAGCCGCTGATGCGAAGGATATTGCCGAAGAAGCAAAAGGTTTATCGGAACGGGCGACATCTTCTGTTAGAGAACTTACAAAAACAGCGTCTCAAGTACAAACGGCAGTAGAGAAGGCATTAACGGAGTCAAGAGAATCCAAACAGATAGCAGAGTCATCTAAGACACTCTCAGAAGAAGCCAAACAACTTGCAACAGAAGCCCAAAATGCCTCTACCAATGCGCTTACAGAAGCGAATGCAGCGAAGGATAAAGCATCTACAGCGCTTACCTTAGTCAATGATGTCAAGAATATTTCTGAAGAAGTGAAAGGTATTGCAGAAACGGCATTATCGACCGCTACCACAGCTAAACAGGCTGGTGATGAGATCGGGCAAAAAGCTTTAGAAGCGTTAACGAAGTCGAGTGAAGCTAAGAGCACAGCAGAGACGGCAGAAGAGAAAGCCGCAAGAGCGGAAAAGAAGGCGGATGATGCGACAATCACAGCTTCTGAAGCCAAGACTATGGCGCAAGAAGCCAAACAGGCGTTAGAGACATCAACAGCGCAACAAGATGCCTCAGAAGCACTGTCTAAAGCCGCTGAAGCGAAGAAAGTAGCAGATCAGGCAGCAACGTTAGCCAATGAAAGTAAAACGACAGCTGTTGAGGCAAAAGGTTTAGTGGAGGAAGTAAAACAATCGGTAGCGACAGCGACAGAGACAGCAGAGAGTGTAGCTAAGGAAGCCAAAGTAGCATCAGAAAGCGCTGTTACAGTTGCGAATACAGCGAGGAGCACAGCAGAAGAAGCCAAGAATGTAGCGGATAGAGCAACAGAGAAAGTAGAGCAAGCTGTAAGAGAGGCTAGCGATGCGAAATCTAAAGCGGAAAGTTTAAAGACTGTTGCGACTGAAGCGAAATCCACGAGTGAACAAGCAAGTCAAACAGCCTCTAATGCTAAAAGTTTATCAGAAGAAGCAAAGGTTAAAGCAGAAAGTGTAGAGAGAGTTGCGAATGAAGCAAATCAAACAGCGACTTCTTCGAAGAGCGTATCAGAAGAAGCAAAAGAAGAGGCAAGTAATGCCAAAGCGATAGCCTTAGAAGCGAAAAGTGCAGCAGATAGTGCAATAGCGAAAGCGGAGCAAGCCCAACAGAGCACAACAGAAGCCTCTAGAATAGCTTTGGAAGCGAAAGCGGTAGCAGAGTCTGCGGTGCGTTCAGGAGAGACGGCAGGGCAGGTGAGTGGGGAAGCGGTGAAGGGCATAGCACAAGAGGCGAAGCGTAAAGCGGAAGAAGCCGAGAAAATAGCACAAGAAGCCAAACAGACAGCAGGTTATGCCAAACATGATGCGGAGCAAGCGCGTAGTGAGGTGGAAAATGCAAAAAGCACAGCGAATGCAGCGTGGAATAAAGCCCACAA
>NZ_JBHIRD010000038.1:0-6641 GCF_042196905.1 Bartonella sp. AA89HNZF
CGGGCGGGTATGGCTGTTGTAGGGGGGGCGGGTAAAGGCTGTTGTAGGGGGGGGCGGGTAAAGGCTGTTGTAGAGGCAGCGGTATGGCTGTTGTAGGGGCAGAGCGGTATGGCTGTTTGTAGGGGCAGAGCGGTATGGCTGTTGTGTAGGGGGGGCGGGTAAAGGCTGTTGTAGAGGCAGCGGTATGGCTGTTTGTAGGGGGGGCGGGTAAAGGCTGTTGTAGAGGCAGCGGTATGGCTGTTTGTAGGGGGTGGCGGGTATGGCTGTTGTAGGGGGCAGCGGTATGGCTGTTGTAGGGGGCAGCGGTATGGCTGTTTGTAGGGGCAGAGCGGTATGGCTGTTTGTAGGGTGCGGGCGGGTAAAGGCTGTTGTAGGGGAGCGGGTATGGTTGTTGTAGGAGCCTTAGGGTAATGGGGGGGGTGTCGTGTTGAGGAACGAGTTATGGCGTGGCTTGTCGCAAGGGGAGGGTAAGGCTATTGTAGAGGCTGCAGGGGGCGTATATGAATGGTGCTGGATTACATTTTTTATTGAAACAATAGGGGTGATAGATTTTATAGTAAGGGGGGTATATTCATGGGGGCGCTATTGTTATCCCTTTCATGGGGGCTGTTCATGAAATGGGGGTGATGCGTGTTGGTTTGCAAGTGTTGAGAGATGTTTCTTTAAAACAAGCACGTGAATTGGCAAAAGTATTGGCAACATAAATATGCAATACGAGTGTTCTCTGAGGTATTCTGTTTGACGATAATGGATGCAATTGTGCTTGAGAGATTATGCGTGTCCTTATAAAAGTTAGGGACAAACAGTTGCATAAAAAGGAAGAGCAAATGAAGGGGGAAAATTCCACATTTTATAACAAATGGTGCTCTCTTTTTTTGGGAAAATCATTTCGTTCTTATAAAGATCATATTATTATTTGTCTTATGTCTATCCTTATTGCGATAGGTTATAAAGCTCTTTTGATCCCATTAGAATCCAAGTGGCCGTTGAGTGTATCGCAGGATAGCACTCTTTTGTCGCTCTTTGTGATGCGTGAAGTCATCATGGTTGTTGTTGTTGCCTTGATGCCTGTTTTATTGGTGCTTTATCTCATCTTAACGTATTTGTTAAAAAAAATGATTCAGCAGTTGGATGAGGCTATCCAGCAACGGGGTCATACAACCGATCAACAAAATAATCCAGTAAAAAACAATAGAGAAAGAATAAGCAGTTTTTTTATCGTATATTTTTGGTTGATATTTCTGCTAAACGTCTTTTTTCCTGCGGGTGTTGTCATGCTCATTTTAGAATTTTATTATTTTGTTTTCAAGCGCGTGAGAATGTATTGTAGAGTGAGATGGGAATTAAAATGCATAAGAAAAGAGAACGATAAGGCGCTTTTGTAGCTATCGTGAGGGGTAAGAGGCAATGTTTGGAAGCTCTCGTGACACAAGAAGAGGGGATGGTTGGAAAATCGTCAGGCAAAGAGGATAAAGAAGCCTATCAGGTTTGTAATGAGGAAGATGCTCTTAATCATTTGGAAAAGCAACCGCGCTTTTAGAAAATTAGGGTTTTTTGTTGAAAATAAGGGAAGCGCCATGCATCGCACTTTTCGTGGTTCTTAAAAGAGCGGGCATGAGATAAAGAAATGCGTTTTTCATAAAAAGGAAGAGCAATGAAGGAGAAAAAGTCAGAATTTTATTCAGCATTTTATAATGAACTACGCTATTTTTTTGGGAAAGATTATTTTTCTGTGCGAGAGCATGTTGTCATTTGGTTCCTCTCGCTCATTATTGAGTTGTGCAACAAGATTTTCTTTCTCTCATCTTTGGGTAGCCAAGAGAACTTGACAGGGTGGTGGGATACACCTCTTTTTCTCTCTCTGTATGCGTTTTGGAAAGTTATTACAGTGTGTGTTTGGGTCTTGTTTCCAGTTCTGTACATACTCTTCATAACATTGTGGCTTTTGTTGAGAAAAAATACTCAAAAATTGAAAGAAATAAACCAGCAACGGGGTAAAATAACCGATCAAAAGGATTGGTATAAAAAAGGCGATAGAGAAAAATGGAGTGATATTCTTGTTACAATATTCGGTCTCGTGCTTATGTGCGTGACATTGGTGGTTGCTTGTATTCCTATGATGATTTTACAACTTTATTATGGTGTCTTTAAGCAGGTGAGAACGTATCGCTGTTTAAGAAAAGAACTGAAAAACGTCTTGCAAGAACAGGATACAGCGTTTGAGAAGTCATGAGAGGGAAAAAATAATGAAGAAATTATGAGAGATTCAGCCTTTATAGGGATTGCTCTCTATACCATTTTGCCTCTGATATTTTTTGGTGCTCTTTCATGAGGTGTCCGTAAACATTGCTCTAAGGAGCAGTGTTGAGGGTGGCATTGAGTGAAAGAAAAGCCGATTATGGATTAGTATTGATAAAAGGGAATAAGAGCCCTTGGGGTTTAGAGCCTAGAGTGAGTGCTTGGGACTTACTTTATCGTTTGAGGCGTGAGGAAGGAACGGTTTTGCTTGTAGGGGCGCGCGGTATATGGGTTGTTTTCGTATTTTTAGGAGCCTTGTTCATTCAAGCTTTGAAATGAATCCTATTGAAGTGGGGATGCAGGGTCATTTTCTTGAAAATAGGAGAATTTTTAGGAAGAAAAAGCTGAATTGTGACTATTGTTTATAGATTGGCGTGGTTTGAAAATCTTCACTATTTGAGATGTGAGGAAGGTAAGAGGGTGGCAAGGTAGCAGGAATATTATAATTTTTATTATGACGTAAGCCATAACGGCCTGTGTACTTTTCTTGATTTCGGTGATATTTGGGTTTTGCATCATCATAATGCGAAAATTGGAAAAAAAGATCCAGAAACGAGAAGAAGCAATCTCGGTGTGATAGCAAATAAGCTCTCTGTCACACGGGGTCTTTTCAAAGAGTGAGAGGGGAATACATGAAGGAGCAAAATTGGGCATCAGAGCAAGAAACGCATAAAGGAGCGCATTCTTTTTCGCTTCAGCAAGCGTTACTCTCAGCAAAGGATTATAAAATTATCTTTGCTATTGCGGTTCTCATTGTCATCTGGAGAATGGTTCTAGAAATACCAGGTGTATTAAATTGGCAGCTGACAGGGTGGCAATATGTTGTGCATGCCGTTCTCTTTAAAACGACGGTCGCCATAACGGTCTGTGTCATTATTTTTATTCCGGTTATGTTACGGCTTCGCACCAAAGTGACGGGTGAGTTGTACAAAAATATTCAGAAACTAGAAGAAGCAATCTCGGTGCGAGAGCACATAAGCTCTCTGTCGCACGGGTTGTGTAAATAGTGAGGGGGGAACATGAACTTTGATCCTATAGCCGTATTTCTATTAGATCCCGAGTTCTGGGTATTTATTGTTATTTGCATGATCATTATCATGCTTGTTTTAGCTCTTTATACCTCTGTCTTCAAACGGATGAAAATGAATTTCCAAGTGAAAGGCGAGCTGGAAAGAGTGCTTAAAGAAAATGATCTTGCAACGCAGCAGTTTTGGAAAGATGAAGCCGTGCTGCAGAAGAGGCGTTTGCAACTAAAGGAAAAGGAAAAAGAACCCTTTGTCGGTTATGATGATGATGAAATTCTCACGATAGAAAGTGCAACAGCGCTTTTAAAAAGCTTGGGGTGGTCTGTGGACATCGAGGGAAAAGGAGATTATTTGGCAACCCTCTTTTTACCAGATCGCGAAGTGCAGTTTCTTTATAACGAAAAACACGTGGAAGAATTTTCCCCGTTTGATCGCGGGCTTTTAATTATGAGCGGTGTTTTTGCGGCTGCTTGTCAGACGATTAATCCTCATAATTCTGGGGTTTTGCCAACGGTATTTATGAATTTTGTGCCCAATGGATTGGAAATTTTTGAAGAAAAAGTGAGTGCCGCGTGTTTAAAAAAAGCGCTTGAAAAAACTTTAAAATGGACAATGGAAGATGATTCTTTGCATGAAATTTTTCGCTCTCAATATCGTCTTCCTCCTTGGGAAAAAGACTCTTTATCTTGGGCACCGGATGATGACATAGAGCTCGCACCTTATGCTTTGCTGCATCTTGCTGCTCTTGCTTTGCTGGGCGATGTTGAGACTTTAGCTTCTTATGACGAAAGTTTTACGGCAGGGAACCAGCTTGGCTTTGATGAAACCATTGAAAAAGTTCATTTGGAACGCGCGATGGTGATCGCTCAAGAAGTGGAAAGGGAAGGAAAGTTCAGTTACGATCTGCTGGAACGGGTTGCTGAGAAGTTGTCCATAGCCATGGACTATCAGCTTTTTAGAGATAGAAACCTTAATTTGTGTAATCAAAAACGAGATTTCCATAAAAAATTAGTTGAGGAGAAAAAACAAGAATTAAGGGAACAAGGGTTTGAAGGGGTGAGTGATGAACAGTTCGTGTTTGAAGCAGAGGGGGTAAAACATGCTCCTGATATTACTTATATTAAAGATGGTAAAATCGCATTTATGGATATAAAAATTGATTAGTGTTGTACTCTCCTGTTGAAGAAAAGCACTCTTATTTAAAAGATGTGAAAGCGCTATGATTGAGGCGCTTTCACACCTTTCATACCAGAGCAAAATAAAGTGTTCGAAAAATCGAGAATAATAGCCAAGATTTTAAAAAATAGACTGAAAATGGCTTGATCCTCAAGAATAGGGGAGAAAAATCAATTATAAATTCGCTCTCTTCTTTAAGACGGTTCTGTTGTTTTGTTAGAAAATGCTCATAAATTAGCGCTTGAATAAGCGCTATGAGGGAAAGCTTCATTGACTCAAGGGGGCGCTACGGGGGAGCTATAAAAGGGGGTAGAGTCTAAAAGGGGGGAGAGCCTAAAAGGGGGTAGAGCCTAAAAGGGGGTAGAGCCTAAAAGGGGGTAGAGCCTAAAAGGGGGTAGAGCCTAAAAGAGGGTAGAGCCTAAAAGAGGGTAGAGCCTAAAAGGGGGTAGAGCCTAAAAGGGGGTAGAGCCTAAAAAGGGGGTAGAGCCTTTGTCATTTGAGATGAGAGGAAGGCAAAAATGCCATTTTTGAGCAGTGTTAAGCTCTTTTGCCTTTGAGGTGTTTTTTGTCTTTTTAAGAAGTCCTTGCCAATGAAGCAGCGCTTGTTAAGCTTCAACAGTGTTTCAGTATGGTGATATTGATGTAAAAATTTATGGTATTTTTGTGTTTTTAAGTCTGTTTCATGGAGATCTGGAAGCCAATTCGATGACGTAGGGGATGCATGGTCATTTTCTTGAAAACAGAAGAATTTTTGGGAAAAACAAGAAGATTGCGGACCCTTATTAACTAAAGCGCTATGGGAGGGAAGCTAGGGGGTAGAGCCTTTGTCATTTGAGATGAGAGGAAGGCAAAAATGCCATTTTTGAGCAGTTTTGAAGGCGATGATATTTGGCCAATAAAAATAAAAACACAATAAAAATTAAACTAAAACAAAGGAAAAATTAAACTAAAAAAGGCCCCATTTTATAAAGGGCCTTTTTATTTAAATTTTTACAATATACATAAAATGTATATAACCTTACTTTAAGAACTTTTTGTATCTTATATTTTATTAGCAACAAGTTGTAAGAAATATATAATAAGTGATCCTAAAAAACCAGCTAGTGCATTCAATAAATTTTCTGCTTTATCGTATATATCGTTGATGGATGCTTGTTCTGATGCGCTTCTATTACTGACTCTCAGTATATTCAATGTATCCGATGTGTCCCTTACTTGTTTAACAAACTGTAAAGTTGTTTTCTCAATAGTATAAGGAGCAACAATAGGAGAGGGTTGTTTATTGACTATACGATCAGATTTTTGAATCGCGAGAGCTAAACCACTTGTAATAGCCCCAGCTATGAAAAAATATCTGATATTCATAGTTTTTCTCCTATATTTATTTCTATAAATAAATATCGATACGTATCATATATAAATTCGATTTAAATAACTATAGTAAAAATACAACAATCACAAAAAAGAATAAACTTTGTCTACAAATTGACAAAATTTACCCTTAATTGCCTTAATGAATTCTTTCAGATTCGACTTTATGAAGGCGTAAAAAAGTTTGAAAGCTCTGTAGAGAAGTGGAATCCCATAAGGTGGGTGATACAATAGTTGCTAGCAAACTTCTTTTTGTATCTTTGATCAAGGATTCATAAAAATGAGGGTTCATAAAAATGATATGCGATGAAAGTTGAGTAAACCCCTTGAGGGGAAAGATGCACTCTTTTTGAGGGCTAGAGTGCATCCTCATAGATTGGATGCCTCCTTTGAGGGTCGGAGGTATCCCTTGAGGGGAAGGATGCACTCTTTTTGAAGGCTAGAGTGCATCCTCATAGATTGGATGCCTCCTTTGAGGGTCGGAGGTATCCCTTGAGGGGAAGGATGCACTCTTTTTGAAGGCTAGAGTGCATCCTCATAGATTGGATGCCTCCTTTGAGGGTCGGAGGTATCCCTTGAGGGGAAGGATGCACTCTTTTTAAGGGCTGGAGTGCATCCTCTATAGATTGGATGCTGCCTCATGAGGGTTTGGCGGTATCCCTTGAGGGGAAGGATGCACTCTTTTTGAGGGCTAGAGTGCATCCTCATAGATTGGATGCCTCCTTTGAGGGTCGGAGGTATCCCTTGAGGGGAAGGATGCACTCTTTTTGA
>NZ_JBHIRD010000039.1:0-6212 GCF_042196905.1 Bartonella sp. AA89HNZF
GTATATTTATAAGGCAAACGATTTCTTGTGGTATAGCCATTTACGAGTTTGAAAGAGTCTTCTTGTGCTTTTCCAGATACTTGAATGAGCGAGAGGCCACCTATATTGGAAGGATCAGCAGCATTGACTACACTACTTTCATCTCCTGAATCGCTTTTGATATAAACTGTTGTGGAGCCTGAGACATCACCGTGAATGAGAAGCCTATCGGTTTTTTGATCGGCACTTACTACGCCATCACTCCAAGCAATGTTGAAGTAAATCTTTGCGTCTCCCGTTGCGTTGTAGACTTCTTGCGTGTCTGGTTTACCAGAACCTATATGCAATGTTTGGTAGTGATCTTCTGTTGGTTTCTCAAAAACAATGGAGCTGTTATCGAGATTAAGCGTGGAAATATCAGAACGAGATCTTTGAGCGATATCAAGCAGATTGCCATCAGCATCTTTTTCGTTTTTGCTGATTTTCAACGTCCATTTCGTATTGTTTTTCAGATCAAAACGTACATTTCTGTCTTTAGCAATATTCGCTCTGCCTTCTAGAGTAGACTGATCAGCACTTAAGGTGAAGGAGCCATTGGAGATCGCTTTAACCTCTTTATTGTTCCAATAATTGTCGTTTTTCCAAGATTTTGGATCTTCGAAAAGACCATCTCTTAATAATACGTCGGCATGGATTTCTGAATTTTTGAGACTGACTGTACCGATTGATAAAGTTGGAATATCTTCCATATTTGTGTTAGTAAAAGCTCCAACAAAAATTCCAGTACCATTTTCAGCGTGAACATCTGCATTTGTCAAATTGATTTCACTGTTTTTATGTTTTTGTGGAACATCTGGATAATCTAGATCAGGATTAGAGAGAGCTATAAATTGCAAACCAGCAACTCCTGCTATCATAGAAGTATTCACGACATCAATATGTCCGTTAAATGCCGCCCATAGTGCAACTTTTTTTGCTTCTATTTTATTTTTGATTGTATTCTCTGCTGTTCCAATATAACCATTCGTCATCTTAATCGTGCTATTATTTCCTGCAAAAAGACCAACATCAAAATTTTGAATGATTGTTTTACCATTTAACTTAATTAAACTATCAGTTTCTGCAACGTTTACACCAACGGTCATTGTTTTACTTTCACCACCAGTTATTGTTAAATCTCCGCTAATGATTTTACTTCCACCGTCTGCATAAAACCCTTCATCAACATTTTGAATGGTTGTTTTGCCTATTAACCTAACTTCACTACCAGAGTCCGATGTCCATATACCAGTGCGTTCGTTGTCAGGGCCTTCAAGTGCTTCACCACCGATTATCGATAAGTTTTCGCTAATGATTTTACCACCATTACCGGCATCGAGTCCGCTCAAAGTATTGTTAATTATTGTATCGCCATGCAATTGAATTGTGCTGTTATCGCCAATTACAAATGCACCGCTTCCTGTTCCCTCTGTTGTTAGAGCAACATTCGTGGCATCAATCTTTCCGCCTTTTTCTGCAAATAATGCAGCGTCTTTCCCATTTACCTTTCCTCCCGTCATTATGATAGTGGCGTTTTGTGCATTGGATTTTTGTCCATCAGCATGAAGACCATAACCATAAGATGAAATGACTTCAGTGCCGTTTAAAGTAATTCTGCTATAGTTTTGAGCATATACTCCATCAGTTTTTCCATTGAATGTTCCTTTGGAGATTTTTACTATGGAGAAACCATTTGCAGATATGCCTGTTAGTGCTTGAGTTACGGTTACATTATTCAAAGTTACTGTGCTGTAGTAAGCTCTTATTCCCTTATCCATAAGGATGTCATTTTTGCCGCTTGATATTGTAACATCTTCTAACGTGCTTTCGTTAATACTCTGTTCGAAAATAGCACCTATATGAGATGCAGCAATGGAACCATCAATCATCTTGATAGTCGCTCCATCTCGTACATCAAGACCGTTTGCAACTTTTTCAATGGTTGTTGTACCGTTTAATGTAATCATACTGTTGTAGTAGGCTATTGCACCAGTACTGTTTTCAGTTTCAGAGCCGGTTATTGTTAGATTGTTGCTAACAATTTTGCCCCCAAGTGTTGCCGTAAGACCGTTTGTTACTTTTTCAATGGTTGTTGAGCCTTTTAATTCAATCGTACTATCAAGTGTGAAGGACATTACACCAGAGCTATTGCTATTTTTTTCGTTCTGAGAACCTGTTATTGTTAAATTTTCGCTAACGATTTTGCCCTTATTCACCACAAGACCCTTGCTAACAACATCTTTAATGATTGTTTGTCCTGTTAATTTAACCACGCTATCAAGCGCATCGACCAATACACCAATGTTTTTTTCTCCAGCTCCAGGAAGGATGATCGTTAAATCTTTCCCAGTGATTTTGCCTCCACTTTCTGCTCGAATCCCGTTTTGAAAGTTTTCAATGGTGGTTTCACCCATTAATTCAATCTCACTACCAAGACCTTGAGTTGTTACACCAATACCTGTACTATTTCCTTCTATTGTTAAATTTTCGCTAACGATTTTGCCTTTATTTTTTGCCCAAAGCCCATTTACGGCTTTTTCAATGGTTGTTTCCCCTTTTAACGTAATTTCGCTACCATCACCTTCAGAGGTTACACCAGTTTTTTCAAATTCAGAAACGATTATTTTTAAATCCTTGCCAATGATTTTGCCACCGTCTTTTGCATGAATAGTTTCGTAGGTTTTATCGGATACTTCTTGTTG
This sequence comes from Bartonella sp. AA89HNZF, assembly GCF_042196905.1. Lineage (NCBI taxonomy): Bacteria > Pseudomonadati > Pseudomonadota > Alphaproteobacteria > Hyphomicrobiales > Bartonellaceae > Bartonella > Bartonella sp. AA89HNZF. The sequence goes on from NZ_JBHIRD010000039.1 coordinate 2,721, forward strand.
TTTTACCCCAGAAACTACGAGGGTTTCAGCATGTGCACTGAACTGAATATTGAACAGGATAATAGCGGCTGCAGCCGTGCATGATAAAAGGGATGTTTTATACACTAGCATTCTCCTTATGATAGCCCCCAAATATTCATTTCCCCGCGAACTTCATAAGAAGAAGTGAAAATGGATAATTGTTATTAATTTCAGTAATTGTCTTTATTTGGTAAGACATTTTTGGTTTTTTGTCAAAATTAAAAAATAATTGATATTAATTATGTCTAATACAAAATGTATTTATAATTGATTTTATTTAAAGAATTATAATTTTGAATATTATTATTCAGAGAAATATTGTGAGATACTGATATAGTGGTACCATGATATCTTTTACCTGATGGTAGATGACGCAAATTGGGGTTATGAGGGAACAAAAAAGGATGTAGAAGAAGCTAGTAAAAAAGCTAACTTACTTGGGCTTAAAGTGATTTTTCATCTTTCAACATAGTGGTATTATTTATTTCTAATAGACTTCTCTTTTTCTCAAAGTAGGAAGTACTCTTCATCCACTGGGGATGGAAGTGCTCTGTTGCGTTTGTTGTGTCTTGTCTTGGAGATTTTCGTAAAGAACTAAGTATAAAGAGGGAAGGGTGCTTTAAAAGGAAAAAGGATGACTTTAATGTACAAAAAGGGCAGCATATTGTGGCTGCCCTTTTTGTTAAATTGAATAGAATGAATAGGCTATTTTTACAGCCTTGATTTAAAATTGATAGCGTATGCCACCTGAAAAGCTTGCACCACTTATACCAGTTTTCTGAAGCTTTTGTCGATAGCTTACATCAGCGTAAAGAGAGAAATTGTGAGACAATTGCGCATTGATGCCAATGCCGCCCTCAATTGCTGTTCCCATGGAATCAAGGTCAAAATTCTTGCTAATTTGTACTTTTCCATTATCACCAAAAGCTTTGATCAAGTTTGCTTTTCCATAGAAGGAAATGGCAGGACCATTTTCAGTGGTCATAATGGTTTTGGTTAAACGTCCACCAATTCGCACCAACCATTGAGAAGGATTTTTCATATCAACGGTAAAATTATCAGCATCTTCAATGGTATCAAACATCAAATGTTGATAAGCAAGTTGTATTTGGGGCTCGAAGATTACTCCTTCCATTCCGGTAGAAAATTGTTTGCCAACGGTGGTGGAAATACTCAACATTTTTACATTGTTCAATTTCGCGGTTTTACCAATGATAGCATTGGTGATATCGCTCTTTATTATTCCATAGGATAAAAGTGTATCCATATAGAAACCACTGTCATGCTGTACGCTGCCATAAGCTGTTAGTGACCATTTATCTAAAGTGCTTTTACTTGCATCCTGCATCTCTTTTGGAGTGAAAGACAGCCGCCCATAGGTGCCTATAAGACCGAAATGTGTCGTGGTATTTTGTCCTTCTAATGTCGCTAATGTGACACCGGCTTGGAGAGCAGCATAGCGAATATCAGCACCATAGCCATATTTAAGGGGACCGCGTTTCGAGGATAAGGTTCCTTTACCTCCATAGGTAGAGAGGAAGAAACTGTTTTTAAGATTTTTCTGCTCTCCCAAGACTGTTGTTCTCATATTGGCTAAAAGTGCATTTTGCTTGGCCATATCGGCTAATCCAGTATAAAAGAGAGCATTTGGCATAACCAAATAACTTGCCATTTGTGGTACAACTGCTCTTACTTTTGAATCGGGGTCAAGAAATTCAGGCTGCAAGCGGAAGTCCCAGAAATCTTTATCCTTTTCATCGAATAAGTTTTGGTTAGCATTGGCTTTGCCATAACTTGATACTGGTCCATAGGCAGTCAGCGTATATTTATAAGGAGTTCCTCCTATGGTGGTATAGCTATTTTTCAATTTAAAGGAGTCTTCTTTTGCTTCTCCAGAAACTTGAATAAGTGAAAGTCCACCTATATTTGAAGGAGGAGAAGCATTTTCTACACTCTCCTTATCCTCTGAAACACTTTTGACATAAACTGTTGTGGTGCCTGCTACATCACCGTGAATGAGAAGCCTATCGGTTTTTTGTGCATCTATTGCAACACCATCACTCCATATAGCGTTGAAATGAATTTCTGCCTTACCAGAGGCATTATAGACTGCTAGAGTGGTTGGTATTCCAGATCCTACATGCAATGTATGATAATGATCTTCTACCAGCCCATTGAAAACAATAGAACTATCATTGAGATTGAGCACAGAAATATCAGAACGTGACCTTTGAGCAATAGCAAGCAGTTTTCCATCATCATCGGTTTCTTTTGTACTGGTTTTCAATATCCATGTTGCCTTGTTTGTCAAATCAAAGCGTACAGTTCTGTTTTCTGCAATTTTTGCTCTTCCGTTTAATACCGAGTGATTAGCATTTAGTGTAAAAGCAAAGTTATTTTCTTTAGTTGAGGCTTTTGCTGATAATAAAATATCGGCACTGATTTCTGAATTTTTGAGATTGGCTATACCGATTGATTGGTCTGCATTAATTCCAATACTATTTTCAGTGTGAAGCTTTGTATTTGTCAAGTTGATTTCTAAGGTGTTATCATCCTCGGATTTATCAAATGTTATGCCACTGTTTTCTGCTGTTGCAGAAACATTTGTTACATCAATATATCCGCTATTTTTTACAACAAATGCTGATCCTTTTGCTGCTACGGTCCCTCCATTCATTTTAATCGTGCCACCGTTTTCTGCATAAAGCCCGATGAAAGTATTGCTAATCGCTGTATTTCCATACAATTCAATTAAGCTGTTAGGATTGCTGGTAGCTGCACCGTATCCATTGCCATCCATCGTTGTCAGAGCAACGTCTGTGACCTTAATATGTCCACCATTCATTGCGAACAATGCCATGGTTTTCGCAGTTACTGTTCCCCCAGTCATTATGATTGTACCACTATTTTCTGCATCAAGTCCGGTTACAGCATTATCAATAGTTGTCTTCCCATACAATTCAATCAAGCTGTTAGGATCGGTGGTAGCTGCGCCATAGTTACCATTTATTGTTGTTAGAGCAACATCTGTGACTTTAATATGCCCACCGCTTTTTGCAAGCAATGCCATGTTTGCAGCGGTTACAGTTCCTCCCGCCATTGTGATTGCACCACTATTTTCTGCATTAAGTCCGATGAAAGTATTGCGAATCGCTGTATTTCCATACAATTCGATCAAGCTATCAGGATCGGTGGTAGCTGCGCCATAGTTACCATTTATTGTTGTTAGAGCAACATCTGTGACTTTAATATGCCCACCGCTTTTTGCAAGCAATGCCATGTTTGCAGCGGTTACAGTTCCTCCCGCCATTGTGATTGCACCACTATTTTCTGCATTAAGTCCGATGAAAGTATTGCGAATCGCTGTATTTCCATACAATTCGATCAAGCTATCAGGATCGGTGGTAGCTGCGCCATAGTTACCATTTATTGTTGTTAGAGCAACATCTGTGACTTTAATATGCCCACCGC
>NZ_JBHIRD010000040.1:0-5579 GCF_042196905.1 Bartonella sp. AA89HNZF
TGCTTTATTATAGGAAGGAATTGTGACATGGGGAGCAGTAGACCAGCAACGACAGAACAGAAGCAGGTGCAGACAAGTGCCCCTCCTGCTTGGATGCAGAATGTCTTTAAGCGAGGTGGTGCGGATGCGTATAATCTGTATGATACAGGGGCGGGTGGGAATGTTTATGGCGGTCCTCGTGTAGCGCCGTTAAGTGATCAAACGCGCTATGGAATTGGTGGTCTTGGAAGTATTCCACAGCATTATCAAAATCGCTCTTTGATGAATACGATTTACAATCCAACGTTGACAGCAAGCAATCTTGGAAGAGTGGCTTCTGGTGATATGGTTGGACAGAATCCGTCTTTTAATGCCGCCCTTCAAAATAGCTTAGACCGTGTAAGAGATACGATTAACAGCTCTTTTGCAGGTGCGGGTCGTTATGGGTCCGGTGCACATGCAGGTGTATTAGCAAATGAACTTGGTGCTTTGTCCACAAGTGCTACAGCAGACCAGTATAATCGTGATGCGGATCGCATGATGCAAGCCAATGCCATGATAGACCAAGCCAATCAAAATCAATTGGGCGCCTCAAATAACTTCTTACAGGGTTATGGGAATGCCTATTCCAATGCCATACAAGGGGGAGGTGTGCTTGATGCCCACAATCAACGCCTTGTTGATGCCAATAGAGAACGTTGGCTGGAACAAGACAATAGCGGCTGGAATAGGTTGAATATGCTTATGAACGCCGGTCATGGCTTTGCAAGGAATTACGGCACGACAACGAATAATGTGTCAGAATCTAAGATGCATGGTAACGACCCTTGGAAGAACGCTATAGGGATTTTAGCTAGTATTGCTAATTTTGCAGGAAAAAAGTGAGGTAGTTATGCAAAATAGTAACGATAACATGTTATCAAGACTTCTTAAGTCTATGCATGTAATGAGCCAATATGTACCACGTATACGTTTCAACGATCTAGAAGACGCCAAACAACAGGCAAATAATTTACCTTATTTAACCCCTTCTTCCCCTATAGCAACTTTTGGTTCACAATCAAATCCTTTAGGTTTAGCTAAAAATACTTCACCTTTACCAGATGTAAGTTCGTCTTTAAGATCGGCAGGCAGAAAACCGTATGTACCGTCTTTAGTCCCTTCTTTACCAGTAGCGACCTTTGGTTCACAACCAAATCCTTTAGGTATGGAACCTTTGCCTAATGCAATTGAAACTTCAGATTTGGCATCATTGAAACCAAAGCCGTCTCAATTACCAGAGCCTATTTCATCTGTAGAACCACAGAAGTCTGTACAGCCACAACAGAGTACTGTTCCTCACCAAGATACTGGTTCTCAACAGAGTTTTTGGGATTACTTGCGTAGTCCTGAGTTTTTACAAAGATTATCAGATTATGGGATTGGTTATGCATTATCAGATGGGACGATAGCACAAAGTTTAGCGAATGCAGCTATGAATCTTCGTCGTGGTGATATGGAAAGAGAAAAAAGAGGACAGGTTAATCAGACCGTCGAATACCTAAAATCTAAAGGGTACAGTGAAGAAGAAGCTGCTATTATGGCACGTAATCCGCAAATGCTTAGTGCGATGCTAACAGGTGGTGATACTCCTAAGTTACCTCTGGGGCATCAATGGTATATCAATCCGGAGACAGGTGAACGTGAAGCGAGACCGATTAAAGGATCTCTACAGGAATTGGAGTATAATCAGAAAAAACGAGACATAGAAGAGTGGGAAACAAATAAGAGAGAGTATGTGAAAGAAGTTGCATTAGAAATTGATAATACTATGGGTGCGGTTAATCATGCCATTAAACTTATAGAGAGTGATCCAGATTGGGTTGCTGGTAAAGGTGGTACGGTTACTCAAATTTTCCCAGGATCTGATGCCAAAACATTAAAATATCTATTTACTCAGATTCAAGGCGGTGTCTTTAAGCGAGTGATTGCATCAATCAAAAAACAAAGTAAGAATGGAACCGTAGGTGTTGGTCCATTATCTGAGAAAGAAAGCCAGTGGTTAGTATCATCTTATGGTACTTTAGATATTAGTGACAAGCCTGAAGTATTACATACAAGACTTTTAAATATTAAGAAGATGCTTGCACATTTTCAAGAATTTAATAATGAAGAAATTTATAGGTTATCACATGGATTGGAAGTAAAAGAGCGTAAAAAAGACCCTTCTCAATCTTTTACTAATGGGTTGGTGTCACAAGGAGGTAGTGAAAATATACCAAAGATGAGTTTAGAAGAGGCATCTATTAAGGATAACGTACTTTATTTTGTGGATAGTTCCAGTGGTGAATTTCTGGTTAAGGAGTAAATATTAATGGCCCCTTATAAGACTTCTGGTGCGATTAATTCTCAATATGTATATGCTAAGAATGGGACACGTTTTCGTGTAGTTGAAGATTCTGCTGAGATTGAAAAGATTATAAGATCAAATGCTAACAGTTCTTCTTCATCTTCTCCTCGATATGTATACGCTAAGAACGGAACACGTTTCCGCGTAGTTGAAGATCCCGCTGAGATTGCGAAGCTATCTAATCAATCAACTACAACAGATGATTTCTCATTTGATGATAAAGATCTTACGGTGTTGGATGCTGTTATGAGGAATAGCGCGTCTGGTGCGACGGCAGATTATTTTGACGAGATGAAAGCAGCCAATGAAGCGGGTTTTATAGATTATTGGCGTGGTGATAAGAAAGCAGAGGAGATATATAATAGACGGGTAGCTAAGGAGCGCGCTTACCAAAAAGCCTTGCAAGAGAAATATCCTATTTGGTCTTCTATTGCTTATGCTGCTGGTTCACTTGTACCGACAGGACTCTCACTTTTTGTGCCTCCATTAAGGGCTTTGGCTCTTGCAAAGCATATGTCAACACTTGGAAATATTGGTAAGGCGATGATGTTCGGGGCAGGTTCAGGAGCTTTACATGGCTCTGGAGCAGGAGAGGGTCTTTCTGGTCGTCTTATATCGGCAGGGTTTGGTGGTGGTATTGGAACAGTAGCTGGTCCTATTGGTTCTCTTGCCGGTACAGTTGCTTCTTGGGGTACAAAAAAAATGGCAAGGGGATTGCAACATGTTCCCTATATTCCCTTTATGAAAGGAGGGCGTTTTAATCCTGCTCATAAGGAAGTTCAAACTAAAGTAGTCAGAGAAGTTGCAAAAACATTATATGATGATGGTGTTGAGAATGTTGCTGAACATCTTGCAAATGCACCACGCCATGCATTTTTGACAGATATTAGTCCGAATTTAGAAGTATTGCTTGCGAATATGGGGACAACAAATACGCGTGTTTCTGAACTTTTGAAAAGAGCCCATGAAGGACGGATGCAGGGAGCAGTTCAGCGCCTTGGTCAATCGGCAGATGAAAACATTACCCCTCTCCAAGATACGAAAGTTTTAAAAAGGTTGCTTAAAGAGCAAGGGGAAGAAGCACATGGTTCTCTCTATGCACAAGCCTATCGTACTCCAATAGAAAAAAGATATTATCCAGCTCTTAATAGGCTTTTTAAACAAGAAGGATTTCAAGACGCTCTTAAGCACGCTGTCAAAAAGTTAGAAAGAGACCCCCGCACAGCAATACCTCAACGATTCTATGCAAAAGAGTTTAGCCATATCAATTATAAACCTACAATGGAGTTACTAGATCGAAGCAAGAAATCCCTTGATGTTTTAATCAGAATGAATCGAAAGCTTGGTGATGAAGAAGGGGCTTCTACATATCAAATTTTGAAGAACAATTTGGTAAAAATAACGGATAAAATTTCCCCTACTTATAAAGCAGCTCGGGGTAGCGCAGCAAAATACAAAGGCTTTGCAGAAGCTATAAGCCAAGGCAAAAAAATTGCAGAAAGAGATGTATCTGGAGAGGGGATTGCAGAAGGTCTTCGTAAAGGAGCAATGCCTAGTGGTCTCAATACTTATCATGTAGGGATGAGAGACTATATTGATGATCTATTAAAAGGTTCGCGTCCTATTAATAGCCTTTCAAATATTTTACAAACGGGTAGCATGTCAGATAATCTAAGCAGATCTTTAAGCTCTAAAAACATTCATGCGTTTAGAAAAGCTGTAGAGGGTGAAAGGTTCTATGAAGATGCGGCGAAAAGAGCACTGAAACCGTTTCAAGGAACGCCTGAACATAATTATTTAACAGGTGTTAATATACCGTATGGAAAAACTAGTGCAGCACATGCAGGGGCAAAAATTATACAAAATATTTTATCTGATACGATTAGAAAATTGCCACAAAAAGAAAGGCAAATACTTGAACGTGATATAGCGAAATTAGCAACTTTTGGCGTTAAAGGTATGAACCAGAAGGAAGTTGCTCAAATGTTACAAAGATTTATACAATTACATAAAGCAGGAATTGGTAGTGACCATTTTTGGCATTTCATTTCTTCGGCAGCGTTAGGAGAAGCGGGAAGATTTTTAAGGAGTAAGGGTTAATGACCCGTTCTAGTCCTTCAGTCGATCAAGCGATCCGTCAAGCAGCAGCGCGATATGGCTTACCAGAAAGCTATTTATACCGTGTTGCGCAAGTGGAAAGTGGAGGCAATCCGAATGCAAGGAATCCCCGTTCTTCTGCGGGTGGGTTGTATCAATTTATAGACAGCACCGCCAAGCAATATGGTTTGCAAGACCGTTTTGACCCCATGCAAGCGGCAGATGCCATGGGGCGGTTGACGCTTGATAATCGCAATCATTTAAGCCGCCTTTTGGGAAGAGCGCCTAGTGAAGCGGAGTTGTATTTAGCCCATCAACAAGGAGCAGGAGGAGCCGCGCGGCTTCTTCAAAATCCCCATGCCAATGCGGCGCAAATTGTTGGGAGCAATGCGGTTGGCTTGAATGGTGGAAACAACGCTATGCGTGCAAGTGATTTTGTCAACCGTGTATTACAGATGTATGGTGGGCAGCCTCATAGAGCAAGTCCTACAGCGCATGGTGGCATTAGAAATAGAGACAACTTGTTAGAGGTTTTAAGGGCATTATTAGCATCACAAGAAGAGGCTTCGGAAGAAGAAGAGAGTGATGATGATAATCCTTTGATGACGCAATTCATGCGGGCATTTTACGGACCATTTTACAGAAGCTAGGATTCACGAGAAATGTCAACGATTTATGATTGGTCGCTTAGAGCGTCGGATAATACGCGCGTGGATAATTTGATTGATTGGTCCGAAGGACAGCATCCTAGCAGTGTGAACACAAGCGCTCGTGTGATGATGCAGCGCGTAAAGGAATACTTATCAGACACGGGTGGAGAGCTTGAAGGCATTGTTACAAGTGATCATGTCCAACAAACGAGTGTGATAAGACTTGCAAGCACTTCACAGTTTTTAGAGTATAAGAATGGCATCGTTTTGCGCTTTATGGCGACGGGTAAGAATGTTGGAGCGACCACGATTGTCTTAAATGCTTTAGATGGCAAGCCGGTTTATAAAGCAACAGAAACGGGTTTATCGCTTTTATCAGGAGGGGAGATCCAACAAGGGTGCATTTATACATTGTTTTATAATGGAGATCATTGGCATCTTGTTAATCCTACCCCACTCCCTTT
>NZ_JBHIRD010000041.1:0-5497 GCF_042196905.1 Bartonella sp. AA89HNZF
AAAGGGAGTGGGGTAGGATTAACAAGATGCCAATGATCTCCATTATAAAACAATGTATAAATGCACCCTTGTTGGATTTCCCCCCCTGATAAAAGCGATAAACCCGTTTCCGTTGCTTTATAAACCGGCTTGCCCTCTAAAGCATTTAAGACAATCGTGGTCGCTCCAACATTCTTACCCATAGCCATAAAGCGCAAAACGATACCATTCTTATACTCTAAAAACTGTGAAGTGCTTGCAAGTCTTATCACACTCGTTTGTTGGACAGGATCATTTGTAACAATGCCTTCAAGCTCTCCACCCGTGTCTGACAAGTATTCCTTTACGCGCTGCATCATCACACGGGCGCTTGTGTTCACACTGCTAGGATGCTGTCCTTCGGACCAATCAATCAAATTATCCACGCAAGTATTATCCGACGCTCTAAGCGACCAATCATAAATCGTTGACATTTCTCGTGAATCCTAGCTTCTGTAAAACGGTCCGTAAAACGCCCGCATGAATGGCATCATCAAAGGATTATCATCATCACTCTCTTCTTCTTCCGAAGCCTCTTCTTGTGATGCTAATAATGCCCTTAAAACCTCTAACAAGTTGTCTCTATTTCTAATGCCACCATGCGCTGTAGGACTTGCTCTATGAGGCTGCCCACCATACATCTGTAATACACGGTTGACAAAATCACTTGCACGCATAGCGTTGTTTCCACCATTCAAGCCAACCGCATTGCTCCCAACAATTTGCGCCGCATTGGCATGGGGATTTTGAAGAAGCCGCGCGGCTCCTCCTGCTCCTTGTTGATGGGCTAAATACAACTCCGCTTCACTAGGCGCTCTTCCCAAAAGGCGGCTTAAATGATTGCGATTATCAAGCGTCAACCGCCCCATGGCATCTGCCGCTTGCATGGGGTCAAAACGGTCTTGCAAACCATATTGCTTGGCTGTGCTGTCTATAAATTGGTACAACCCACCCGCAGAAGAACGGGGATTCCTTGCATTCGGATTGCCTCCACTTTCAACTTGCGCAACACGGTACAAATAACTCTCTGGCAAACCATAACGCGCTGCTGCTTGCCGTATCGCTTGCTCTACAGAAGGACTATAACGGGTCATCGGTTAAACATCCTCACAACCTCGTTTCCACTTAATCTAAACAAATCAGAAAAACGCTTTTTCACCCACTCTTTCGTCGCATATCCCTTATGATGCGCATTTACCATACGTTGAATCAGATCGACAATTTGAGCATTCTTAATCTGTGTTCCCCCTGTTAACAATTTGACAACATCCTTTTCAATCCGTTGACGCTCTCTAAACGCCGCCTCTTTGAAAGGAATCCAAGCAGCCTTCCCAGCAGCTTTTGCTAATTGTACAGCTGCATCATGTTTACCCGTTGGCATACTGACGTTATGCCTAAAAGATATCTTTTCATCCGCTACACGACCTGGTATTCTATTATAAAAATCTGCATAATCGGCTTCTTTTTCGATAACCTTCTTGACCGCAGAAGCTTTATCGGCTCCATAAATCTTTGCAAATCGTTTATACAGATCATTCGTACCAAAAATCTCCTTTGCCTTGGATACTTCATCTTTTGTTTGCCCCATACCTTGTAAAAGTTCTGCCCTTGAGCCCTTTTTAAAGTATTCTTGTTGTGCCTTTGGTAATTCATCAAAGATTTTACTGAACTCATCCTTATTAACCGACTTGCTAAGGATTTTGGAACCTTCATCCATGGCATCTAAACGTGAACTATATTGATGATACAATGATCGTGCCTTCTTATATTTAGGCGATATATCATCCATAAGCTCTAATAACTTTTTCTGAATGCCAACTAAGGTATGAACTTTACTGTTATCTCCTACCTTCTCGGCTGCATCTCTCATAAGACCAAGTTTAACCTTCGTTTCATGGAGAACACCCATGTTGGGCTTTTCTTTAAGGAGATTAAATTTTTCAGAAGAAAATGGAGCAACTTCTTTGACCTTACTCGTGAATTCCTGTAGCCCTTCTTTATAAGCCTGTTTGAAATATGGACGCTTCATTAATTCATTAAGAGCGCCATAATGCTGTTCTCCTATTGGTATTTTTTTGGCTATTTCGTAAAGAGTATGTGGTTCTGCTTTCCTAATCGCTATAAGATCATTTTTTAAACCTGTGACATTTTGACGAGGAACAAAGTATTTATCAGCCGCCTGATGAATACGCTCCCCTCCTCCCAGCGCTCTCTGTTTAGCTCTCTTGGTTAAATCAAGATAAGCCCCTTGGTTTCTTTTCGCGATATCAAAAACAAGATCTTGTAAAAAAGGACTATGATCAGCTACGTAATCGGTAGGAACTGCTTTTTTAAAAGATTCTCCTAGCTCTTCAGAAGCTTCATTGCCTAAATGTTTACTGATTGCTCTTAACGTATCTTTTGAAACACCTTCTTTCGTATGAGAAGGAGAAAAAAGTCTTCGTATTCCACCAAAAGTAGAACCAAGCATACTGCCTACAAGATTTCCAGCCAATGCCCCGCCCATTCCTAAAGTTCCACCAGATGCCGTGGTTTGAAGTGTATTTAAAAGTCCTTCGCCTTCTCCTGCGCCATGTAATGCACCAGATGCTGCACCTACTTTAAGCAAATGAGGTAATGTTGTTTTGTTCGTGATGCCTAAAAATGGACTTGCAAATCGACTTGGGGGTAACTGACCTGCTTTCAAAAAGGCTTGACCTAATTTTGACCCCGCCACATTCCTTGCAAGTGTAGGCGCTACAAGGCGTGCTCCTGAGGCTAACAGTCCTCCCCCTAAAGTCGCAAGTGAAGGGATTGCCGCCCCTAAAGCATTTCCAGCAAAAGAAGTCCAATAATGTTGATCACTCATCCTACGATAATAATCACGTATTCTATTGGCTTCTTTCTCATATTTTTCTATGGTTTTCTTATCTCCAGTCCAATAGTTGTAAAGCCCATTCAAAAAAGCACTTATTGCCCACTGATCATCAGAATCACGTCCTGCCGCTGTAATCCCAGCAATCTCATCATCTAAATTAAAACTCAATCCATGCTTTAAAGAGTTCCAAAAAGCTTCACTTTGCGTGATTTCGGGATGTTGGGGTGATGTTTCGTATTCATCTTTAGGAATACGACGTATAACTCTTATTCCAGGACCAAAATCTGGGAATGGTTCCTCTACCGATGTTTCGTATTCCTCTTTAGGGATACGGCGTATAACTCTTATTCCAGGACCAAAATCTGGAAAATCTTGATGAGTATTATTATGATGTATCATTTATCTATACCTAATAATTTCATAGAAATCGTTACCATCCTGAACGGTTGCTTGATCTCCAATAGCAAGGTTTTTAATATCTTCTCTGCTACTTATAGTTGGCAAATTTGCACTGCCTCCTTGTGATGACTGATTAGCAGAGGAGCGACTAGCATCTTCACCTAGTAAATAGGCTTTTGCTTCAGGCGATAGTCTTGAAATAACATCTCTTATTTGATTCAGATTCCGCGTAAATAATTCTACATTCATATCAATGCTTAGTTCACCTAAAGAATGCTTTAGCATGTCAAGATCTTTATCACTGACATTTCCAAGTCCTACCGCTCCTGTCCTTGATAATTGCTTCAGTTCGTCTATACGATCACTTGCTATACGTTCCTTAATTGATTTCACGACTTTATCTGCACCATTTTCTTTCAATCCAGGAACAATGCTTTTAATCCAAGCAATCAGACCTGTTGCATACCCACCTTTTTCCTTAAGGTACTCATCAAGATATGTGAGATCTTTCAATAAAATACTTTTCCGTACTATATTATTTGCATATAGAGCTTTTGCACGTTCAGCTTCCTCATACGATTTACCACCTTCAACCATAATATATCTATATCCACCTGGTGCATTCGGATCTTCCACAAGCATCCTACCGTCATTGGTAAATTGGGAATTCCTATTTCCACCGTTCACTTTTTGTAATAGAAAAGCATTCAACGCATCTCTATTTCCAGCTATGAACCGCGCTTCTTCTTCACTATAGCCTTTAGACTTTAGATACTCGACAGTCTGGTTAACCTGCCCTCTTTGTTTATCTCCTTCATGCAAGTTCTTCAGCCCCTTGGCAAAAAGTTGCCATCCAGATGAATTTGGACTAGCCGTTATCGCACCCATAAGAAAATCATCAATATTTTTACTAACATCAGACTGTGAAAAACGAGAAAATTTATCCCAAAAACTAAGATTTGGTTCAGGAGGCTGTTCTTGCAATGGAACTGGTTTTGTTGAAATAGGTGGAGAAGTCTCTAACTGAGGAGGAGTTTCTGATTGTGGAATCGGAGAGGGTTTATTCCCCTCATTATCTATCTCAGAAGGACGAATAGAACCTATTGGAGAAGGAGAAAAAGAGCCTATCTTATATGGATCATTCATAGAAATCGCATTAAGAAAAACTGGTAATTTATGTTTGTCCTTTCGTTGATTCGCTATTGATTGTAGTAGATCTTTTTCTAGTCTGCGTTCGTGTAGATCTTTTTCTAGTTTGGATATGAAACGTCTATCTCTCGGGTCAAAATCTATAAAAACCATTACTTTCCCTTTAACTATTTATTTTTTCTAAGATTATTCAAACTAAACGGCAGCATTTGCTGCCTTTTCCGCAGCCTTCTTTAATCCAAAAAGCACCATCATAGCATTCTGCCAAGGGTCGTTACCATGCATCTTAGATTCTGACATATTATTCATCGTCGTGCCGTAATTTCTTGCAAAGCCATGACCGGCGTTCATAAGCATATTCAACCTATTCCAGCCGCTATTGTCTTGTTCCAGCCAACGTTCTCTATTGGCATCAACAAGGCGTTGATTGTGGGCATCAAGCACACCTCCCCCTTGTATGGCATTGGAATAGGCATTCCCATAACCCTGTAAGAAGTTATTTGAGGCTCCCAACTGATTTTGATTGGCTTGGTCTATCATGGCATTGGCTTGCATCATGCGGTCCGCATCACGATTATATTGCTCTAACATAGCACGAGCGTATATAGAATCTCTTCCTTTCCGCACTTCCTCTCTGTGATCAGGAGTTGCATAACGACCAATCCCTGAGAAATATCTGTTAATTTGAGTGTCTGAATCATCTAATGCTTCTTGAAGTGCTTGTTTGAAATACGAATTTTCTCCCATCATACCACCAGAGGCCATATGTCGAAGATTCATGGCTGCCGACGTTGGATTATAGATTGTATTCATCAAAGAGCGATTTTGATAATGATGAGGAATACTTCCAAGACCACCAATTCCATAGCGCGTTTGATCACTTAACGGCGCTACACGAGGTCCCCCATACACATTACCACCCATCCCTGTGTCATACATGTTATACGCATCTGCACCCCCACGCTTAAAGACATTCTGCATCCAAGTAGGAGGGGCGCTTGTCTGCACCTGCTTCTGTTCTGTCGTTGCTGGTCTACTGCTCCCCATGTCACAATTCCTTCCTATAATAAAGCA
>NZ_JBHIRD010000042.1:0-5429 GCF_042196905.1 Bartonella sp. AA89HNZF
AAAGGACATAAAACAAAACAGTCCTTTCAGGGTATTTTAGGTGTACGCTATAGTTTCTAACGATATGGTTATTTTTTAGTTATCTTTAAATGTATGATTAGTTTTTTTAAGTTTTTAATGCAGCATCAGAGAACAATTTTTCAGAGCACGCAGCTTCGTTGTTCATGATAAACTGTATACCCTTATATACTTGATTATGCATTACTTTTTTTGATAAGAAAATTCTGAGGAAATGCTAAAGAAGCACTATAAAAACGCCCTTATATTCTTGATCAAAAAAGTATTAAAAAAACTGTAAAGAACGGTTTTTTATGAAATAAGGAGGATTTTTAAGAAGGATTGTTGCAATCTAAGGTTGAAAATATGTTTTGTAGAGCTAATTACGTTCAGTGTCTATGCAGGCGTGAAGGGGGGAGGATATGGCTCTACAATATAAATGGAAACGACATTGTTGGATACTCATGTTGAGCAGCTGTTTTGTGCAAGCTGCTGCTGTAAATGAGGGAAGAGCAGCATTTTTTTGTCAATCTTCAAGTTATGAAAATGATAAGGTATTTCACGATCAATACAATGAGGATATGAAAACAGGCAGATGCATACTTGGAGCCTCTCATGATGTCATGATAAGAACGCGCAATGAATTAGACTTTTTGAAAAAGTCTAGCGATTTTATCATGGATAAGGGTGCTAGAGTGTTTGCGAGTCAACAGGAGCTTGACAGCAGTCATCGTGACAATGCTGGATATAATGCACAAGAACAAAATACTGCGTTTCTTAAAAAGCCTGAACTTATTTCCATTAAAGATGGGGCAATATTAGAAAATTATATCCTTGATAATGAAGGTAAAGCATACATTTCAAATGATGGTGAGATTGATAGTCCAGGGCGATCCATTAATAACACTGTAAGGAATGGTGCAGAGCTTTATGTGTATGCAGGAGGACTCAGTGAGAATAGTAAAATTGAACATGGTGGAATTGAAAATGTTCAGGCTTTAAAAGGAAAACAAGGTTTTTCGAAAAATGCTGTTGTTAAAGAAGGCGGGCACCAAAGTGTTGGAAATGGAGGGAAAGTAGAGGGGACTAAAATTTATGGCGGTGAGCAGCTTATTTTCGGCGAGGGGGATATTGGAGGAGAGATTAAAGGCAGTAGTGCTTCTCACACTATCATTTATGGTCAAGATGAAACACTAGGCCAACAAAAAGTATATGATGGCGGAAAAGTTTGGAATACAAAAGTTATGCGAGGGGGTGTCCAAGAGGTTGGACAAAAGTCTCAAAGTGCAAAAAATGGTGGTTTTGCATTTGACACAGAAGTTTTTGGTGGTGGTAAACAACGTATTTTAAAAGGTGGTCAGTCCATTGGAGTCACTTTAAATGAGAATGCTATTCAGGAAATAGATACTGACGGATCTGTAAAAAATCTAACAATGAATGATCAAACAAAATCATGGGTGCATGCTGGAGCAACATTAGAAGGCAAGACACAGGTAAACCATTCTGGGCAGATCCATCTTTATGCTGGGAATGATCAACAACGCACCACAGTAGAAGATATTATTTTAAATGGAAAAGATACAAAACTATACTCTATTACTGATGAGTTTGATGGAAAAAGTTCTTTGATACAAAAATTAAGTGGTGAAGGGAGTATTATTTTTTCGTTTACAGGTTCTGATCCATATTATTCTCAGCTTCATGTGAATAATCTTTCAGGAAATTTACATTTCGCGTTCAATACTACGATTGCCCATAACCGTGGTGATTATCTCTTGGTTGAGAAAGGCGCTGGGAAACATACAATAAGTGTTGCTGATTCTGGCGTTGAAATCACGGATCCTTTTTCAAATAAGCGTGATTTAATTACGGATCAAAGTGGTGGAGCGCATTTTACGCTGACAGATCTTAAGGGTGAAAAAATTAACGCCATTGATGGTGGAACTTATATGTATGATTTGAAAGAAAGAAAGGATGAAAATGGAAAAGTTTGGTTTTTATCGGCAGACCGCCTCAGTGGACCAGAACCTTCTATGCCAGATCCGACAAATCCTTTTTTTCCTGGAGAAACATCAACAACCCCCTCTACAGATGCAGTGTTAACGTTGTCCGTAGTTCCTGGGCTTATTTTTAATAATGAGTTGCAAATTATACGGAATGGTAGAAAAATTTGGGACAGAAATAAGAAAGATATCGAACTATGGACTTATGGGATTAAGAGCAGAGAACGTGTTGCGACAGGCCATACACACTTTAAACTTGGGCAGACAGGTTTAGTCTTTGGTGCTGATCAGTTGAGTGAATTAGGGCATGGAGAGTTGTATGTTGGTGGTTTTGGGAGTTATGATCAAGCACGTATTTCTCATGCACGAGGTGGTGACAGCAATTTGAGCTCTTATAGTATTGGAACTTACGCAACTTATTTTGATCATCGTGGATGGTATATGGATGGTGTTTTGAAATATAATTATTACCGAGATAATTTGAAAGCCATATCAACGAATGGTTTAGCCATTCAAAGTCATTACAATCAGTGGGCAATAGGTGGATCATTTGAGATCGGTTGTTATTTTGAACCGGCACAGAATACTTGGATGCAGCCTTATATCAAGCTAACAGGTTTGCAGGTTGAAGGTAAAAGAATAAAACTTTCAAATGGAATGATGGGTGATCTAAGCCCATTAACTTCATTCCGCAGTGAAGTTGGATTGACTGCAGGACATGAATTTTTTGTGAATTCAGAAACGTCATTAACAGCTTACATTATGGCTGCTTGGTTGCGTGAGAATATAAATAATAATTATACGACAATTAATAACCAGTATAAATTTATTACAGATTTATCAGGCAGTGCGGGTAAATTGGGAATAGGTTTAAACGGTTCGGTCAATGATAAACTAACACTTTATGCGGAAGCACATTATCTAAAAGGACATAAGATTAAGAATGCTCTTCAAGGTATTTTAGGATTACGCTATAGTTTCTAAATATGTGTGCATGGCTGATTAACTTTACAAATGTAATTGTTTTGCAAACTTAAACAGATAACGTTCGGCTATGTCTTCTCGAGAGTGTAGGGACTTTCTCAAATAGTAGGAATGTCTTTATACTCTCTCTTTTAAAGGCAACATACTGAATTTATAATAATAATTCATTTCTATGCGTGTTGAATAAGAGTCGCGAAAATCATAGGATTCTCTCATTCCAAATCTGTTTATGTTGAATCAATCAAAATTATTCGCTTGGCACATCGCAAGCGGGATGAAGGTGTGTATAAAAACTATACAAAAAAGAAGTAAAAATGTCTCTGATGAATCGTCTCTAGTGTCAAGGGCTGTCACAACATTGGGATGGCAAAGTGTATGATGATATCGGCCCGCTTCTTCATAAGCGTAAAAATAGGGGGGTCAATGGCTTTACCGGTATATCATTCATGGATGACGTTACGAAATGGGCTTGAGTGCATTGAGAGATGTCTCTTTAAAACAAGTGCGTGAATGTACAACCCAATGGCGTTTTGTTTTACGTGAAGGGGGGTGCCATTAAAGGGCACAAGCATTTTTTTCATCTATAATTCCAGATATGCAAATTATTCCTTGAATTTAAGTAAACATTTTGAATTTTATTCAATTTTTCTGCCTTAAGTTAGAGTTTTTTAGTGGTTTATAGACAAACAACTTAAAGTTGTTTAAATTAAAAAAATACACTAAAAAATTGCATTTAGACATAAATAAAACACATTATGATACAATCTAAAACAAACTACCTATGTAGCCGCGGGGTATTTTTCTAAATAATTGAGAGTGGAGTGTGGATAATGCGGTATAAATACAAATTAAGTTTTTCAGTATTGATGATCAGTAGTTGTCTTTTGCAATCTGCAAGTGTAGTTGAGAGTAGGAATAGAGTGCTAACAAGAGCAACAGATGTGGGAAATAGAGAAGAGGAAGGAAAAAAATTAGAACAGATTGCTAGTTTTTTCAAAAATAATATGACGATTGAATATGGTGATGTAGAGCTTGTTGAAAATGGAGAAACTTCTGTAGGTTCCACTATTAAAAAAGGAGGGATGCAAATAGTTACACGAGCAGGAATTGCAATGAACGCCAAAATTTTGGGAGGGCAGCAGTTTATTCATGAAGAGCCATATATTGATCTTACAAGCGTGGTTAGACGAAGTAGTGCATATAATTCCACAGTTACTAGTGGAGATGGAGCAATAGGGCAGCAGAATGTGTATGATGGGGCAGAGACTTGGTATACGAAAGTGGGAGATAATGGAGAACAAAATCTTTATGCAGGACAAAGAAAAGAGGGAGGGAAATCAATGTATGCTGAGGTTTCTGGGAATGGGAGACAGCACGTTTTAGCGTTAGGAGAATCTCTGAAAACTACTTTGAAGGATCAAGCTATTCAAGTTGTATATCCTAGAGGGTTTGTGAATAGTTTAACAATTACAGATTCTGCCAAATCGTGGTTCCATGTTGATATACAAGATGTCCTTGGAGAAGTAAGGATCAATGATCACGGAGAACTTTATTTATTCGCTGGTGATAGGACAAATCATACAACTAAGAAAAAAATTCCTATAAAGGACAGAGTTGAAGAAACAATATTTGAGATTGGTGAACGAGATACCCAGCATAAACCTCAGATTAAAATTAAAGATTTAGGTGGTAATGGAGGGACTGTTACTTTTACTTCTATTCCGTATGATCCAAGACATATTTCGCTTCATGTTGAAAAACTTTCAGGGGATTTACATTTTCGTTTTAATATAAATGCTATGGGAGATTATAATAGCGATTATTTGTTGATCGATAATGGTGCCGGTAACCACAAAGTAAGTGTTACAGATTCTGGTCGGGAAATTACAGATTCTCTCCTACAAAGGAATGGTTTAGTTAGCGGAGTCAATTTAATTACCGATAAAAGCCAAGAGGGAGGAGCTAATTTTACGCTGGCAGACCTTTCGGGGACGGACATTACAGCTGTTGATGGTGGAACCTATCAGTATCGCTTGCTGAAGAGAGAAAGATGTGCTGATTCTAGTGGTCATTCTACAATTTGGTATTTATCTAGAGCTTCTGAAGATATGGGACGTTCGAATACTGAAGCACAGTGTGTGAATAAGAAAGCGAAGACTCCTCTTTCATTATCTGCAAGGAGTGGTACGCAGTCTGATCAATCTCCCTCTTCTGGAGGGAAAAATACCAGTTCTCGTCCACCTACTAAAAAAGAGATGCCCAAACAACGTCCTCCACGTCATTTAAGAGGGGCACAGAATGTTTCCAGTGTTTCGGTATCTTCCTCTCAAGAAAATCAGAATCTTGTAACGTTACCTCCATCAGGTCTTCATCCTCTTTCTGATGAAAAACAACAAACTGCTGTTTCAGAATCTTCTCACTCTTTAGCCGATCAAATGATTGTGC
>NZ_JBHIRD010000043.1:0-5022 GCF_042196905.1 Bartonella sp. AA89HNZF
ATTATGCTATTCAGGATGTTCGGAAAGAAGCAAGACAAGCTGCTGCTATTGGCCTAGCGGTGTCCAACTTACGTTACAATGATGCACCAGGAAAGTTAAGTGTTGCATTTGGTAGTGGTATATGGCTCAATCAGTCCGCATTTGCTCTTGGTGCTGGTTATACATCTGAAGATGGAAATATCCGCTCTAGTCTATCTGTGACAAATGCCGGAGGGCACTGGGGTGTTGGTGTAGGATTAAGCTTAACTCTAAATTAATAAAATTCACTACGATTATTTTCAAAAACGCTCCTGTCTATACGAGACAGGGGTGAAAAGAGTTACACGATTAAAAGAACGGCTCTCACAAATAACAAAGTCAGCATTAATATTGAAAATAAAAAAAGAGAAAATGTATGAAGAGTGGTGTGTTTTACGCAAATTTGACAGAATTCGTGGAGGGGGGTAGTTGGTTGTTACATGACAGTAAGCAGCGGATAAGACAGTTTTTGATGATGCAAAAAAAATGTAGATAAATACTTTTCTGAATCCAAGGATAATGCGATGAATAATGGTGTTAACGAATCGTAATCCTCCACCGATATGAAATTTGAAATGTTTAGTTATGCCATTGAAGATGTTCGGAAAGAGGCAAGACAAGCAGCGACTGTTGGTTTGGCAGTGGCAGGTTTGCGTTATAACGATACACTAGGAAAGTTAATTGTTTCATTTGATGGCGGCGCATGGCGTGGACAATCCGCATTTGCTCTTGGTACTAGGTTATATATCAGAGGATGGCTTCATTTGCTCTAATATATCCGCAACAAGTTCTGCGGAGATTAGAGAAGAGGTGTTGGCTTAAGATTAAAGCTGCGTTGATGATAGCAAGGGATTCTTTTAACGACATTTATTCTTATTTTATTAAAATGAGGGTGGATATTTTTTTACAGATGCACAGTATTTATCTAGAGATAAGCATAATATTTGATGACACTATAAATTTTGAGGTTTTATAGAAGGTTTTTCTATATTTTGTTGAAAAAAGATCACAGTAGAATCCATATTGCTAAAAAGTTATATTTTTATATTGCCATTTTCTTGAACAGTCTATAATGGTACGAAAATGTATATTGGTAAGACTCATTTTGATGAAATAACTTTCAAAAGGGGATAAGCAGTGGTAGAGATAAGAGGTGCATCACAAGACCACGCCTATATCATTACACGATATATTAAAAAGAAAAAGTCTAACTAAAAATTCAATTATCCAAGGAAAACTATATTCTGTAAATATTACAATTTCTCTTTACTTTACTTATTATTAACAAAACAATGCTTTCTAATAAAAATAAAATCTATAATTAGGAAAACACACACTAAACCTAGTTTAAAGGATTTTATAGTAACCACTACCAAGTAAAAAGTAATATTAAATATACAAAGCCTCTTTTTAGTTAGGAAAAAACAACACACTAAAACCCTTAGACTCTAAATGTGTTATCTTTATGTCAAAAAACATAATCAAAAAGACAAGCATTTAGGTCCCAACACAGAGAGCACAAACAAAACAAAAGACTCAAAATGTTCACACTCTAAGCAATGATCCTCTACTCTAAATTCCAAAGAGATCAATAATGCTAAAATGTGTCTTTTTTATGTTTTGAAGGTGTTTTTAAGTTTTTTTCATTGGAGAGTTTGTTATGAAAAAAAAATATTCCACACCAAATTTAATTAAAGTTATCTCTCTTAGTACGGTAATGGCCACACTTTTATCGAGTGTTTCTCCTGTTTTTGCGGCGAATCTCTCAATAACAGGAGAGATAATTAGAAGCACAAATAGTGTTAATGTTATGTATCCGCATGGTAGTCATGGGAGTGTTGTTTTTTCTGGTGATGATGACTTCTGTGGTGCAGACAACGTTGTTGGTCGTGGCGGCAAACAACAACAAGGAATTGCTGATAATCGACGAATAACCGCAGAGCAACAATATAATAGATTTATTACTGATCAAGCGTTTAATGGTCGTCATCCTTATGGTACGACCACTGAACAGGTGATTTGGACTGGTGATGGATACACGGGTAGCACTAATGGTAAAGTTTTGGGTGGTTATATAGGGGGAAGTACTGGTGGTTTTACTAATGCATTGCCTGAGGCTTATGGTGCTTATTCTTTTGCAACAGGGTGTGGGTCTGCAGCGACGGGTAATTATTCAACCGTTTTTGGTTCAGGTGCGACAGCAAAGGCTGGAGGAGCGCAAGCCTTTGGTGTTTCCGCACTTGCAGGTGGTATAGCAAGTATTGCTATGGGTGTGGGATCAGAGGCGTCGGGGAAATCTTCAGTTGCTATTGGAGGGCTTGCAACTGCATTAGGTACAAATAGTGTTGCTTTAGGTACAGATGCTGAAGCTTTGGGGGCAGGTGCTATTGCAATAGGGGGCAGGCACTTTGAAAAAAACGCAGATAATCCTATCGGAAAAGTAATCGCGTATGCTGAAAATGCGATTGCTATAGGTACGCAAGCGTATGCTGTAACGGAAAATTCGGTTGCCATTGGTGTAAATTCAAAGGCGCTTGTTAATGATGGTGTTGCTGTAGGTGGAGGATCTATCTCTGATAGAAACAAGAATGTTGCTGGTTATGATCCTACAACAGGTAAAGAGACAACAAAAACCGGTATAGCATGGAAAAGCACAACAGGAGCTTTTAGTGTAGGAGATGCAGGTGGCGGGGGTAATGGTAAGCTAACACGACAAATTACCGGTGTGGCTGCGGGTAGTGAAGATACTGATGCAGTGAATGTTGCACAGTTAAAAGCGTTGCGAGATTTGGCATCAGGAGTTTGGAAACTCTCTGCTAACGATACCGATCCTACAGACGTAAATCCAGGCAGTACAATAGATTTTTCAGTGAAAAATAGTGAAGTAGGAAAAGATAACTTAAAAATTGCAGAAAATACTGCAGAAAGTAAGCATAAAATTGAATTTACTTTGAGTGATACTCTCAAACTTACAAGCGTCATTACAGGCAATAGTACGATGAGTGATGATGGCTTTGTGATTAAGGACGGTCCTAGCATGTCTGGGGGTGGTATTGATGCTGGGGGTAAAAAGATTACATCAGTGTCTGATGGCACTGGAGCGAACGATGCAGTTAATTTTTCACAGTTAAGCAAAATCAATGAGAGTCTTTCGTCCACAGCGAAAAATTTGGAAACGGCTATGGCGAATACATCAAAATATTTTGGTGGAGGTGCAGGAGTTGCTGGTTCTGCCATGACGGGACCAACTTATAACTTATCCAAGATTGATACAAAGGGTAATATAACAGAGGGCTCTTTTAATGATGTTGGGAGTGCTTTTGCCGGTCTTGATACAAATATCAAGCATGTGAATGCACGGATTAAAGAAGTTTCTGAAGGGATAGCACAGGATTCTTTGTTATGGAATGATGAAGCCAATGCCTTTGTAGCGCGTCATGAGAAGAAGCAAGAAGAAAAAGGCAGAGCTGTAAGGAGACAGGAAAACAGTAAAATTACGTTTCTAGATAGTGGTGAGATCAGCGTTAAATCAACGGATGCTGTCAATGGTAGTCAACTTTATGCAATGGGTAACACACTTGCATCCTATTTTGGTGGTGGTGCTGGTTACGATGAAGAGAACATATGGAGAGATCCAGATTTCAAGATCAAGCAGTTTAGTGAGGATGGTACTTCTTTTGACAAGAAATATACGAATGTAGCGGATGCACTTGCAGGAGTTGGAAGTTCTATCACGAATGTTCAGAATAAATTGACTGAACAGGTTAATAATGTAATTACCAAAGTGGAAAGCGAGAGCTTTGTTCAGCAAGATAAGACAACGAGTCGTCTCACTATTGGAGCTGCAGTAGAAGGCAGTGAAATCAACATAGCTAACAAGACTGGTGCGGATCGGATAATTTCAGGTGTTGGTGAAGCAAAGAACAATAATGACGCTGTTAACAAAAGCCAGCTTGATAGCAATATCAAGAATGTCAATGATAATGTAACAAATAAGTTTAGCGAACTTACTAAAAACATAACGAATATTGCTCAGCAAGTTAAAGGTGATGCTTTGTTATGGAATGATGAAGCCAATGCCTTTGTAGCACGTCATGTAAAGAACAAAGAGAAAGATGGTCAAGTTATAGCGGAACAAGAAAACAGCAAATTAAAGTTTCTATTAGATGGAGAAATTTCTAAAGGTTCGACAGAAGCGATCACTGGCAATCAGCTTTATTCAATGAATCAGACATTTGCGACGTATTTTGGTGGTGGCGCTGGCTATGATGAGCAAGGACAATGGAAAGCTCCAAGTTTTAAGGTTAAGACAGTTAAGGATG
Source organism: Bartonella sp. AA89HNZF (assembly GCF_042196905.1). Classification (NCBI taxonomy): domain Bacteria; kingdom Pseudomonadati; phylum Pseudomonadota; class Alphaproteobacteria; order Hyphomicrobiales; family Bartonellaceae; genus Bartonella; species Bartonella sp. AA89HNZF. Next base: position 4,341 of record NZ_JBHIRD010000043.1, read on the forward strand.
ATGGTAAATCTGAAGAGATAGACTATGGCAATGTGGCGGATGCTTTGGCTGGAGTTGGTACTTCTTTCACAAATATTAGAAATGAGATTAGCAAAGAAATTAATAATGAGATTACCACTGCTCAAGGTGACGCCTTGTTGTGGGATAAAGTTAAAGGCGCGTTTGTAGCGACGCATGGATCAGGTGAAGCAAAGACAAATAGCAAGCTTACATCTCTATTAGATGGGGACATTAAATCTGGCTCGACGGATGCAGTGACGGGTAACCAGCTTTTTGCGACCAATAAGAGTGTTGCAACTTATTTAGGTGGTGGCGCTAAATATGAAGAAGGTCAATGGACCGCTCCTACATTCACGGTTAAAGGCTTTAAAGAAGATGGTACAACAGAAGATAAAGAATATCACGATGTAGCATCTGCGTTTGCTGGAGTAGGTAGTTCTTTCACAGATCTTCATAAAGAAATTACCAATGAGATTAAAAATGAGATTACCAATGTGAAAGGTGATAGCCTTGTTAAGAAAGATCAAGCAACCAATCTTATCACTATTGGTAAAGAAGCAGAGGGTACAGAACTCAATATTGCCAACAGTAAGAAAGAAGACCGGACCCTTTCAGGTGTTAAGGCAGGAGTACTTTCAGCAGAATCGACAGAAGTTGTAAATGGCTCTCAGTTATTTGCAAC
>NZ_JBHIRD010000044.1:0-4843 GCF_042196905.1 Bartonella sp. AA89HNZF
ACAGCATTATCGGTTTGGTCGATAAAATTGATAATGTCCTTTTCTTCTAATAAAGGACCAGATTTAGCGAGATTTTGTTCTTCATTTTCGCAGATGACTAAGAGAATTTCATCAGAATTGATAAACACTGGTTTTGTCACAAATGCCTCCATATCAAAATATTTAAATACATTTTGAAAAAAACGCCTTGACATAGGTTTTTTTTTTCGGGGTATGGTGTCTGTATATTTCATATTTAATGAACGTCGTCAATATAAAAATTCATAAAATATGAAATTTTATAAAGGTAAAAATTAATTATGGATAACACAATGTTAGAAAAACTTTGGAATTATGGAGATAAAAAAGTGATGGCAGCTATTATTCTTTGTCTAAAGAACAAGAGTTTTGAAGAATCGTTAAAACAGCTTTCTGAACTTCAGGTTTTGCTTGATAATAAAGACGAATAAATTGTTCAGATTCTTTTATTAAAAAAGGTGGGATTTCACCAAAAAAATCAATAATTTTTATTAGCTCGTCCGCTCTTATTAATCTAGGTTTTATTGGTTTATTTTTTGCTGAATTATTTAGTATGTTGGACAAAGTAGATGGCAATATTCCTAAGTGTTTAGCTAGCATTTTTTTGCTACCATGTCCATTTTTAGCTAATTGCTCATTAAGCCATGCCTTTAACTGATCCGATTCCATAAGAGCAAGGCTCTTTCATGCGACATGAAAAATCAATAAAAAAAAACTGAATTTTTATCTTGATAAAATTCATGAAATACGAAACTTTATTATTATGAAAAAAGAACCTGCGTATACCATAATAAAATATTTAGGGGGGGCTGTTAACGTTTCGCGTATTTTGCAGAAATGTAAAGGCGCTGTTTATCGTATCACTTATTCTAAAGAGAAGGGTGGTGCTAATGGATTATTTCCTTCAATTTATCAAGCGCAATTATTAACCTACGCACGTGATCATGGGATAGATTTGCGTCCAGAAGATTTTTTTTATCCCGAGCGCTTGCAGTCATTAATGCAAGAAAAACAAATACCCCCAATGTCAAAATTTACAAAAGAACCTAGCGTTCATAACGCGGGTAATAATTTACAACTTTGAGGAGATCAAAATGAATTTTACTGACGTTTTATCTATAGCAGCAATACCGCTTTTTTTAGGTATCTTAATCTTGGTACGAGTTATTTTTGATTATCGCAACCAAGCCAAGGCATTTAAAGAGAACATTGAAAGTCATAAAAAAGAAATTCAAACGATAAAGAGTGAATGTTCAAAGGAAACTGTAGAGCTTACTCATGAACGTGATGCTGCAATTAAAGAGCAGAATAGAGCGACTATGGAACGTGATGCTGCAATTAAAGAGCAGAATAGAGCGACTATGGAACGTGATGCTGCAATTAAAGAGCAGAATAGAGCAGTTATGGAGCTTGATGCTGCAATTAAAGAGAAAAATAGGATTATTAATGTAAGTAATAGAGATATTGGAAATTATATCAATACCCTTAGAACACGTAATGAATCTATTGAAAAAAGCGATCTTATAATCAAAGAACTGAAGCAAAAAATAGATGAATATGATGAAGTCTTCAGACGGAAGGATGGAATTGTAGATACATTAAAAACAGAAGTTCAATCACGGGGTGAAGAAATTGCAAAACTTCAACAGGAAATTATTGAACTGAGAGCTAATATTGTGGCAGTTGATCCAACTAAGAAATACGAATTCACTGGTGACATCAAAGAATACAAACACAATGGTGAGAAAGGTGGTTGTACGCATATTCTACATCGTATTCGCGCCTTAAAAGACTTTGGAACCATTAAGAAAGGTGATTTAGGCGGTTGGATAGCGAAAGAGGGAAATCTTAGTCATGAAGGTGATTGTTGGGTTGGGGGCGAGGCTATGGTTTTTAATAATGCACAAGTTTACTCTAATGCGCAAGTTTATGATAAAGCACAAGCTTATGGAAACGTAGTTATTGGTGGTAATGCCAAGGTTTATGGCAATGCCCATGTCTATGACAATGCAGAGATTTGGGGTTCATCACAGGTTTATGAAGATGCGTGCGTTTATGGATATGCGACCGTTACTCAGAATGCACAAGTTCACGGCAAAGCACAAGTTTATGAAGAGGCATTAATTTATGGCACTGCGAATATTTATGAAAATGCAACTGTTCGTGGTGATGTACGTGTTGCGACGGAAAGCGTTGGTGGCGGCACTTTAGTTAATAGTGGGGAAATGTTTGCTGCTAATAAAAAAGGCTCTTCACAGAAGAAAAGTAAGTGAGGAGAGAAAGATGAGTTTAGTAGCAACAGTTCTTTCTATAACTACCAATCTATATTTGCTTTATGAGGTTTATCACTATTTTAAACAGGCAGGAGAGCTTAGGGATGAGATAATTAAACAAAAAAGAATAATATGGGATCTAGAGGATAAACTTAGGAAGAATGAGGGGATAAGAAATAGGTCCAAAAAGAAGCTTTAATTGTTTTTTGAGGATTACTTGAGGAAGTATGTTCCATAATAAAAAGCGGAGTATCTGATTTATTCAATTTTGAGGAACAAATGAAAAATTCTAATTTAATTTCTTGTCCACCGATTATATTATTAAAGGAATTAAGACCATTTTGTAAGGTTTGTTCTGTTTCGAGTTTTATTAGGTCTATATGTTTCGGAGATGTGGGGTTGATAGTTATTTGGCCATTTCCGCTAATAAATGTACCGTTGCTATAAACTATTTTATCAAATTCGAATTGGCATTTTTTCTCTATCCATATGTGATTTATTTTAATCATTCTTTCTGTAGGATTTTTAATGTATAATATGACACTAAATTTATTAGGATCATGTTTGTCTGGAGTAGGACTATGTACATTGAACTGTAGCGGTGGTCCTAAGTCCAGTTCTTCTTTTGTTTTTAGTAAAAAATTGACATGTTTTTCTGATGATGTGGCTTGCTTTTGCAATGATTTATTTTGCTCTTCTAGATGGTTAAACTGTTTTTCTACATTGCATAAATCTTCTCTTCGAGTCTTTTCTGCTTTTTTGAGATCTACGTATCTTAAAAGCAACGATAGTATTAGGGAAAAGATACTAATAATTATAGCTATAACATCTTTATCTATTTGCATACTTCTTACACCCTTCTTTCCTTCATTTTCGGAAAAAAACACTTCTATAAAACACATTTTGTGTGGAGCGACGCGGTGATTAACACGATTCTTTGTTTTGATCTAGGTACGCGGACTGGGTGGGCGATACGTGGTGCAAGTGGTGACATGTTCAGTGGTACCGTGAATTTTCAATCGCGCCGTTTTGAAGGCGGTGGAATGCGTTACTTGCGTTTTAAACAATGGCTATCAGAAATAAAGCAGACAGCAGGTCAAATTGACGTGGTGTATTTTGAAGAGGTGAGGCGTCATAAAGGTACAGATGCAGCGCATATTTACGGTGGTTTGTTAGCAACGTTAACGGCGTGGTGTGAACAGCATCAGATACCGTATGAGGGGATACCAGTAAGTACGATTAAGAAAGCGACGACAGGCAAGGGGAATGCGTCGAAAGAAGAGATGATTAAGGCGGTGCGTGCAAAAGGGCACAATCCGAAAGATGATAACGAAGCAGATGCTTTAGCAATTTTATATTTAGTTAAAGAAAGGGAATTGGGGTATGTCCAGTAAATTACCATGGACGAAGCTTTTTGCATACAAATGGCTTCTTACTCTTGGTTGTTTGTCGCCGACCGAGAAATGTATCTATGTCATGTTGCGACTTCTAATGCTCCATACTGGTGAACCTATTTTAAAGGACTTAACGGTATTAGCTTTTTGGGTTGGTTATCCAGTAGAAGAGTTTGAAGCAGCTTTGAATTCCTTGATTGAAGGTGGATTCATCATACGTTTAGACAATGGTGGGTTGTGGAATTCAGAAGTTGAAAAAGAACTCAACAACGTCACTGAAGAGCTAGATAATTTCACTTGCAATAATAATAAAGAAAGGGAGGTGAAGTATGTCAACTAAGTTGCCATGGACGAGGCTTTTTGCAGACCAGTGGGCAATTGTTGTTGATTATTTGCCTGCTGTAGAGGGCAATATCTATATGCGATTACGGTTACGTATGTTGCATACTGGTGAACCTCTTTTTTATAATATTAAAGTTTTATCTAATTACACGGGTTATTCAGTGAAGAAGTTTGAAGCGGCACTGAATGTTTTGCTTGAAGAAGGATATCTCATTCGTTTAGCAGATGGTCGCTTGTGGAGTTTACAGGTTGAAGAGGAATTAAAAGAAGCAGCTTTTATTGAAGAGCAGGAGGGTAATTATGGCAAATAAATTACCTTGGGTACGTAATTTTTATCAAGAGTGGATTATGGACTTTGCTGGCACTGATGCAGCAGAAAAAGCCACTTATAGTACACTCACTGCTTTTATGTATAGAACTTGTGAACCTCTTTATGATGATGCCTCTGTTTTAGCACGTGCTGTTGGCTGTTCAGTACAAACTTTTAAAAAATCATTAGAAAAACTCATTCGAAAAAAATTAATTATCCGCTTGGAAAATGGAAATTTATGGAGTGCACAAGTTGAAGAAGAGTTACTAAATTGCAATGAGAATTTAGAAAAATCTTCAGAAAAGGCATCAAAAGCAGCAAAAGCTAGATGGGATAAAAACAAAGATAAAAGTAATGATGATGCACGTGCAATGCATGAGCAATGCACGAATAATGCATACGCAATGCACGAGCAATGCTTGGAAATGCACAATAACATTAACATTAACAATAACAAAAAAAATAAAAATATTATTTTATCAAAAAGAGAAATTGATTTTGAAAAT
>NZ_JBHIRD010000045.1:0-4839 GCF_042196905.1 Bartonella sp. AA89HNZF
GCATGAAAGTGGTTTACCCTTTGCAATTGACAGATCTCGCGGCAAAGAGGAACAACAAAGCGTTGTCTTTTATGGCACGCGTCCCTTTATTCAAAGTGGTGAATTGAATGAGGTTCAAACCATCATCAGGGGGCGGCATGACCGCTTGGGGCGCCTTGTGGCACAAGAAGGAGACCGCGTTGAACGGGCTGATGCTTTTGTCAACAAAGAGACAAGGACCGTCACTTTAACGGATGGCAAAATTTATATCGCAGGCGATATTTTCCCCGTTGCACCAGCTGTACTCAACAATGTTGCCATGATTGGGCGCTTGGAAATTGGTGTGAAGCTGCAAAAAAAATGGATAACACACGAAGATGATCCAGAGCTCTTGGGGCAAGTCCCTGGTACCTTAGCAGAAGGAGAGCCCGGAGCGGCACGCGAAACAGCACAGCTTGTTTGGGCACTGAAAGAGGATGCGCAGAATGGCACTTTCTTTCCGGTTTATATTTTACAAGATGGTGTTCTGATTGATCAAAAATCGCCCTCACTGCTTGAACCCGCCATGCAAGCTATTGCGACGTACGACCGCGCCCATGGGCATTATATCGTGAGTGGCTGCCGTGTGAGCGCATTGGGAGCCAATAACGGTTGCCAAGTGTTTAGTATTCAAGAAGGAGAAGCCAATATCAATGGCTTTAAACGCAAACGCTTAGCGGCTTTGCGTCATGAAGAACTCGAGGACTTTTCGACAAGCGTTGTTCCTAGCGAAACGCATATTTTTGCGCCCCCAAAAGGGAAAACAAGTTTCACCTTTAAACCCTATTATTTTCCTATTGCCGATATTCAGTCTCTTTTGTTGACAAAAGAAAAAACCGTTAACGTCACCCGTGGTGCCGTTGCCGCTGGGCGTGATGGTGTTCCTGATAAAAGCATCACCGCGTTTATCAAAATCGTTCAAGGAAGCAAGGAATTTAAAGAAGGCACAGATTTTAAAAAAACAGGAGACACCATTGATTGGGCACCGGTGGGAGACGAACCTTTAGCAGGGAGCAGCTATAAGGTGACTTACCGCTATCGCGCAAAAATCACGGCTGATAAAGTAACAGCGCAGGAAATCACTGTCTCAGGTGGGGCGCAAGGTGGTGATATTATCGTCAGTTACACTTACAAACTCCCCCGCATTGACCGCATAGGACTGAACACAGGGGGCAATGTGGTTTACATCAAAGGTATCTCAGTAGATCATCCCATGGCACCGAGTGTCCCTGATGATGTGTTGTCCCTTGCAACCATTACCAACAATTGGCTTGAAACGCCGGTTGTGGTTAATGATGGCACCCGTGTTGCCCCCTATGATGAAATGTGGCGCTATTTTCAACGAGTGCTTTCGCTTGATCGATTGATGCAATTAGAGCGTATTAAAAGCAATGTTGACTCTAAAGAACCTGTTGCCAAAAAGGGCATGTTTGCAGACCCTTTTCTTGATGATAGTTACAGAGATGAAGGCTTTCAACAAACAGGTGCTGTAGGCAACGGCATTTTACAGCTTGCCATTGATCCAACCTTTTACACCGCTAATCTTACAGCGCCTGTCACCCTTGACTGGACAAATGAAGTGATCATTGCGCAAGAGTTGACAACGGCTTGCGAAAAAATCAATCCCTATCAAAATTTTGCACCCCTGCCTGGTACAGTAACCCTTGAACCCGCAACAGACTTTTGGCATGAACAACGCACCGATTGGCTCTCGGGTATCACCAATCAAATCATTATGGGAAAACATCGCGGCAGTACCATACGTAGAACAGAAGTAAGCGATAATTTCATCAACACACACCAAGAACAAATCGACTTTTTAAGACAAATTACCCTTCACTTTAAAATTGAAGGTTTTGGCAGTAGCGAAATCTTGGAAAGTCTCACCTTTGATGGTGTGAATGTTTTACCAAAGAGTCTCCTTGTTGCCGATAGCAAGGGCACCCTTGAGGGCGCTTTCACGATTCCACAAAATATTACGGCTGGCACAAAAAATGTTGTGGCACGGGGAAAAGGTGGAACCATTGCAACAGGGCTTTTTACCGGTCAAGGTGTGATTGATGTGAAAGTGATGCGGCGCACCACCACGGTGAAGATATGGACGCAAGTGGACCCACAAGCGCAAGTTTTTACCCCCGATGAAACACGGCAAATTACCGGTATTGACTTTCATCTTTGCAAAATCGGCAATCAGAACCATGATTTGGTGATTGATTTGGTCACTACAGAAAACGGTTATCCGACCGCCGATATTCAAGCGCAAAGCTTTTATTCTATGAAGGGCGCAAAGCTAGGTTGGGCAGAGGCACGCTATGATGTCCCTTTGTTAGTCCCTAATGACCGTCTCACCGCCTTTGTCATTAAAACCGATGATGCTGATCATGCCGTCTCACTAGCAAAGCTTGGAGATTTTGATGCAGAACACCAAAGATTTGTCTCAAGTCACCCTTATGTAACGGGACCACGCTTTTCTTCTGTCAATGCTAGGAGCTGGACTGCTCATCAAGATGAGGCTTTAGCCTTTCGAGTGCTGGCGGCACGCTACATACAAACAGAAAAAACCATTGATCTTGGCACTTTTGACCTTGTGGACTGCTCTGATTTGCAAGTACGCGCAGCCATTGAATTGCCTTCAAGCGATTGTTCTGTCATCTTTGAAATTGAAAGAAACAATGGCACAATTTATCAACTCCTGCCCTTTCAATTGCTAAGCCTTACTGAATATATCAGTGAAAAGATAAAGCTTCGCGCTATTCTCAAAGGCACCGAAAAACTCTCACCCGTCTTGTTTGCGCCTGTTCAATTGATTGCGGGGAAGATCCATAAGGAAGCTACCTATGTCACGCGTGCTTTTGCCTTTGGTGAAAAAGCAAGATTGACCAGCTATATCAAAACCTTTTTACCGGGCGGTGCAACCTTTACACTCGAGATGCAACTGGATGATGGTGGTTTCACCTCTCTCACATTAGACGAAACAGAACAGTTATCCGACCCCCTTTGGACAGAGCGCAAATTTGTGAGCAGCGATAAAACAGCCAAACAAGCACGTTTGAAATTGACCCTTACCGGTGGACCTGCTGCGCGGTCCATGGTGAGTGATTTTGGCGCTGGCATATTATAATGGGAAAATGAGAGATGACAAAAACCAAAAAACTCGACATGGAATTGCCTAAAGAGGGGCGTTTTATCAGTTCTGAATTCCCAATCTTGCGCGAAAACTTGACAAAAATTGATCAAGCTCTTTTGGCTGTTGAGGAAAAGATAGACGAAAAGGCACCTTTACAGCACAAACACACAATAGGTGATGTTAATGGTCTTAAAACAGCTCTTGAAGCCAAGATGGCAGCGGATAAAACCTTCACTTTTGCTGATTTAAGCGATATCGAGGGTGCACACGATGCTGCCAACAATTATGTTCTCTATAAATCAAGCAATAATAACTTCACTTTTGGCAGTGCAATATCACTGTTAGGCGCACATCAACATAAAACCGAAGATATCGTGGGGCTTGATGATTTTAGAGCCAAGATCAATGAAGATCTCACAAGCTATGGTCGCTTAGCCAGCCCAAATGAATGGCAAAATTATAATAAATTTACCAGCAAAGTCACTATGAGTGGTGGCTTAGAACTGTTGGGTAATTCGTCGTTTAACCTTATCCATAATGGTGAAGTGGTTACCAATTTAAACACAAACGGAAGCACCTTGAAAGGACCTTTAAAAGTTGATGGAGATCTTGTTTATACGAAAGCGCAAGTGGATGAAGCCATCTTGGCAGGAATAAAGAGGCTAAAAAAAGATTTGACCGATAAAATCACGAATTGGCCGGCACTTGCTGATGCTGAATTGCTCTATACGCAAGATGGAAAAATTCAATGGCCCGATTGGGTCACGGATAACACAAAAGTCGAAATCCAAGCTTGGGGTGGAGGTGGCAGTGGTGGTGGCGCTTATTCGTCAGGATTAGGAGGAGGTGGTGGTGGTGCCGGTTGTTCAGTCTGGTATGGCTACAAAGCCAGTCTAAATGGACATGAGAATATCACAATTGGTAAAGGAGGAGCTTCTGTTTCAGAGCAGTGTGTAAACGGTAAGTCTGGAGGAACAACGATCATTGGCAATAATTTTATCACCGCCACAGGAGGAAACTATGGTAGTGCTGGTTACTATAGTTCACGAAACGGTTATGTTACTGGCTACTATTCAGGACGTGGTGGTATTGGAGGGGTTGGGGGAAATTTTGGCTTGGCAACAGATGAACATCCAGGATTTTCCAAAGGTGGAAATGGTTATGCTGGGACAAACGGAATTACGAGCGAGACTAGCGGTAATGGCGGTGATGCTGGAGGTGATACATCAAGAGGTGGCTCTGGTGGAGTCGGCAAAGGTTCCTATAGTTCAGGAAAAGCAGGGCGTGGTTTTGGTGGTGGCGGTGCTGGTGCTCATGGACATGAGACTCCAAGTGGTGCTGGAGCGGATGGCGCTGTTCTTATAAGGTTATGGAAAGATTAAATACAAAACCAAAAATAGCGCAAGTCAAATGGATAGCTTTTGTATGAGCAGGCTTATATGTTTTTAAGTCCTTTTATTGCTCTTTCAAAGCCCTTTAAAGAGCTTTTTGACTGACAGTGTCAGTCTTATGGAGCATGATGATGGTTGTTATAGTCTCTTCATTGATTTGGAGAGCAAAATGGCAATAGAATTTAATCATGGGATTCGCATTGTAGAGGCTGGTGAGGATTCCCGTCCTTTAGCAACATTTGATCAAACCGCCCTTGGGGCGGTTGTTACAGCTCCTGATGCTGACAACCAAGTTTTTCCCCT
>NZ_JBHIRD010000046.1:0-4229 GCF_042196905.1 Bartonella sp. AA89HNZF
TGCGTTTTGTTTAGCCATATCGGTTAATCCACTGTAGAAGAGAGCATTTGGCATGACCAAATAGCTTGCTGTTTGTGGTACAAGGGCAACGGTAGGGATATTTGTTTCAGGATCAGGATTTGAACCAGAATTGGAGCCAAGCAGTTCGGGTTGCAAACGGAAATCCCAGAAATTTTCATTCTTTTCATCAAAGAGGTTTTGCGCAATATCGGCTTTGCCTTGGCTTGAGTCTGGTCCATAGGCACGTAGTGTATACATATTCGGTAAGCCACCTCTTGTGGTATAACCATTTACCAGTTTGAAAGAGTTTTCTTCTGCTTTTCCAGAAACTTGAATGAGTGAAAGCCCCCGTACATTAGGAGCAGCAGAGGTATTTGCTTGACTACTGTTCTTTTCTATGCGTCCTGTAACATAAACTGATGTGTTGCCAGAGACATCCCCATGGATCAAAAGTCTATCGGTTTTTTGATCGGCGATTGGTGCTCCATCACTCCATTGTGCGTTGAAGTAAATCTTTGCATCACCCGTTGCATTGTAGACTTCTTGCGTGTCTGGTTTACCAGAACCTATATGCAATGTTTGGTAATGATCTTCGGTTGGTTTCTCAAAAACAATGGAGCTGTTATCGAGATTAAGCACAGAAACATCAGAACGAGATCTTTGAGCGATATCAAAGAGATTGCCATCATCATCTTTTTCATTTTTGCTGATTTTCAACGTCCATTTTGTGTCGTTTTTCAGATCAAAGCGTGTTTGCCCATTTTCGTCATTTCTTACACCGCCTTGTAAGACAGAATGATCTGCGGTTAAAGTAAACATTCCAACAGGCTTTGTCTTCTGCTTTATGTTTTTGAATAACGTATCAGCAAGGATTTTTGAATTTTTGAGATTAATTTTCCCCATTGATTCATCGGTATTTATTCCAATACCATTTTCAACGATCAGATCTGTATTGGTCAAATTAACTTCACTGTTTTGCCAATTTTGTGGATTACTATCACTTAGGCCATTTAACTTATTTTTAGACAAATCTGCAAAATTTACCCCAGCAACCCCTGCTGTTGCAGAAGTATTTGCGAGATCAATATGTCCATTTCTGTTTACCTTTAGTGCAATTATTGTTGCATCTATTTTGTTTTCAGCGCCATTGACCATCTTAATCGTGCTATTGGATGCGACAAGTCCAAAATCAACTTTTTCAATCGTTGTTTTTCCGTTTAATTCAATAACGCTATTTGCAGCAGCATTTACACCCATGCTGGGCAGTTCGATTCCCGCAATATTTGTTCTCTTCCCTTTTATCGTTAATTCTTCGCTTGTGATTTTGCCTCCATCCGTTACATAAAGACCAAAGAGAGTCTTCGTAATCGTTGTTTTTCCTTTTAATTCAATGACGCTGTTTGGGCCCTCAGCTGATGCGCCTGTAACTGAACTTTCGCCATTTTCTGTGAGTGCAACATCTTTAACATTAATATATCCACCCAAAGTTGCATATAATGAATTATTACTCCCAGTAACAGTTCCTCCTGTCATGAAAATTTTTGATTGCTCACCAATGGCACTCAGCGCATTATGCTCAGATGAAATGATTTTCGCACCATTGTTTAAAGTAATGCTACTGCCGTTTTGAGCAATTATTGCTTCTCCTTTTGCCTCAAAAGATCCGCCGGTAATTGTTATTTGAGATTTGTTATCTGCTAAGATGCTGTTTTTTGCTTTCGTGACGGTTACATTATTTAAAGTGACAATACTTCCTTTGTCAGCACTTATTCCTTTATCCATAAGAAAGTCATCATTTCCGCTTGATATTTTCACATCTTTCAGCGTGTTTTCTTTGCTGGTGGTGTTAAGAAATGATGCACCTACTGCTTTGTCTCCTGTGACCTCAATCGATCCTCCGGTCATTTTGATTGTCGCATCATCACTTTCGGCTTTAACACCGATCGAAGCATTTTTAATTGTTGTGTTACCATTTAATTCAATAGTGCTGTGACCTCTTGCAAACGCACCGAATCTTGTTCCTTTACCATCTGCTGTGAGTACAACATCTTTAACATTAATATATCCACCAGCTTTTGTGTATAATACACTATTGCTCCCAGTAACAGCTCCCCCTGTCATAAAAATTTTTGATTGCTCATCAATGGCATTGAGCCCATCACCGTTAAGTGATGTGATTTTTGCCTTATTGTTTAAAGTAATGATACTACCGTTTCGAGCATTGATTGCTGTTTCTTTTGCCTCAAAAGATCCACCGATAACTGTTATTTGAGTTTGGTTATCTGCAAAGATGCTGTTTTTTGCTTTTTTAACAGTTATATTTTTCAAAGTGAGTTTACTTTTTTTTTCAGCTCTTATTGCGTTATAGGGTTCGCTGTTTTCACTTGTTATTGTGACATTTTCCATATTTCCGTTACCAGCATTTAGCTGAATAGCGGTTTTATCAACGTTGATAGAACCTCCTGTCATTTTGAATGTAGCGTTGTCCGATATATTAACGCCGTATTCATAGGAAGATTTAGTTCCAAGTGGAGCACCAATGATGGTATTGTCCGATAATTCAATCAAACTATCGGATCCTTTAACGGTGACAACGGTTGTAACAGATGGTGGTGTTGGAGAGGTACTCCCCAGCTTTAAATTCTTGCCGATGATTTTTCCACCCGTTTCTGCCCAAATATTATCGTAGCTTTCTTTAGAGACTTCCATTTTTTTTCCATCAGAAACTTTAAGTTCTTCCGCTTGTGTTTTGTGGTAGGTCCCAAATAATAGAATTGCTGCAATTGCTGTATACGATAAAAGAGACTTTTTAGACATTTATGTTCTCCTCACTTAAATTAAGCTACAAATATTTTTCCTGTTTTCCATATCTCCACTTGTTATAAGAAGAACAAACAATATAAGAAAATAAATAATGGTCTATAAAAAACATTCTTCCTGATCACTATTTTATAATTTACTTATAGTCAAATTAAAAAACATAATAATTAACGTATATATTTACATTTAAGTCATATTATATTTATAGTTTTATTTATTACGTATTAAATATATAATTAAAAATATTAAAAATGATATTTAAGGACAATATTATAAGCAAATGATCGTTGTTTGTTTGTACTTTTTTAAGGGTATCACAGTACTGTCATATATTTTGATGCATTAAGGAGAATAAAGGGGGGACAGCATCGTTGGGAACAGCCGTCAGCAAAAATTAAAAAAGTTTATTTAATTTTAGATCTGAGGTGTTTTATACTGGATGTAATGTGTTTTATAAATATGCTAAAGAGCACTGATTGATGCTTTTATAAATCTTAGTTTCTTCTTGAGTATTTTGATAAAGTGGTTGATGTCTTTGTTTTTTTGGTGTATTTAATTAAACTATCTGCGTAAAGAAATATTTTGCAGTATGTTTCCTGTGTAAAGAGGAAAATAATAGTAGCTTGTACTTTTTATCTACTTACGACAGTAAAACTTTACATTTTCTTTTTGCTTTGAGAAAAAGGGGGAGGGGATTTTATGAAGCAAGCGCGATTTATCAATAAACATATATGATTTATCAATAAATACATATAAGGTGTTTTTTCTGAAAGTTTTACTTTCACTTGGAGATGAAGCGCTTTGCGACATTTTTGTTTATGAGAGATAAATGCCATTCAATATCTAAGACAGCGTAAGGGGCAGATTTCTCAAAATCACTGAATTTATTCTCACCCTTAAGCATAACCACCCGCTTTAGTGCATATTTTCATTCTTTTGCGCAAAGACTGCTACACGCATTTCACGCTCCCCAATTCCAGCAAATTGGCAAAACCTTCCACAGCTTTCTTTTCAGGATTATAACGAAAGCGCTTTTTTGCCTGTGTACGAGCAGCTACTTCAATCTGGTATGCATCAAAAACAATACCTAGCCTTGTCAATCAATAAATCTTGATGGAGATGATCTTGGGAGGATAAAGAACAAAAGCTATTCGAGCGATCTTTTTATGAAAGGGTGTCAAGAATAAAAAAAGGCAGCATATCGTGCTGCCTTTTTTTAAATTGAATAGAATGAATAGGCTTGCTTTTACAGCTTTGTGTTAAAACTGATAGCGTATGCCGCCTGAGAAATTTGCTCCAGATATACCAGTTTTCTGAAGCTTTTGTTGATAACTTACATCACCATGAAGGGAGAAATTGTGAGACAGTTGCGCATTGATGCCAACGCCGCCTTCAATTGCAGGTCCCAT
>NZ_JBHIRD010000047.1:0-4096 GCF_042196905.1 Bartonella sp. AA89HNZF
TGAATCCACCTTCAATCAAGGAATTCAAAGCTGCTTCAAACTCTTCTACTGGATAACCAACCCAAAAAGCTAATACCCTTAAGTTCTTTAAAATAGGCTCACCAGTATGGAGCATTAAAAGTCGCAACATGACATAGATACATTTCTCGGTCGGCGACAAACAACCAAGAGTAAGAAGCCATCTGTCTGCAAAAAGCCTCGTCCATGGTAATTTACTGGACATACCCCAATTCCCTTTCTTTAACTAAATGTAAAATTGCTAAAGCATCTGCTTCATTATCATCACATGGCTTGTGCCCTTTAATACACATTGCCTCTATCATCTCTTCTTTCGACGCATTCCCCTTGCCTGTCGTCGCTTTCTTAATCGTACTTACCGGTATCCCCTCATACGGTATCTGATGATGTTCACACCACGCCGTTAATGTTGCTAATAAACCACCGTAAATATGCGCTGCATCGGTTCCAACATGACGCCTAACCTCTTCAAAATACACCGCGTCAATGCCACCGGCTGTCTGCTTTATTTCATTAAGCCATTGCTTAAAGCGTAAATAACGCATTCCACCGCCTTCAAAACGACGGGTTTGAAAATTAACAGTACCACTTATGATACCACCGTCCCCTCCACGTATCGCCCACCCCATCTTCGTACCTAGATCAAAGCAAAGGATTGTATGAAGCATAAAATAATCCTCAAAAAACAATTAAAGCTTCTTTTGGGACCTATTTCTTATCCCCTCATTCTTCCTAAGTTTATCCTCTAGATCCCATATTATTCTTTTTTGTTTAATTATCTCATCTGTAAGCTTTTCTGACTGTTTAAAATAGTGATAAACCTCATAGAGCAAATACAAATTAGTCGTTATGGAAAGAATTGTTGCTACTGTACTCATCTCTATCTCCTCACTTACCCTTCTTCTTACTCTTCTTATTCTTATGAGGCGGCGCTTTTACTGCTTCACCACGCTGTTTAAGCTCTTGTGTAAGTCTCTCAATTTCCTTATCACGCGATTGGACATCTGCTTCGAGTGTCATTACAACTTCACTTACATTTCTGAACGCCTTTTCATGCTCTTCAGTCTTTTGTTTCAGTTGTTTAATTTCCTCGTCACGTTCTTCAATCTCTTGCTTCAGTTGTTTAATTTCCTTGTCACGTTCTTCAAGATCCGCATCACATTCATCAATTGTCTGCTTGCTTTCCTTTAAATACCTAAACTCATTCTCTTTCATTTTTTTCTTAATATCTTGAACCTGCTCTTTAAGTGCTTTAACTTGATCGCGATAATGCAATGCAATACGAAACATCACTCCGCTTAAGAGCAAAACTGAAACCACTGCTATCCATAAAATTTCATTCGAACTCATCTTTATCTCCTTAATGCTGTAAAGTTTCTCCGGTGTGATCAACACCGCAGCTCTTGCAAATTTTCGACATTGGGGGGTGTTGCTCTTGCATTAATCTCTGCAAGCGCTCGGGATAAAAAAAATCTTCTGGACGCAAATCTATCCCATGATCTCGCGCATAATTTAAAAGCATAATTTGGTATTTAGCTGGTATAATGCCGCCTTTACCCTCTCGCTTTTCAAAAGGATAAGTCCATTTATAAACAGCAGATACATGGCATTGAGAAATCAACGACACGCGTTTTGCACCGCCTAAATACTTTATAATCGTAACTGCTGGAGTAATCATGTAATCCAAAATTTTCTGTCATATATTTACGTATTACGCAAATATAAACAAAATTTTCGTAATACGCAACATTGATTATTTAATAATTTTAAGAGAGAAAAATAAAATGGATTTTCAAAAGTTAATAAAAGTGTGGATTAATGAAAAATTAAATGAAATGGGGCATGGAAGCCGTAAGGCTTTAGGGCAACATTTAGGATTGAGTCCATCATCTATTACACGCTTATTATCGATTGATGACTCTGACTCTAAAGCCTACCGTGATATCACTGCAGAAGAGCTAGTGAATCTACACAGTTTCTTTAAGGAGTATCCTCCGTATCCGGCTTTAAGCAAAATAGATCAAGATTTTTATGATCTATATTCGTCTTGCAATGAAGAAGAACGGAGGGCAACTTTAGCGTTTCTTCATACTTTAATCGAATCAAAAAAGCGATAGTTGCTATTTTTTCTTCATTTGATAATTGTGAAAATTTTCTTTTTGCAATCTTATAGCCTTTCATAAAATCTCCAAATATCTATAAAAAATACACTAATCTAAATAAAATAATTTTCGTAATACGGTATTTTTTATATTGACATTACCGTAAAACGAAAATATGTTCACTCCATATCTTAGAAAATAACTTTTGCCAATAGGCTGTATGGAGGCATTTGTGAATAAACCAGTGTTTATAAATTCTGATGAAATTCTCTTAGTCATCTGCGAAAATGAAGAGCAAAATCTCGCTAAATCTGGTCCTTTATTAGAAGAAAAGGACATTATCAATTTTATCGACCAAACCGATAATGCTGTCCAAATTTTGCGCGTAGAACCAACGACTAATCGTTGCGAAGATATCTCTGAAGATATTGCTGAGTTTTATCTCAAACTACGTGAACAAAAGTGTTTTGATGGCAAAATACCGCATGACTTTATTCTACACAGCACAGCATACGGTTTTTTTTTAGATGATATAAAACAGCGCGAATATGATGATGCAATGTATGGTTCTTACGAAAAACAACACCGTTTGCGTCCTTGTGATGTGCTTTAAAAGCTAAAGGCGTTTTTAAAAGACGCCACCTTTTCAAAAAATTCACCACACAATGCAATGCCGTTCTTTTGCAAGAACGACAAAGGCAGAATCTAACTTAAAGGAGTAAAACCATGGAAAAAAAATACGAAATGACTGATGAAACAATCGAAGTTGGGGGCAAAACTCTCCACCGCATTCGTGCATTGAGAGACTTTGGAAGAGTCAAGAAAGGTGACGTTGGTGGTTTTATAGAGCATGAGGGTAATTTATCACATGATGGCAATTGCTGGGTTGGAGATAGTGCAAAGGTTTTTGGGAATGCCGAAGTCTATGCCAATGCACTAATCCAAGATTGTGCATTGGTTTATGATAACGCAACAATTTTCGATGATGCACAAATTTTGAGTGGTGCACACATTTTCAATCATGCAAAAGTTTACGGTAATGCCCGTGTTCACGTACTTGCAAAAATTTATGGGAACGCGAAAGTGTACGATAAAGCTTCTGTTTCTGGTAATGCACGAATATACCATGATGCAAAGATTGGCGGTAATGCAATAATTTCAAAGAACGCAGAAATTTTTGACGATGCTTGTGTTTTTGAATCCGCATTGATTGCAGATGATGCACGTGTTTTTGGAAAGGCTAAGGTTTATGGCAATGCCGCAATCCACCAAGGTGCACATGTTTCTGAAAAAGCTAAAATTGGCGGTCACGCAGAAATCTCTGGAAATGCCCGTGTGTTTGGTGGTGCACTAGTTTGCGAGAATGCCAAAGTAACCGGAAATACAAAAGTATCTGGAAATGACACTGTTTTAAGATAAGGGCGACTTAAACCATGGAAAAAAAATACGAACTTACTGATGAAACAATTGAGTTTGGGCGCAGAACGCTCCGCCGCATTCGTGCACTGAGAGACTTTGGATATGTCAAAAAAGGTGACCTAGGCGGTTTTATAGAAAAAGAGAGCAACTTAAGCCATAAGAGAGACTGTTGGATTTTTGGCAATGCACAAGTTTACGATAATGCCAAAGTTTATGATGATGCGCGGGTTTATGGGAATGCACAAATTTCTGGAAATGCACAAGTTTTTGATTATGCCGAAGTTGGTGGTGCTGATGTTGGAGATAATGCCAAGGTTTTTGACTATGCGCGGATTTATGGGAATTCTGTTATAGGGAAAAGTGTACACGTTTACGGAAATGCTAAAATTTACAATCAAGCATATATTTGCTGTCGTGTAAACATTGCTGGAAATTGTAAAATTAGTGGCTCCACCATAATCGAAGAACGTGAGAAATAGTAATCATGGAAAAGAAATACGAACTTACTGATGAAATAGACATCCTCTATCGTCGACCAGTTCGTCGCATTCGTGCAC
>NZ_JBHIRD010000048.1:0-3802 GCF_042196905.1 Bartonella sp. AA89HNZF
TCTCCACCTATCTTGATTACCTTCGTAGCATCATCCTGCTTAACAAGACTATCTCCTACAACTTTATTAATCTCATTCTGAAGCTCTTTATGAATATTCGTGAATGAATCACCAACACCAGCAAAGGCTGACGCAACATCATCATAGCTATGCTCTTCAACGGCACTGCCATCTTCTTTGACGATCTTAACTTTGAAGCTTGGAGCACTCCATTGACCTTCCTTATATTCAGCGCCACCACCTAAATAAGTTGCAACTGTCTTATTCGTATCAAAAAGCTGAGAACCATTGACCGCTTCACTTGAGCTTGCAGAAATCTCTCCATTGGAAATAAACTTAATTTTACTGTTGCCTTTCTCATCACCCTCTCCATGCGTTGCTACAAACGCCTTTTCAGAATCACTCCACAACAACGCATTCTGCTTAATATTTTCAGTAACCTCCGTGTTGTTTTGAGTAAACTCTTTTTGAAGATTCTCAAAAGATGTTCCTACACCAGCAAATGCTTCCGATACAGTATCATACTTCTTCTCTTCAACTTTAGTACCATCCTCATTAACGATCTTAACTTTGAAACTTGGAGCCGTCCAAGCGCCACCTGCATAACTAGCATCACCACTTAAAGACTTTGCAACACTGTTACCTAGAGAATATAGCTGATTTCCTGCTACAGCATCGCTTGAGCTAGCAGTAATATCACCATTTGCAAGTGATGTGATTTTGCTGTTCGTCTTCTCACTATCTTTTTCTCCATGCAAGGCGACAAAAGCACCTTCAGCCTTGCTCCATGATAAAGAATCTTGTGCAACTCCTTCTGAAACTTCCTTAATACGAGCGTTGATAGTGCTCATGCTGTCATTAATGTCATTAAATGCACCTGCAACATTATTACTGCTCTTCTTATCTCCTTTCGTACCATCATTGCTGAAAGTCTGAATTTGGAAATCCGGATCTTGCCATTCGCCTTTCTCATTATAACCAGCACCTCCACCAAAATAGCCAGCAAACTTTTTTTGCAGATCATAAATCTGTCCACCCGTAATCGCATCACTCGAGCCTGATACTATAGAGCCAGCTGCAAGTGATGTGAGCTTGCTGTTCTCTTTATTGTCCCCATGCGTCGCTACAAACGCTTCTGCGTCCTTATCCCACAACAGCGCATCGCCTTGAACTTCCTGAGTAATATTCGTGATATTTTCAGTAAGTTCATTAAACTTATTCGTTAGGTTGTTATTCACATTCTTGAAATTCGTATCAATACCTTCAATGGCTAAACCAACATCACCATAAGATTTTTCTACTACCTCGCCTTTTGCATCAACACTGGATAATTTATAGGTTGGACCCGTGAAAGTACCATCTTTAAAGCTTGTACCTCCACCTAAGTATTTCGCAATATCCTGAGAAACCTTAGAAATCTGACCGCCATTAACCGCATCATGCGAATTCTCACTAATCTGACCTTCGGCAACATTATGCAAACCAACAGTTGCAGAACCCTTACCTTTACCCAAAGTCACACTCGCATAATTAGTGCTGCTATTATCATCACCTTGTTTATCATAGTGAACAACAGCCGATTCATCAGACTGAAGACTGGTAGAAAGATCCTTTAAACTTTCATCAAGCTGACCCTTGTTAACCGCTTCATTATCCCTTGTCGCTGTCTTAACACCTGAAAGTATTCTATCTTGGCTTTCCTTATCCGCAATACTGATGCTCGCACCTTCTTTTTCACCACCAAGCTTGATTACATTTGTCGTATCATCAAACTTAACAAGACTATCTCCTACAACTTTATTAATCTCATTCTTAAGCTCTTTGTGAATATTCGTGAATGAAGCGCCTACACCAGCAAATGCTTTAGCAACATCATCATAACTTTGCTCTTCAACAGCACTGCCATCTTCTTTGACGATCTTAACTTTGAAGCTTGGAGCACTCCATTGACCTTCTTTATATTCAGCGCCACCGCCAAAGGATTTAGCTATATTCGTAGCTGTTGTTTCAAGATTGTTAGATACACTGCTTACATTTTGATTAGTCGCAAAAAGCTGAGAACCATTGACCGCTTCACTTGAGCTTGCAGAAACCTCTCCATTGGAAAGAAACTTAATTTTACTGTTGCCTTTCTCATCACCCTCTCCATGCGTTGCTACAAACGCCTTTTCAGAATCACTCCACAACAACGCATTCTGCTTAATATTTTCAGTAACCTCCGTGTTGTTTTGAGTAAACTCTTTTTGAAGATTCTCAAAAGATGTTCCTACACCAGCAAATGCTTCCGATACAGTATCATACTTCTTCTCTTCAACTTTAGTACCATCCTCATTAACGATCTTAACTTTGAAACTTGGAGCCGTCCAAGCGCCACCTGCATAACTAGCATCACCACCTAAAGACTTTGCAACACTGTTACCTAGAGCATATAGCTGATTTCCTGTTACAGCATCGCTTGAGTCTTTAGTGATACCCCCATTTGCAAGCGACGTTATCTTGCTGTTCGTCTTGCTTTCCTTCTCTCCATGCTTGGCTACAAACGCCTCTGCGTCCTTATTCCACAACAGCGCATCGCCTTGGACAGATTCTGTGATATTCGTGACTTTGTCATTAAAGTCTTTAACCACATTCGTGAAAGAATTACCAACACCTGAAAGAGCTTCTGAAACACTATCGTACTCAGCTTCTTCTGATGTGCCATCTTCTTTAAGGTGTGTAACTTTAAATCTAGGCAACAACCATTGATCTTTCTCATACTTAGCATCACCGTTTAAGTACGATGCAAGATCTTTTCCTAAGGAATAAAGTTGGGAGCCATTTACTGCATCTGTAGATTCTTTCGTAATATCTCCTGCCGCAAGGAACTTAATCTTGCTATTTGTCTTTGCACCGTCTTTTCCTCCATGCAAGGCTACAAAGGATTTTTCACCCTCGCTCCATGATAAAGAATCTTGTGCAACTCCTTCTGAGACTTCCTTAATACGCTGATTCACATTTTTGATATTTGCATCAAGTCCCTCAAATGCTAAACCAACATTGGTAAAGGCTTTTTGTGTTACCTCGCCATCTTCAGAAACGCGAGATAAGTTATAAGTAGGGTTGGTAAAGCTACCGTCTTTAAATGCCGCATCGCCGCCAAGGAATTTAGCTACATTCTGAGAAATCGTGTTGATCTGACTACCATTAATCGCATCATGTGAATTTTCAGCAATGGTACCATCCGCTACATTATGAAGTGCAACTGGTCCTGCATCCTTACCTTTACCTAAAGTCACACTGCTATAATCAGTTTTACCATCTGCCAGCTTATCGTAGTGAACAACAGCCGAGTCATCAGACTGAAGGCTGGTAGAAAGATCCTTCAGACTTGCATCAAGCTGCGCTTTATTAACTGCTTCATTGTCATTCTCTGCCGCCTTAACACCTGAAAGCGTCCGTTCTTTGCCCTTTTCGTCCAGAAAACTTATTTCTGTACCTGCTACTTCTTTACCAATATTGATAACTTTTGTCTTCTCATCCTGCTTGACAAGGCTATCACTGACAACATTAGTCACATCATGATGAACATTCGTGACAGAACTACTAATATCAGAAAGTGCTTCCGCTACACTCTTATAGCTTTCCTCACTTTCTTTACCTTCCGCATCAACTTTCTTAACCTTAAAACTTGGAGCTTTCCATTTTCCATCTTTATCATAACCTGCTCCTCCACCAAAATACTCAGAAAATGTCTGATTCATTGAATAAAGCTGATTGCCAGTGATCGCTTCTGTCGAACCTTTAGAAATTTCTCCATCTAATA
>NZ_JBHIRD010000049.1:0-3343 GCF_042196905.1 Bartonella sp. AA89HNZF
TTTTCTGCATTAAGCCCGATGAAAGCATTATTAATTGTTGTTTTGCCATACAATTCGATCAAGCTATCAGGATCGGTAGTAGCTGCACCGTATCCGTTGCCATACATCGTTGTTAGAGCAACATCTGCAACCTTAATATGCCCACCACTTTTTGCAAGCAATGCCATGTTTGCAGCGGTTACAGTTCCTTTCGTCATTGTGATTGTACCACTATTTTCTGCATTAAGCCCGATGAAAGCATTATTAATTGTTGTTTTGCCATACAATTCGATCAAGCTATCAGGATCGGTGGTCGCTGCGCCATAGTTACCATTTATTGTTGTTAGAGCAACATCTGTAATCTTAATATGCCCACCGCTTTTTGCAAGCAATGCCATGTTTGCAGCGGTTACAGTTCCTCCCGTCATTGTGATTGCACCACTATTTTCTGCATTAAGTCCGATGAAAGCATTATTAATTGTTGTTTTGCCATGCAATTCAATTAAGCTATCAGGATCGGTGGTAGCTGCACCGTATCCGTTGCCTATTGTTGTTAGAGCAACATCTGCGACCTTAATATGTCCACCACTTTTTGCAAGCAATGCTGCGCTTGTCCCAGTTACAGTTCCTCCCGTCATTGTGATGGTACCACTATTTTCCGCGCCAAGGCCAGTTACAGCATTATTAATCGTTGTCTTCCCATGTAATACAATTAAGCTGTTAGGATCAGTGGCAGCTGCACCGTATCCGTTACCATCCATTGTTGTTAGTATCACATCCGTGACATCAATATATCCGCCGCTCTTTGCAAATAATGCTGCGCTTTTTCCAGTTACAGTTCCTTCCGTCATCATGATGACGCCTCTGTTTTCTGTATAAAGCCCGATAAAAGCATTATTAATCGTTGTTTTCCCATACAATTCAATCAAGCTGTAAGGATCTGTGGAAGCTGCTCCGTTTCCGTTACCATCTGTTGTTGTTAAAACAACATTTTCGCCTCTAATATATCCACCGTTCACTGCCAATAATGCTCTGTTTCCCCCAGTCACTATTCCTCCCATCATTGTGATTGTGGAGAATAAACCGTCTGCATAGAGTCCATCACCATAAGATGATGTAACTTGAACGCTGCCTTTTTGACTATTGGCTAAAGTAATGATGCTGCCTTCCGTAACGTATAGCCCAGCGTGTTCTCCATTATATTCTCCTCCTAATATCGCTATTTGAGAATGACCTTCTGCGGATATGCTGGTTTCTGCTTGGGTAATGGTTACATTTTCTAAAGTGACTTGACTTCCAGCAAAGGCTGTTATTCCTGTGTATAAAAACTCTTCTTTTTCATTTCCCAATTCATTTTCTAATTCACTTTCCCATCCAGGGTCTAATTCATTGTCCGATGTTTTTTTTACATTTGCTAGCTTGTCTTGATCATTTATGTTGGTGTCTGCATAAGTAATTGTTACATTTTCTAGCTTATTTTTTTTGCTCTTACTTTCATTAAAGAATGCGCCAGTTTCAAAAGCTGTAATGGTTCCTCCTGTCATTGTGATTGTGCCACTGTTTTCTGCATAAAGCCCAATTACAGCATCATTAATTACCGTATTTCCGTGTAATTCAATTTTACTGTTAACATCATTGGCTATTGCACCGATTCCGGTGCCGTCTGTTTTTAAAGTAACATCTGAGATGTCAATATGTCCGCCATTTTCTGCAAGCAATGCTGTGCTTCTTCCAGTTATTGCTCCACCAGTCATTGTGATTGTAGATTGTTCACCATTTGCATAAAGTCCATCACCATGGGATGATGTAACTTGAACACTGCTTTTTTGGTTATCGGCTAATTCGCTATAAGTTAAAGTAATAGCGCTGCCTCCTGTAGCGGATATTCCTTTGAGGTCTCCATCAAATGCTCCTCCTAATATCGTTATTTCAGAATGATCATTTGCAAATATACTGGTGTTTGCTTGCGTAACCGTTACGTTTTCTAAAGTAACTTTGCTTTTTTTGTCGGCATTTATGCCCTCGTCCATGAAGTGGTCATCTTTACCACTTGATATTGTTACACCTTCCAGCTTGTTTTTATCATTCATACTGTTTTCGAAGAAAGCGCCAGTTTCAGAAACCGTAATAATGCCTCCAGTCATTTTGATTGTAGCACCATCTTTTGCATTAAGACCAAGACGAATGTCAAAATCAGTTCCTTTAATGGCTGTGTCTTGCAGTAATGTAATCGTACTGCCAAGACCGTCAGCTGTTACAGCATAAATATCTGTGTCTTTATTCCCAACCACAGTTAAATGTGTGCCGGTGATTTCCCCGTTGTCTTTCGCATTAATAATCTCATACGTTGTGTTAGATACTTCTTTTTTCTCTCCGGAAACTTCAAGAGTTTCAGCATATACATTGAAATGGGTGTTGAATAGCATGACAGCTATGACAGCAGTGCAGGATAAGAGGGACTTTTTACACATCAAGAGTTTCCTAAATTATAAGTAAATTATAAGTGCCACACACTCTTCCCCCGCTTATAAGAAGGATATCAAATGGATGGGTATTTTAGATTAGAGATCGGACGTGAATAGGCGATTTTTATTTTTATGTAAAGTATAAAATAAATTATATATTTAATATATAATGAATTATACTTTAAACTCATTTCGTGCTAAAGTAAATATATTATGTTAATATTATATAAGTATTATAAGTTTTTCTATTCAAGATATGTGTTATGTTTGCATAAAACTTGTTGCTTATGCTTAAAGAAAAGGAGTAGGCAAGAAAATTTCAAAAAACTGTATGCTTGAGCCTGATAAAGATTTCTTTCAACATCATAAAACCAAAGATGACACCATAGCTTTCATGTTTTCCTTTAACACGGTTATGATAAAATAGTGCTCATTGATTTTTCAATCGACTTTTAGTTTTTTTCAAGGGATATTTTTACTAGTTGAAAGCGCGATATTTTATTGTCTTGAGTTTTTTTAACTAATTTTCTCAAAGAGAAATGTTGGCAGTGTGTATTGGTAGAGAAGAATAGGGGAGAGATAAAAAGGCAGTATACTATACTGCCTTTTTTGTTAATACATAGAAAAGAAATACGCTGTTTTGACAGTTTTATTTTAAAACTGATAGCGTATACCACCTGAAAAGCTTGCACCACTTATACCAGTTTTCTGAAGCTTTTGTTGATAGCTTACATCACCATGAAGGGAGAAATTGTGAGACAGTTGCGCATTGATGCCAACGCCACCTTCAATTGCAGGTCCCATAGGATCAAGGTCAAAGTTTCTGCCAATCCGGATGGTACCATCATCACCAAAGGTTTTGATCAAGTTTACTTTTCCATAGAAAGACATAGGACGAT
>NZ_JBHIRD010000050.1:0-2494 GCF_042196905.1 Bartonella sp. AA89HNZF
CGTGGAGATGTCACTTATCAGCATAGATTTAAGAAAATTGGTTTTTCTGGAACGAGTTTCTCTGCTGGATTGCGCCACCTTTTTTAGCGATACATAAACTATATAGTAACTTATATATAAGTATATAGTATTGTATTAAGTATTAAATTAAATATTTCATTTTATATTTATTGTATTTTGAGAAATTTATTAGCTTAATATAGATATTATTCTTCAATGAATAGAAGTAGGGGAATAGGAGGCGGCAAGAGTTATGATTTATGTATTTCATAAATATGTATTTTTATGCAACGTTACAACAGCTATTCTTTATTTTTTGCAGGTTACGTATGTTAATGCTGCAGGATCTTCAAGTGATGCAGGAGGGGCATTTTATAAATGCGATGATAGAAAAACACACTTTCTCGCAGATAAAATCTATTACTTAAAAAATTCTCAGGAGACTGCACCTATTGCAGCTATATATGTAGAAAAAGCAGGCACTATTGTTAATGCCTCTCAGATAACAGTTTTTGGCGATGATCCAGATAAAATATCTGCGTATGGGGCGTATGTAAGAAATGGTGGAAAAATTAATTTAATAGCTTCAGATTTTAAGAATATACCTGCTCTTCGTGCTCAAAATGCCGTTATTAGCATGACAGTAGGGGAAATTAAGGGGACTTCACATGCTATTTATGCATGGGGGAGAGGAACGGATATTGCTTTAGTGAGTGTGAATATCAATATTGAGCCAGATAATTTGAATGTAAAAGGGATCGGTATTATGAGTGGTTTTGATGCAATGGTTAAAATGACAGACGGTACCGTTAATTTTAACCAGATTGGCTCATTTTCAACTCGATTTGGGGGGCACTATATTCTTGATACTATGGGGATTACGGGGCAAGGAAGGAGGGAGGAAACTTTAACAGATGGTGATGGAGCTATGGGGGTATTGCCAGAAGCTTTTGAGGTTTTTCAAGGTGGTGACGTTCATTTGAAAAACAATTTTATTCAGCTGAACCATATGCATGCATTTTTGATGAAAAACTTTTCAGGTTATGTAAATGATAATGGTAAGTTAATTCAAAAATATATTTCACCAGATGGCTTTAAGAATACAAATATTAAGATAGAAAAAAACAATATTTCTGTTCAGGGTGAGGGAGTATATGGACTGTGCTTTAATGTTTTAGCTCCAGAAGAGATTGCTAAAATGTTGAGGCAACGAGATGATGAAAAAATTTTAGAAACCAAAAAAGTTATCACGGGGAGGGCATTTGTTTATTTATCAGAGACAAATATGACAGTTCCAGACGGGATTGCGATTTATGCGAAGGGGAATAAAGACTATGAAGTAAAAGGCACTCTTGAATTATCGGATGAAACAAAAATCTCTGGTGATGTGTTGCTAAAAGCTGAAAATAATGCTTCTCTATTGGTGAAAGCAAACGCTTCCTCTCTTACAGGAGGTACGCGTGTTGAAGATAGATCGGTTATTGATTTAGAGTTAATTCGTTATTCAAAATGGTATCTTACTAAAAGTAAATACAATGGTTTACAGGAATCTGTTTCATCGCTTTCTTCTCTAAGTCTTTCCAATAGCACATTGATCTTTGATGAAGATAGTGGTTATCAAACGCTACGCATTGGAAAAAAAGCAGATATAGATGCAGGAGATAAAATTCTCGCATCAAAAGATAAAAAAGTCTATAGTGCTGAGGGAAACGCTCAGATTAGGTTGAATACATTTTTGAATGATGAGGGTTTGTTTGATCCCCAAAAGACGGATCGCATATTGATCTATGGGGATGTTTCTGGAACGACATTTATTCATATGCAAAATTTTCCAAAATATTCAAGTAAAGAAATCTATGAGGGAAGAGATCAAAGCATTTCAATCGTTCAAGTTGCAGGAACAGCGCGGGCAGGTTCTTTTCGACTCGCCAATGGTTATAATGGTTATACTACGGTGAAAGGTTTTCCTTATCAATATCGTATTCGTGGTTATGGGCCGGGCTCGCCTTTTGGAGAAGCGAATGCTAAGCAAAGATTAGTGGAAGGTGAGGGGGATTTTTGGGATTTCCGACTCGAAGGGGTTTATATTTCTTCTAGAATAGGTTCTTATAATGGTCCATTTGGTAAACCTTCTTCGTTTTCATTATCTCATCCTGTTAATCCTCCATCTTCTCCTCCCAATTCACTTTCTACGTCGTTGATATCTGACTCTCCTCCTTCTACGTCCTCTGGTCCTGTTGATCCTCCGCCCCCCAATCCATTTTCTACGTCGTTGATATCTGACTCTCCTTCTTCTACGTTCTCTGCTCTTGTTGATCCTCCACCTTCTCCCCCCGATCCACTTTCTACGTCGTTGACATCTGACTCTCCTTCTTCTACGTCCTCTGCTCTTGTTGATCCTCCATCTTCTCCCCCCGATCCATTTTCTACGTCGTTGATATCTGACTCTCCTTCTTCTACGTTCTCTGCTCTTGTTGATCCTCCACCTTCTCCC
>NZ_JBHIRD010000050.1:2594-3151 GCF_042196905.1 Bartonella sp. AA89HNZF
CCCGATCCACTTTCTACGTCGTTTATGTCTGATGCTCCTTCTTCTACATCCCCTGATCCTGTTGATCCTCCATTTTCTCCCCTCGATCCACTTTCTACGTCGTTTATGTCTGATGCTCCTTCTTCTACATCCCCTGATCCTGTTGATCCTCCATCTTCTCCTCCCGATCCACTTTCTACGTCGTTTATGTCTGACTCTCCTTCTTCTACATCCTCTGGTCCTGTTGATCCTCCGCCCCCCAATCCACTTTCTACGTCGTTGATATCTGACTCTCCTTCTTCTACATCCCCTGATCCTGTTGATCCTCCATCTTCTCCCCCCGATCCACTTTCTACGTCGTTGACATCTGACGCTCCTTCTTCTACAGATTCTGTTGTTCTTCCTTCTGCGTCTGTTGAACCAAAGCTTTCTGAGTCCTCTGATGCTTTGGAACCTTCGTCTAATCTCTCTATACCGCTTGATGTTCCGCCTGAGCTAGGTATTAGAGCTGTTGTTCCACAGGTTCCAACTTATCTTCTTTTGCCAAATGCCTTATTTCATGCTGGTTTAGTGGATAT
>NZ_JBHIRD010000051.1:0-2897 GCF_042196905.1 Bartonella sp. AA89HNZF
GCTTGCATTTTTACACGTTTTGTGTAATATATTTTAACATTTAAAATGTATAAGTTTCCAGTTGCAAACAAAAGCCGTGTCTTAAAAGGACGCGGCTTTTTTGCTATAAAGCAGCCCCCCGCCCCGTTATTTTATTTACGCTGCTTTATTTTCAACAATCTTTACAACGGTATCGTTTTCATAAATTTCACAATCCTCAGGAATCCCATATGCATAATAAGGGTTTTGTTCTGTATATGAATACTCATTTCTTTTTAATCTTGCATTGCCATGTACCAAACCTCTAATGGTGTGATAACCAGTCACTTTTGCATTCCCATAAACAGAACCATAGACCTTAACATACCCACCCACGCTAGCATTGCCATAAACCTTGCCATAAATTTTTGAAGAGCTACTTACAACAGCATGATCATAAACCTCAGCCTTGCTATAAATGCGTGCACTTCCTGTTAATTTTGCATTCCCATAAACCCTTGCATATTGATAAACCCACACCTTATCAGAAAGATGCGCATTATCATAAACATGAGCTCCAAAATACACGCGGGTTTTATCATATACATGCGCATTGCCATAAACAAAACCACCAATGGCAGCATTGCCATATACCCTTGCATTTTCATAAACACGACCAGATTTTACAACACAAGCATTATCATAAACCCAGCAATTGCCATCATGAGAAAGGTTATCTTCCTTTTCAATAAAGCCGCCTAAATCACCAGCTTTAACATCACCAAAGTCTTTTAAAGCACGAATGCGGTATAAAGTAATCCCTTTAACGTGACTTTCATTTATAAGCTCATATTTTTTAGATACATTTTTAGTGGTCATAGGTAGCTCCCTAATCTAATATTCAAACAAATTTTTAAATGAAATGGTTATAAGGAGGCGCCCCCGCCGCGCCCGCGCCGTTATTTAAGCTGTTTTCCTATGGGGACGACACATAACAAAGCAAATTTCACCATAAGGAGAAAGGCGTTCTGTATAAACATTATTCATTGTGTCACCACAAATATTCTTAGTAACAATAGCCATGCCACATGCATTGGCATTTTCATAAACATGCACTTTACTTACAATTTTTGCACTATCGAAAACATGGGCATTATCATACACATGGGCATTGGCAAAAACCTTTGCTGAATCGTAGACGCGAGCATTACCATATACAAAACCACCAACACCTGCATTGCCATAAACCTGCGCATTTTCGTAAACACGACCAGGGCTCACAACAATGGCCTGATCACCAACCCAACAATTACCATCATGAGAAAGATTTTCTTCAGATTCAATATAGCCACCAAGTTGACCAGCTTTAACATCACCAAAATCTCTTAACGCCTTAATGCGATAAAGTTTTTTACCTTCGCGAAGAATTGTTTGATTGGTGAGTTGATATTTTGGAGAAGTTTCTTGATTTGTAACTGTAGCTTTCATGCTAATTATCCTATTTTAAAGGTTTCAATTGACACCCCATAAGAGGCGCCGGGTGTTTGAAACCACGGTAATAGGCCCGTCGTTACACTTTCCCCTATGAAGGGTATTGTATAGTATAACCACACCCGGCAAAATTGTTATATGCCAATAACAGCACAAAAGAAAGCCAGTATATTTACGTAGGAAAGGCTATTTCGTTGCCTACCCGCCTATTATCAAGTGGGTTTCAATCACTTGTCGACTTTAATAAACGACCTTTTCTTTAAAGTCAATACGTATTTTTTATTTTTTTCAATTTTTTTCATTTTGATACCTAGCTAATTGAATACCAAGTGATTTTAAATTTTACTTTTGGTTTTTAGTATAAAAATGTAGTGCGTAAATGGACATGTTTATTAAACTGCGTGTATGCAACATGAGAAAGAATGAATAAACTAAAAAAAAGTACCAAAAAACGATATCTAAATACCAAAATACAGTATAACTATTTGGAAAAATTAAAACGACAAGTGCTAAACTTATTAGCTTTAAAAGTCGGTGCATATACTGTTGTAAATCACGTGTTAATATCTTCCAACCTGTTGTATCATCATCTTTATATTTTGGATTGTTCTGCAACTCAAAAGGAATATGAGAATTGCATAAAATTACAAAAATATTTGTTATTATTATCAAACCAAAAGATGCAAATATCAAAATACCTTGGATAAAATAGGGATTTTTTTTAATTTCTAAAAAGCATAAAAATATAAAAATTATAATACCAAACAAGGCTCTTAGCTGCTTATCTGTAAACATATTTATTTCCTGCGGTTTTTGATAATTTTTTGATCTCTTTATTGATCTCATCTATGAGAGGTTCGTAATTGAGAACGCTTTTCGGAATACCGCCCCCATAAATCCACGCTTTCACTTGAGCCTTGGTACTGTAATCAACATTCTCAGGCATCTCATGATACTGACCACCGTCAAATTCTTCATATTCTCTTGTACCATCATCATATTCGTAAAGATTGTAAAAATACTCTGCTACCCCTAATCCCCATGGGGCATGCCCCACCGCCGTTGCAACGAACTTTTTTCCCCCCTTCTGTTTACGTTTTTTTAAAAACATCTGGTTTAATATCCCCTATCTAAATCCATAACTTTACCAATGGGTTTATTTGCCTCAAAATGGACCGTACAGAAGCGTTTTTAATTTCAATGTGGTTTTTATCACAAAATATTTAAATCGCTCTGTACGGTGCCTTTCTGTCAATTTAAACGCATATATATTCTCAAAATCATCAGCAAACTTCACTACTTTGCTGTTTATCCTTCAATGCTTTTAAATGCGATTTCATGACTGATGCTTCCGAAAAAAGCTCTATTTCTGATCCATAAGTGTCTTTAAGCGTAGATCGCTGTTGCAAGTTGATTGAAGCTTTCTGAAAGGTTATTTGCGAAATTGT
>NZ_JBHIRD010000052.1:0-2724 GCF_042196905.1 Bartonella sp. AA89HNZF
TCGTGGGGCAATCCACTGGATACGTTAAGCGGTTTGACCGAGGCTGGCGCATCTGGCAGTGTAACCGTGGGCTTTAAGACAGAGAAGGCAGAAGCCTCTGTTCAGACCTCTACTGCGGTAACAGGTACAATAGAAGCAGGACGCGCTGTTAATATGCAAGCCCACAAAGGCAGCATCCATGGTGTTGGAGCCGATATTATTGCTGGTACAAACCCGATGCAAAGCAATGATGAACAGAGCGGGAATATCACCATGGGAGCAGGTAAAGATATCATCTTTGAAAGTGCGCAAAATACGCAAAGCACAAAAAACCACACGCAAAGCGCTTCAATGAATGTTGGGTATAGTTATGGTACCGGTGGTACAGGGTGGATGGGGAATGCTTCTTTTGGTAAAGGCAAGGGTTCCAGTGAGGAGGTTCACCAGAAGAACAGCCATATTATTGGCACCGGCACAGTTCACACAACGAGTGGGGCAAACACCACATTGGCAGGCGCCGTGGTTTCTGGAGAGCGTGTAGAAATGGAAGTAGGGGGTGATTTTGCCATTACCAGCCGCAGTGATACGGGACAAAGTTCCAGCAAGCAAAACTCTGTTTCTGTTGGGTTTGGTGCTGGACAAACGGGTGGTGGGGGCTCCATGAGCGCCTCTTTCCAAAAGGATAAATCCTCTAGTGATTATCATAGTGTTGTGGAGCAATCAGGCATCAAAGCGGGTGATGGCGGCTTTAATATCATTGTTAAAGACAAAACAACGCTGACCGGAGGTATTATTGAAAGCACAGCCTCGGCGGACAAAAACAGCCTGACCACTGGAAGCATTAGCACCAGTGATATCAGCAACAGTGCCCATGCTAAAGCCAGCAGCCATGGGTTTAGCCTTTCTGGGAATGACACGATAAAAAACATTGCCAAGAATGTTTTAAATCACGGCAAAGCCAAGGATGCAGCAGAAGGGGAAACCAAATCTGCTATCAGTGATGGGACTATCATCCTTACTGATACAACTGGACAGAGGGCGATGGGGCAAGATGCTGGACAAATCATTGGCTCTCTCAACCGCAACACCGCAGCAGCACACCAAGCAGTAGGACAGCTAGATGTCGCACCGCTTGAGGATATATTGCGTAATCGTTTAGGTATGAGAAATAAATGGGTAGATGAATGGTTTGATATATGGGATGGGGTTCGTAAAATGGCATTTTATGTTGACCATCCAGTGGGTGAGGTTGCGCATGATGAAAATGGCAATGTCCTCTATTTAACCGATGAAAATGGAAAACCTATAAAAGGCAGTGATGGAAAATATATCACTCTGTATCACTTTTTAAAGCCAGAGGAAGAAAAGCATTTACAAAAAGGCCCTAATGGTGCTGTTTATATGTTCTACAATGGCATTTTTAATTCACCAGATGAAGCAGCCGGTAATGCTGTCCAATTGGCTGTTAATAAAAATGGTCCCCTTTATTTTACATACTTTCCCCAAGCTGATGATGTGCTGGTAGAATTAGGGGTAGCATATTATCAAAAGTTTTGGGAGGGTAGCACTTGGGGATTGAGTAATTCGACCAAGAAGTTCCAAGATTTTATCTATCGTTATGGCAATGACAATGCTATTGTTAGTGGGCATAGCCGGGGTACCTTAACAATACGCAATGGAGCAAATGACTTGCAAGAACATGGTATCCACAGTGTAGCCAAGAAAACAGACTTCTATCTTGTTGGAGCGGCTGCTCACATGCAATCGATGGCCAATACAGTAGATTATCTAAGCGATGGCGAAAAAAATTATATCTACATACAAGGTCATATGTTAGACCCCATTAGTACAGTGATTGGTTACAATTGGCCTACGGCTTATGGGGTACGTTCCAAACCATATGATTCATTACATCCGTTAATTCTACCCCTCAGAGAGATGGGGGGAGCGATCATCGGCTATAATCCTAGTACCCATAATTGTTATGCTGATGCAAGTGCTAAGTGTAAAAATGATTACGGTTCATTTGATTTTATAAAATTTTATTCCACGAGAACAGGGAACAAAAAATGAAAATACGATTTAACTTATTGAGCCTGCTCATTCTATTAAGTATTACTGGATGTGATATGGACAAATCTCCTCCAGGGGAAGTATATGGGTGGATCAAGCCAGGAGCAGACTTTACCGAGGTAGGAAAAGCCTTATTAGAATGTGGCATGCCACATCTTAATTATCTTGAGGCTGAAAATCAAAAGCTCAGCAATAATGATAATGCAACAATTTATGCTTGTATGATTCAAGCAGGATTCCGTGACAGATATGGCGGTCCATCTTGGTGTGTGAATCATTGGAGGGAAAACCTTCCGATTTGTCGACCAGGCGCGGTCATTCCGAAACGAAGTGTTGAAAAGCGCTTAAACAGCCCTTTTTGTAAAAGAAGTCCAGTACAACCTGAATGCAAACCTTAAGTTTTGTTTGTGATGACCGACAATCCCCACACTCACGTTTTTACATGCCTGTGCGGGATTGTTTCCTCAAGCAACCATTTCAATATTGTTCACCGTTGTTTAAACAGCGGTGACAGAAAATATCAACAAGCTTATGAGCTGTTTATTGTAAATAAATCCATTGAAAGAGGGGAAGAATGAAGAAAATCTTAAAACTATTGAGTTGTATAGCTCTGTTAAGTATCACTGGATGTGTTAACTCAATTCCCTCACTTTCTCCAGCATTATGGAGAAA
>NZ_JBHIRD010000053.1:0-2711 GCF_042196905.1 Bartonella sp. AA89HNZF
TCAAGACAGTTCTGAACTGAGTTGAGATGGTAAATTGAGAAAACAATCCCGCCATTCCAAGTAAAGGCAAGGATGGCGGATTGTTGATTATCACAAACAGCAAGACTTAAGGCTCGCATTCAGGTGCATTTTTATACTTTTTACAAAAAGGGCTGTTCAAACGCTTCTTGACACTGCGCTGTGGTATGACAGCACCTGGACGACATATGGGAAGGTTTTCGGCTCTAAAAGTATAACACCAATTACCTCCCAACTTATCTTTATAACGGAATCCTGCTTGGAGCATGCAAGCATGAATTGTTGCTTTAGCATTAATGCTTATATTTTCACTTTCTGGATCAACATCATAAGGCGTTGGCATACCACATTCTAACAAAGCTTTTCCTACCTCAGTAAAATCAGTAACACTATTTTTCTCCCACATACTCAAATACCCTGGAGCAGGCTTATCAATGTTACATCCAGCGATATTTAACAGAATGAGACCACTTAATAATTTCAAGATTTTCTTCATTTTTTCCTCCCTGAATATTTTGAATAAATTGGCGTACGATTAGGTGAACCATAGCGCGATGTACACGCATAACCTGCATGACCATAACAAGCATGAACACTGGGGTAGCCCTTAAATATTTGCCCTGCTTCTTTCCAGGGACCACTTCCAGGAGGTATTTGCTCAAAAGTGTAAGGATTTTTGCCAATCTTTGTACCAACAAAGTCATTTTTATGATTTTCCAAGTTTACGTAATCCTGCTTTCCATCACTTAAGATATATAACGTATCTGCCATGTTTTGAGTATTATAAGCTGGTCCAAAGAAATTAATCGTTGTTTTCTTTGCTATACCATGAACACCATGCTTTTCTAAATCATGCGATCCATTGCCCGCTGTCATACTGCCGCGGCTATGCGCATCAGTATGCAATCCTATATTGCCAAGGCTATACAACAGATTCTGGTACTTCTTCGTCGAATTGGTCAAAATACCCAACTTACCTTCTAGAGCATACTGATACCCTGCAATGAACAACTCTACCAAGAACGAATCGCTATGAGGGAACATCAGAAAATAGTGTGGATCATTCTTGTTATCAGCCAACTGAACCGCATTATGGGCTGCTTCATCTGGTGCTGTAAGAATACCATTGAGGAAAAAATGAACCTTGCCATCAGAACCTTTTTGTAAATTCTGTTGTTCTTCATCCGTTAAATAATGTGCGTGAGGAAACAATCGCGCCATTCCAAGTGAAGGCAAGGATGGCAGATTGTTGATCATCACTTAAGGCTGGCATTCATCCGCGTTTTTATACCTTCTACAAAACGGGCTGTTTAAGCGCTTTTCGACACTTCTCTTCGGGATGACAGCACCAGGCTGACAAATGGGAAGGTTTTCTTCTTTAAAAGTATAACACCATCCCCCTTCATGTTCATCTTTATAGTGGAATCCTGATTGAATCATGCAAGCATGGACTGTTGCCTGTGCATTAATACTCTGCTCTCTGCTTTCTGAATCCTCATCATAAGGTGTTGGCATTCCACATTCTAATAAAGCTTTTCCTATCTCAGTAAAATCAGTAACACCATTTTTCTCCCACATATACATATACCCTGGAGCAGGCTTAAAAAAATTACACCCAGCTATACTTAACAGGATTATCCCTCTTAATACTCTTAAAATGTGTTTCATTTTTTACTCCATGAATTAATTGAATCAATTTGTATACGGTGAGATGAACCATAATCATGTCTACATGCTCGATCCGCATTTGCATAACAAGCATGAGGACTTGGATAACCAAATAGTACTTTTTTTGCCTCTTTCACTACGTTACTACCAAGGGGTCTCTTGTCAAAAGTAGCGGGATTTTTGCCAAACACAACACCAACAAAATCATCTGCATGGTTTTCCAAGCCGACAGTGGTTTTCTTTCCATCCCTTAAGATATATAACGTATCTGCCATGTCTTGAGTATTATAAGCTGGACCAAAAAAATTAACCGTTGTTTCCTTTGCTATACCGTGAACACCATGCTTTACTAAATCATTTGCTCCATTTCCTGCTGTTATGGTACCACGACTATGGGCATCATCATGCAATCCTGTATTGCCATAAAGATACATTGTATCCTGGAATTTCTTGGTTGAATTGGTCAATCCAAAAAAAAATTTACCTTCCAGAAACTTCTGAAAAATCGCTATCCCTACTTCCACTTCCCAGTCTTCAGCTTTTGGAAAGTATGTAAAATAAAGGGGACCATGATCATTGTCAGCAAACTGGACAGTATAACGCGCAGCATCATCTGGTGAGGTAAAAATACCATTGTAAAACATATGAACCTTGCCATCAGAACCTTTTTGTAAATGTTTTTCTTCTTCAGGCGTTAAATAACGATACAGAGGGACTTGTCTTCCATGACTGTCTTTGATAGGTTTTCCATTTTTATCTGTTGCATAGAGGACATTGCCATTTTCATCATGCAAAACCTCACCCTCAGGATGCTCTTTGAGATATGCGAATTCGCGTATTTTGTCCCAGTATCCCAATCCTTCATCCGATAAATCATTGATCATATCTAAGCGATTATGCACTGCTCCCTCAAGCGGTGCGACATCTAGCTGTCCTACTGCCTGGTGGGCTGCTGCGGTGTTGCGGTTGAGAGAGCCAATGATTTGTCCAGCATCTTGCCCCATCGCCCTCTGTCCAGTTGTATC
>NZ_JBHIRD010000054.1:0-2603 GCF_042196905.1 Bartonella sp. AA89HNZF
TCTGTAAACCAAAAGGGAGTCTCTACCTGTGGACTTCCTGCTATTTGGTCAAATTCTTGATTACACTTGTCCAAAGCATCCCCACTCAAACCTACACACTCTTCGTCTATAGCTCTCTTTCGCCTTGTCACGGGCGCTTCAGTAGAAGAAACATCCCGTTTTTTTCGAGAAGAAAGACCTTCTGATGACGCTGGACCTATAAAATGTTCATGCGCTTTTAAAGAACAGGGTTGTATACTTGCAAAAGAACGCCAAGGGTCTAAATTGCGTTCATTATCAAGTCCCCGTAAAAATAGCCCCCGAAAATCGGGAACATTAAACGTCGTGGCGCCATCCCCTTCTCCCCACGTCGTTCCTATGACACAAAATAAATCCCAATAAACATACCGTGAATAAGCACTTCCATCACATGGCAACCAACCACCCGGCAAGCGCTCCATTGCAAACGGTCCTATCAGACCGGAAGGTAAACGTTTTAAGGAAGAAACTTTGCCCCTTGTCGGGTTGAGAACTTGCCAACCCGTAAGCTCTTCATCATACACAAGCGTATAAAGACAGCCATCTTGTATCTCTCCTCCCGATAAGGCTAATAAACCGGTTTCTGTTGCCTTATAAACGGGCTTATCGGCTAAATTATTTAAAGCAATTGTTGTCGCCCCAACATTCTTGCCCTTCGCTTTAAAACAAACCGATATGCCATTCTTATACTCTAAAAATGCCGATTGACTTAGAAGCCTTATCACGCTCGTCTTTTGGTTATTATCAACCGTCACAATCCCTTCAAGAACACCCCCCGTATCCGATAAATACTCACTTACCCGTTGCATCATAAAACGAGCGCTATTATTAACCGTGTTAGGGTGCTGTCCCTCTGACCAATTAATTAAAGCATCAGCACCACCATTCTCAGATGCCGTTAAAGACCAATCATAAATCGTGGACATCTAAACCTCACGTCTTGATTCCAAACACAACACTCATATTAATCGGGCGCGTCTCACTTATACCTGAACTTGCCAATGCAACATCACGCATGTGAAGGTGGGAATGGGGAAAGGCGAGCTTATGGTGCACGCGTATATCCTCTGCTCTCACGCCCAAACGTTCAGCAAGCTTCAATCTTTGCTGGTCATTCAACACATATCCCCAGATGATCGTCATATCACCATGCCAACTCTCTTCCTGATTTTCATCATTCAAAATCGTAAAGGATTGACCCCCATGGTCATGCTTTCTCATTGCGTCATTTTGTAAAGTGCCAAGATAACGAAAGCGGTCTATCTCGCGGTCATCATCAACACCTCGTAAAAAAACACCACGCAAATCGGGAACATTAAACTTCGTCCAACTATCAGCGCCTCCCCACCTGATCCCTATCGCTTCATAAAGAGCAGGATAATCACTACGCAAATAAGCCTTCCCATCACATGGTAACCAGCCATCTGGCAAAACTTGCATCCCAAAAATCCCTATCGTCCCTAGTGGATAAACAGGGATAACCGGCTCTTGCGATAAAGAGAGAGGCGTAGGATTTAAAACTTGCCAAGCATGATCCCTATAAACCAAGCTATAAATGCACCCCCTTTGAAGCTCGCCTCCCGATAAAACACGGAGACCTAATTCCGTCGCCTTGTAAACAGGTTTAGCCGCCAAATCATTCAAGGCAATTGCGGTTTCCCCAACATTCTTGCCCTTCGCTTTAAAACAAATTGATATCCCATTCTTATACTCTAAAAATTGCGATTGGCTTTGAAGTCTTATCAACGTCGTCTGGTGTTCAGCATCAACCGTAAAAGTGCTTTCAATCACACCACTCGTATCCGATAAATATTCACGCACACGCTGCATCATCACACGAGCACTATTATTCAGACTACTAGGACGTTGTCCTTTTGACCAATCAATCAAATCATCACAATAGGCATTCAAGGAGGCATTTAAAGACCAATCATAGATCGTCGACATCTTACACCTCATGTCTTAATCGCAAACAGAACACTCACATTAACTGGACGCGTCTCGCCTTCACCAGTGCTCTCCAAAACAACCTCTTGGTTCTCATCAAGAGTATGAGAACTTACAATGTAGCCCCCTAAATTCTCACGCTCTATGCCCATAAAATTCGCTAGAGAGCTCCCCCCAAACAAGCCTAGACGATAGCCCAACACATCCGTCGTATTCCCATCCCAAAAGTTTTCGTTGCTGGTAAAATGAGACATCGAAAGGCTCTGTCCTTGATGTTGATGCGACTCAATTAAATCTGTTTGCACACTGGCAAAAGAACGCCCCTCATCAATATTGCGCCCTCCATCAAGCCCCCGTAAAAACATCCCTCGAAAATCGGGAACATTAAATGTCGTGGCGCCATCACCCTCTCCCCAAACCGTTCCTATCGTCTCAAATAAATCACGATAATCACGACGCAAATAAGCCTTCCCATCGCAAATTAACCAATCCTTTGGAATCCCGCGCATTCCAAACGTTCCTATAAAACCCGTGGGATAAAGATTGCTTTCTTCTTCTTCTAAAGGGAGTGGGGTAGGATTAACAAGATGCCAATGATCTCCATTATAAAACAATGTATAAATGCACCCTTGTTGGAT
>NZ_JBHIRD010000055.1:0-2319 GCF_042196905.1 Bartonella sp. AA89HNZF
ACGCTTCTGTACGGTCCATTTTGAGGCAAATAAACCCATTGGTAAAGTTATGGATTTAGATAGGGGATATTAAACCAAATGTTTTTAAAAAAACGTAAACAGCCTATGCAAAAAAAGTTCGTTGCAACAGCGGTTGGATATGCACCATGGGGATTAGGGGTAGCTGAGTATTTTTACAATCTCTATGAATACGAAGATGGATCAAGAGAATATGAAGAATTTGACGGTGGTCAGTATCATGAGATGCCTGAGAATGTTGATTACAGTACCAAGGCGCAAGTGAAAGCTTGGATATATGGGGGTGGTATTCCGAAAAGCGTTTTGAGTTGTGAAGCGTTGATAGACGAGGTGAATAGGGAAATCAAAAAACGTACAGTTAAAGCAGTGAAAACTTATGATGATATAGACAACGAGCTAGAGAAAGCACTTGGTATTCAACTAGGTAGGTATCAAAATGAAAAAAATTGAAAAAAATAAAAAATACGTATTGACTTTAAAGAAAAGGTCGTTTAATAAGGTTGGCAAGTGATTAAAAACCACGATAACTAGCGGATAAACCACGAAAAGGTTTCTCCCATTTCTTTAAAATACTGGCTGTCTTTTATGCTTTGAATAGCGTATGATGATTTGTGTCGGGTGTGCTTATACCATACAATACCCTTCGCGAGGGAAAAGTATAAGCAACGGACTAGTTACCGTGTTTTTAGCGCCCGGCGCCCTTATGGGCTGTCAATTAAAAACTCTAAATAACTAGGTGTTAAAATGCATTCTAAAGAAAAAAACGATATCAAAATAACCACTGATTTCTTATGTGATTTGTGGCTGGCAGTGTGTAAAGAAGCAAATAGCGATGATATTGATTTTGATATTGATACTGAAGATAACTATCACGTTTCTTTAGTGGAACTTATGGCTGCTCTTGAGAAAGTCTTGTTTTTTAAATTACAAAACGAAATTCCAAATTTTACAAAAATCTTAGCAATTATGACAGAGTTCGGTCAATCTGAACCAATTGAATCAATAGTTTCATTGCTAAAAATTTATAATCCTATTTTTGATAATGTGCATAGCCTAAATGAGGCTGCTTAAATAACACACGGGCGCGGCGGGGGCGCCTGCTTTTTAACTTTAGATTCAATAAGATAAGTATCGAAATGAAAAAAGTTAAAAAAGTGTAAAATACATATTGACAACAATCGAATCGCTCTGTTAAACGAATCAGTAGGTGCTTCAAAACACATAGGTAGTAAGCAAATAGTTTGTTAAAACAATCTTTTTGCGAATTATAAGGTTTTGACTCCAGTATGCTTTATAGCATATAAGAGGGGATTGTCGGGTGTAGTTATGCTATACAAGACCCTTAAGGGAAAAGCGTAACAACGGACTTACTACCGTGTTTTGAGCGCCCGGCACTCTTTTTAGAGTGTCGATTCAAAAATTATAGTAAGGAGACAGTATCATGTCACAATATTTAATTAACACAAATCAAACAAATTTAACAAACGTAAATCAAATCAAAATAGATGATAGCATTCAAACCATGTCTAGTCGTGAAATCGCAGAATTGTGTGGTAAACGGCATGATAATGTTATGCGTGATATCAAGAATATTTTGCTTGAATTGTATGATGAAAAAGATATCCTCAAATTTGAGGGCATCTTTTTTGATAGCATGAATCGCAAGAAAACTGAATATCTTCTTCCAAAACGTGAATGCTTAATCCTCGTTTCAGGCTACAGCACTACATTGCGTGCAAAAATAATTGACCGTTGGCAGGAATTAGAAAAGCAAGTTTCAACACCACAACAAATCGATTACTCAAGCCCGCAGGTAATGTTAGGTGTATTAACTCATCTAAAAAACGAAAATGAGCGTAAAGACATCATAATCGCAGAGTTAAAACCAAAAGCAATAGCTCTTGATGGTTTAAAACGTTCCGACGGCTTGTTTGGTATTATAGATGCTGCAAAAATATTGGAAGTAAGGCCTAAGGATTTATCAGATTACTTGCGTAGATATGGTTGGGTTTACAAAAGAGTGCCAAGCGGTCCATTATTGCCTTATCAAGATAAAATCCAAAAAGGTCTTATGGATTGCACAGCCATTACTATTCAAAAAAATGATGGTACAGAAAAAACCGTACCATCAACTAAAATCACTTCCAAAGGATTAGCTTGCTTAAGAGAGCAAATCTATGGAAATATGCAATAATTAACAAAAAAGCCGTATCCTTTAAAGACGCGGCT
Source organism: Bartonella sp. AA89HNZF (assembly GCF_042196905.1). Lineage (NCBI taxonomy): Bacteria > Pseudomonadati > Pseudomonadota > Alphaproteobacteria > Hyphomicrobiales > Bartonellaceae > Bartonella > Bartonella sp. AA89HNZF. Next base: position 2,248 of record NZ_JBHIRD010000055.1, read on the forward strand.
TTTGTTTGCAACTGGAAACTTATACATTTTAAATGTTAAAATATATTACACAAAACGTGTAAAAATGCAAGC
>NZ_JBHIRD010000056.1:0-2277 GCF_042196905.1 Bartonella sp. AA89HNZF
GCCGTGGTTTCTGGAGAGCGTGTAGAAATGGAAGTAGGGGGTGATTTTGCCATTACCAGCCGCAGTGATACGGGACACAGTTCCAGCAAGCAAAACTCTGTTTCCATTGGTTATAATAGCCGAGAAAAGGATGGTACAGCCACAACCAATATTTCCTTAAACAAGGATAAATCCTCTAGTGATTATCATAGTGTTGTGGAGCAATCAGGCATCAAAGCGGGTGATGGTGGTTTTAAGATCAACGTTAAAGATAAAACAACGCTGACCGGAGGTATTATTGAAAGCACCGCGCCGGCAGAAAAAAACAGCCTGACCACAGGAAGTATTACCACCAGTGATATAACCAACAGTGCGCATGCGCAAGCTAGCAGCCAAGGTTTAAGCATTTCGGCGGGTGGTCCGATGTATCAGGGCAAATATGGTGTCGGGAAAAACATTGCCAAAAATGTCTTAGATCATTCAAAAGCTAAAGATTCAGAGGAAGGATATACCAAATCCGCTATCAGCAATGGCACCATTGTCATTACTGATGAAGCAGGGCAGAAGGCATTGACAGGGCAAGACGTGGAACAAGCCATAGCCTCCCTTAATCGTGATACTGCCACCGCCCATAAGGGTGTACAACAGCTCGATGCAGGCAAGCTGGAACAAATCGTCCATGAAAACCGCGAAATGGCGACACAACTTTTAGAAGAAGGATTTAAATACAGTGATGACTCCTATAAAACCATGTTTATCAAAGAGCACCCCATCGCCGTGGTCGACCGTGATAAAGACGGAAATATACTCTATAAAACAGATGAAAATGGGGAGCCTATAGAAGACGCTCGTGGACAAAAAATACCTAAGTTTCATTATTTAACGGATGAAGAAAAGCAGCATTTGCAAGAAGGCTCTGATGGCAGGGTTCATGTTTCCTTTAATGGCATCTTTACTCCACCAGAGGAAGCCGCTGTTTATGCAGAGCAACATGCGGAGAATAAAAATGAACCGCTTTATTTTGTTGTGTTCCCTCAAGCCGATTCTGCTATCTCAGAACTTCTAGTCGCGGGCTATCAGAAATTTATGGAAAATAACTTTTGGGGTTTGACCAATTCCACACAAGAAGCAAAAGATTTGGTGTATAGCCATGGTCTTACAGGGTTGGAACTTTATGGCCATAGCCGCGGGACGATGACATTGGGGAATATGTTGTATTCTTTCAAACAAGAAGGTGTTCACGGTATAGCCGACAACACGAAGATCAATTTCTATGGACCAGCCTTTAATGTTTTAGTTGCATCCGGTCTGTTAGGTTATGTGAGTGATGGCAAACAAACCACTATTGGCTTTGATGGGAATAGATACGACTTTGTAAGCAGAATTATTGGCGGCAATGGCTATACTTACGAGACAATACCTACTGGTAGTAACATGTGGAAAGAATGGTGGAGAGTGATCATGAATCCCATAAGCTCCCATACTTGCCTTGGAGATGCGAGTGATAAGTGTACATGGCGCTATGGCACATCTCATCGTGAACAAAAACCTTGAATTAAATAATGGAGTAAAAAATGAAACAAACTCTAAAGCTATTAGGTGCTGTAACTTTATTAGGTATTGCAGGATGTCAGTTTAATAAAACTCCTGGAGGGTATTTGAGCGCGTGGGAGAAAAATGGTGTTACTGATTTTACTGAGGTAGGAAAAGCCTTGTTAGAATGTGGCATGCCAACGCCTTATGATGTCGATCCAGAAAACAGAAAGCAGAGCATTAATGCAAAAGCAACAATTTATGCTTGCATGCTTCAATCAGGGTTTCGCTATAAAGATGAAGAGGTAGCAAGAGCGGGAGGGCCATGTTATACTTTTAAAGAGAAAAACTTGCCCATTTGTCGTCCAGGCGCTGTTGTTCCACAGCGCAGTGTCAAGAAGCGCTTAAACAGCCCGTTTTGTAAAAAATATAAAAATAGTCGCAAATGCCAGCCTTAAGTTTTGCTGTTTGTGATGATTAACAATCCGCCATCCTTGCCTTCTCTTGGAATGGCGGGACTGTTCCCTCAATCCAACATTTCAATATTGTTCACCGTTGTTTTAATGAAGCGGTGACAGGAAATATCAACAGGCTTACGAGCTTTTTTATTGTCAATAAATCCATTGAAAGAGGGGAATAATGAAGAAAATCTTAAAACTATTGAGTTGCATAGCTCTCTTAAATACAGCTGGATGTGTTAACCAACCTCCTCCATCAACTTTAGCATTATGGGAAAAACCAGGTGTCGATAAAGCGATGATCCAA
>NZ_JBHIRD010000057.1:0-2179 GCF_042196905.1 Bartonella sp. AA89HNZF
TTTTTAGGGAGTGCATAGATTTCTTTTGTTAAAGGGTTAAGACCATAAGTATTGGCAACAGAGATAAAAGCAGCGAACTCTTCATCAGAGAAGTTATGATTGATACATGTTTTGATAATTGTCTTTCGAAATTGATCATGAGAAAACCCATATTTGCTTGCCATGGTTGTTAAAGAAGAATTTGTCATGTTTGTTTCCTACATTGCGCGCAATTCCCCCGTGGCGTGAATCACGCTTGTGTTAAAAGGCTGGTTGGTTGTTAAATTTTTATGTCTTGAGGAATTCTCGTGTTTCCGCGAATATTAGCTAATCCACGAATTTCGGCATTTCTAAAGATCTTGACTGCGTCATAAATGCGAGCACTATCATAAACTTTTGCATCTCCAAAAATCTCAACATTTCCATAATTAATATCATCCTCATACGTGAAATTGGAGCATGATATAATGACATCACCATAAACTTTAGCATTGTTATAAATGAGAGCAGGACCACAAATTATTGCGTTCCCATATACACGAGCATTGTCGTAAACATTAGCACTATTCTTTATTCGTGCATTCTCAAAAACTGCTGCGTCACCATAAATGAGTGCGCTATTGTAAACTTCTGCATCACCGTAAACATGAGATTTGTCGCGGACAACAGCATCACCAAAAACATGTGCACTACCAGAAACTTCGGCATTACCAAAAACAACAGCACGACTGTAAACTTGTGCATCAGAATAAACTGAAGCATTTCCACTAATACAGGCGCCATCAAATATCTTGGCATTATGAAAAATGGTAGCGCTTTCAAGCACCTTGGCATCATCATAGACCCAGCAATTGCCTTTATGACCTAAGTTATATTCCTTTTCAATAAAGCCACCAAGATCTCCTTTTTTGACATCATCAAAATCCCTTAAAGCACGTATACGGTGAAGAGTTTTTCCATCAAACTGAATTGTTTCATTAGTAAGTTCGTATTTCTTTTCCATAATGATAGCCTCTTAATGCATGCTTTGTCTTTTAATCTCTTGAGACAGCACCCCCATGCCTTTTGTTGTGATTTTTGCTGAAGGAATGACTTTTTCAGCCTTTGTTGTTGTTTGAATAATGTGGGTTGAGCAATCCATTAGTCCTTTTTGGATTTTATCTTGATAAGGAAGCAAAGGAGCGCCATCAGTAATTCGATATATCCATCTTTTTTCTTGTAAGAAGAGAATGAATTTTTTGGGTTGCATTTCAAGAATTTTAGCAGCTGTAATAAGACCGAAGAGCCCATCAGAGCGTTGCAAGCTTTCAAGAGCCATTGCTTTTGGTTTTAAATCTTCAATGAGAGTATCTTTTTGATTTATTTGTCCTTGTAGGTAATTCAAAAAGCCAATCATCGCTTGTGGACTTGAGTAATCGATTTGTGGTGTAACAACTTGCTTTGCACGCCGCTCGCATTCAATAAAATATTGACGGGCTTGCTTTCCTTTTTTATTACGCTCGACCATGGCAAGCTCTTTCGCCATGTCTAAGGTAAGATAGTATTCTACTGCTATGGCATTGTTCGCTTCCATTTTTTTGTGGAAGCGAATAAAGTCCCTTCCATCAAGGAAAGCATAGGTCATAATACGTTTTTTTATCCAAGTAGAAAAATCTTGTTTACTCTCCAAAAAGACATGTAATTCACGTGCATTTACTGTCTGAACGCTTTCTTCGTTAATGGTGTTATTTGTAATAGCGATAGGATTATTCATAAGTTTACTCCATCCGATCATTTAATAAGAGGAAAGAGGAGGGCGTTTTTAAAAGCGCCCTGTATAATGTGGGTAATTTGGAATGACATCCGAAAGAGTTAGACGGTGCTGCTGTTCATAAGTCCCGTAAGTTTCATCTTCATATCGCTGCTGTTCGATTTCTTCTAAAAAAAAACCGTATGCGTTACTGTCTTTAACAAAGTCGTGAGGTATATTGCCGTTGAAACACTGCTCTTCACATTCTTTCAGATAGCATTCGGCAATATCTTCAGAGATATCTTCACAACGATTAGTCGTTGGTTCTACACGCAAAATTTGGACAGCATTATCGGCTTGGTCGATAAATTTGATCATGTCCTTTTCTTCTAAGAAAGGACCAGATTTAGCGAGATTTTGTTCTTCATTTTCGCAGATGACTAAGAGAATTTCATCAGAATTGATAAACAC
>NZ_JBHIRD010000058.1:0-2089 GCF_042196905.1 Bartonella sp. AA89HNZF
ATCTTTTAAAGCCTTTCAAAAGAAAGGGATTATAATCATAATAAATGCTATCAAGACCATTATGGTTATGAGTTTTGAGGATTTTGAGTATTTTGAGGGTTCCTTTTACCCCCTGTTATATATTTTTTTTCAATCGAAAAATAAAAGTCATTATATTTCAATATATTAGCATTTTAGAGATACAACCTATATTAAAACACAACCTATAAATACAACCAACGGTATATTTTTGAAGGTATTTTGAGGGTGTGAGAAACCTTCAAAACCTATAAGTAATATAAGAAAATGAATATATATATAACTCTCTTTAAATAAAGCTTTTGAAAACAATAAAGCACTCATTTTAGATTACGGTATAACCTCTTAAAGGCAATGTAAAAAAATCTAACTCTATTTAAGATGGGGTTTCTTATAAATCTTAAAGCAATCCAAATGAGAGTATCTAAAAGTGCAAGTTTTTTCTTTTTAGAATAACGCATGATAAATTATCCTTTTAAAGATTATATGTAAGCAATGTATAAAGGGGTATAGGAACCTATAGGTATAAGACCTTATACCCCTTATGCGTTTATCATACCCATTACGTGAGCATGCTTTATAAGTTATTCAGTTTCTCTTAATACCAATTTGGGTAAGTTCTTAACGATTTTCATTGTTTCTAGACTTACAGTAATAACCCTCTGAAATAACTCTAGAGGGTAGGCAGGGTTGCCAACGGTTTCAACAGCATAGCGATTGGCATCATTAACAATGCCACTCTTTTTATCAGTCTTTACACATTGACGCCCCATAACCCATTCAAGAGCAGGCTTGCCATTGACGATATACTCATAAGCGTCAAGAGGTATATCTGTCATGATGATATTGTTATTATAAAAAACAATCGATTTATCTTTTTCCTTATTATTTCCAGCGAATTTCATTTCTGTAACGTAGTAAAATTCTTCGGGATTAGAGATCTCGGTAACTTTTGGATTACCCTTCTTAAATGTGACTGGATAAGGTTCTACAGTTTCATAATTCACGTGCAAATGACCCAATTCACGTCCTGCTGTTACAAACATCCAAAAATCTTCAGCAGTTTTTACACAAGGGATACGAGGCAATTCTTTGCATAAATTATCAGCATAACGGGCGCGATAATCTTCCGAATGTAAAATCCCATAAACATAATAGAACAAATCATCTTTTGTTATGATTTGATTAGGATAAGCGGCTTTAAAATGTTCTAGTCCCTCATCAGTAATGGCATCACGCCTTTGTAAACCAGCTGTTGTGCTTTCTTCTATAGAGTTTGTAAATAAAAGGGATTGGTTTTTATTTTTACTCTTTGAAACTGGAGTGTGTTCGTAAAAATATCTTGGAAAGCATTGACCTTTTTCTATTGCATCTAAACTAGGTAAGGCTTTATTCATCAATACAGAAAATCTTCTTGCTCCTATACCTGTAATTTGTATTACCATATTTTCAACCGTTTCCCCTATCGGAAATATTCGCGGCATTTGTAAAACCATTTCATTAAAGGCACGATTGTAATAGAGCCACTGTTGTGTAAAAGGACGATATAAACTTTGCATAAGGCATGTAGCTTCAAATTTAAAAACCTTTCCTTTTGCTAAATCTTGTTTAAGAGCACGGCTCCAACTGATTTTTCTCGTATCTGTATTGACGAAATTGTCTACAGCATTTTTACGTATCCTACGATCAACATGTCCATAAGCATTATTAAAACGCTTTACTTCACTGTTATAGAAGGCAATCATATTACTTATGTTTTTCGCTAAAACTTCATGGCTTGAATTGTATACCCAAGCATCACGGCTAGTTACAACACCACACGAAAAATTTTCAAAAAGCTTTTTACCATGACCTTTTTTGTCACCTTTATCACCTATAGCTAAAAAGGCTTTGAAATTGTTATCACGTTGACCAAGCCAATCACCATGTTTATCTGGTGTGATTATTTGCCAACCTTGTTTACTTCGTGTAATACCATTAATGCTACCAAATTCTTTAATTGTCTTAAGCTTTTTTTCTCTTGTGAGATAATCTCCAATATCACGGAAATATATTTTCCCACGCTGTTGAG
>NZ_JBHIRD010000059.1:0-2057 GCF_042196905.1 Bartonella sp. AA89HNZF
CAAAAGACCGTAAACATAATAGAATAGATCATCTTTTGTTATGGTTTCATTAGGATAAGCTGCTTTAAAATGTGCTAATCCCGCATCTGTAATGGCATCACGGCGTTGTAAATCAGCATTGTTGCTTTTTTCTATAGAATTCGTAAATAAATGTGACTGGTTATTATCTTTAGATTTTAAGGAGGTAATATCTTCATAAAAGTATCTTGGAAAGCATTGACCTGTATCTATTGCGTGAAGGTTAGGTAAATCCTTACTCATCAAAACAGAAAATCCACTTCTTGCTCCTACGCCTGTAACTTGTATTACCTTATTTTTTACCGCTTTCCCTATAGAGAATTGTAAAACTCTCTCATTAAAAATGCGATTGTAATAAAGCCACTGTTGTGTAAAAGGGCGATAGAGGCTTTGAATAAGGTATTTATCTTCAAATTCGAAAATCTTTCCACTAATTAATTGTTGTTTAAGAGAACGACTCCAACTGATTTTTTTAGCATCTGAATTTACAAAATTATCTACAATTTTTGTACGTGTTTTACAGTCAGTGTGATAAATATCATTAAAACGTTTCACTTCACTATTATAAAAATTAATCATATTACGCATATTTTTAGCTAAAGCTTCACGGCTTGAGTTATATGCCCACGCATCACGGCTAGTTGAGATACCACAAGAAAACGTTTTAAAGAGCTTTTTATTATGTCCTTTCTTATCTCCTAAAGCTAGGAATGTTTCGAAACTCTCATCACGTTGATGTATCCAATCACCATGCTTATCTGGTGCAATTACTTGCCAGCCCTTTTTATCCGTAATGCCACCAACACTACCAAAACATTCCAGAGCTGTAAGTTTTTCTTTTATCGTACGATTATTACCAATATCATGATAGTAAATTTTACAAGGTCCAATAGCATTGGGATTTTTGATAAACAAGGTTACAGCAATACCAGTCATACTTCCATTGCCGAAAACATTTTCACCTTCTTGAGCAACTCCATTGCTTAACATATTTTTGCGAAGATCTCCTCGTAAATTGAGTACGTAAATACTGCTAAATTCTTTGGCTAAAGATTTTCGTAAACCATCCATTGTAGACTTTTCTATGTAACCAGAACCAGAAACAAAACCGATTACTCCAGCATTATCAATACGATCACTAGCCCAGCGAATGGCACGAATATAATTATCATATAGATTTCGTATAAGATTTGCATTTGACTGAGCGGCATAAGTTTCACGAATGCGGTCATCTAATATCGGATAAGGTGTATTCTTTGCATTATCATTAGCACTTTTTTGACCTGTTGAATAAGGAGGATTTCCAAAGATAACTTCAATATTCATCTTCTTTTGATGTTCTAAATATTCACTGTTTTCTTTAAACAATTCCTGTAGTAAGTTCTTCTCTTCAAGCATCCGAAACGTATCGGTTAAGCCAATATGTTTAAAAGGAATATACTCTCCTTTCATAAGACTATGATACGTCGATTCAATGTTAATCGCTGCTATGTAATAGGCTAAGAGAACAATCTCATTGGCATGGATATCATGACGGAATTTGTATTCCATATCCTCTGGTTTGATCAGTTTAGATTGTAACAGCCGCGTGATAAAAGTACCCGTTCCGGTGAAAGGATCAAGGATAGAGACACCCCGTGATCCCAAGCTTTTTCCAAACTCTTGCTCTAAAACATCATTAACGGAATGAATGATAAAATCAACAACCTCAACGGGCGTGTAAACAATTCCAAGCTTATCCGTGGTTTTCTTAAATGCCTTGGCAAAAAAACTTTCATAAAGCTTGATAATAAGATTCTGTTTTGCATGAGTTTCTGTAATCCCTGCTGTACAGAACATGACACTTTTGTAAAATTGATCAAGATCTTTCGTTTTCTCTTCGATATTTGTTTTATCCAGTTCCGTTAAGATCTTATCCATGGCTTGCGAAATGGCATTGTTCTGTACAAATTCATTACCGTAAAATAAAGCTTCAAACACGGGACGCGTGACAAGATGTTGCGCTAACATCTCAATCGCTTCCTCTTGCTTGATTTCAC
>NZ_JBHIRD010000060.1:0-2043 GCF_042196905.1 Bartonella sp. AA89HNZF
GGGGTTTTTCGTTCTCTTTATGATAAACCATTAGGATCACCAAAATATCCGATAACTATACGCTTTTCTGCCGAAGCTCAAGAAATGTTTCGTGTATGGTGGGAAAATTTTCAGAAAAGAATAAAGAATGGTCATTTCTCTCCAAGTTTAAAAGCACATCTTTTGAAAATGAATCAAACCATACCAACCCTTGCGTTGATTTTTGAACTGGTTGAGGGTGGTCGTTTTGAAATCAATAGAGATGCCCTTGAAAGAGCTTTGTATTGGGAAAAATATTTGTTAAGTCATGTCAAAAGGCTTTATGCGGCGGCGGATAGCTTAGCAACAGAGGGGGCAAAATTAATTGTCGAACGTTGTGATTGTTTACCCGATGTTTTTACAACAAGGGATATCTATAGACGCTGTTGGCGTTCTTTAAAAGACAAAGAAGCTGTGAAGCAAGCTTTAGAGCTTTTATGCTGTTCTAATCATCTTCGAAAAAAGTTTATAACACATCAGACAAGTGGACACCCTAGCACTTATTATGAATGGAATCCTTTAGTCAAAAACAGCAGCATAAAACAATAAAGAAACTTTTTTTAAAAACTTTCTACTCAAAGAGGCAAAACTCTTTTTAATGGCATTCTTATCAAGGAATTTTTCTCCAAAGATAATAATCTGAGTGACCTTATAGGAAGAGTTTTGTCAGTGTTGTCAGTTCTGTCAGTTCCTTTTAGACCCTCTATTATTTTTTAATGAGAAAAAATAAAAGTTATTATATATCAATAGGTTAATATTTTAAAAACATAACTCATATCAAGAGTACAATCTTTAAAGATAACCAATGATGTGAATTGATTAAAACTCGTCAGTTATGTGTCAGTAAATTGAACTGACAAAATAGACCATTTTAGTGCTTCGTAAAACACTTCAAAATACTCATTATGATATTTTTATGTACATAGTTCATTTGTCTTGATGAATACGTGAAACGAATAGCAGATTTCACTACTTTGCTGATCTACTCCATGTCATGGACTGTGGATAAACAACCTTTAAAACCCCTTTTGAAAAAAATATCGGCTTTTTTTAGCAGTTTTTTCCCATTTTATCGTTATTTGCCTTAAATGCATTTAATTGAATTCGTTTTGATTCTTTTGATGGTTATTGATCATCTCATAAGGCAAGGGATTTTTATTACAATATGCTGCAATATGTTAACTCTGATAATGAACAATTCACTTTACGCTCTCTGTTGGAATATTATCGTCAAAAAGCTAAATCACCCCGTGAATTAGGAACCATGTTTGAAAACCTTGTCATGGTTTATTTGACGCAAGACCCGCTTCAAAAGCAAGAATACGAGAAGGTTCAAACCTATTGTGAATGGGCGCAAGAGCATGGAGAAAATGGAACTGATATTGGGATTGATTTGGTCGCTACAATCCGTGATGAAGGAGGCTATGCGGCTATTCAATGTAAATGCTATGATGCTTCTCACATAATTAAAAAAGAAGATATTGATAGTTTTATTGCTGCCTCGGGCAAAAAGATCTTCACCCGTCGCATACTGGTTGATAGCACCGAAACAGATTGGAGTGACAATGTTGAACTGACTTGTGAGGGGCAAGAAATCCGTCCTCAACGGATTAATCTGTTTGATTTAGAAAATAGTCAAATCGATTGGGGGGCTTATAAAGAACAAGGACAAGCTGTTCTTAAAGAGAAACCGAAAAAAAAGCTTTTAGATCATCAGAAAGAAGCCCTTGAGAAAATCTGTGAAGGTTTACAAGAAGCAGACCGTGGCAAGCTCATTATGGCATGTGGAACGGGGAAGACTTTTACAAGTCTTAAGATAGCAGAAACCATAGCAGGTCAAGGCAAGCGGGTATTGTTTCTGGTGCCCTCTCTCGCTCTTATCTCTCAAACAATTCGTGAATGGACAGAAGATACAGAAGTGCCTTTGCGTTCCTTTGCCGTGTGTTCGGATACACAAGTGGGAAAACGTCGTAAGAATAATAAAAATGATGCTCTTGAATTTGATAGCTCTGATCTTGCCTTGCC
>NZ_JBHIRD010000061.1:0-2018 GCF_042196905.1 Bartonella sp. AA89HNZF
AGAGAAGCGCTTAGAGACCTTAAGAGAAGAGTTTGAAGATTTGAAAGAGTGTTCATTAGACGAAGTGCTCTGAATGAAGGAATAAAACAGATGAAGATACCCGATCATGAACATGAATATTTGATACCGGTCGCGACGAAAGAGGAAATCAGAGAAGGGACTTCTCAAGACAGCGTTGTTGTTCCGAAGCTTTTAGGAACGGCATCTTTGTATTCGTATGAAACCTTTGCGCCGTTAGAGCAGGTTGTTAATGCACGTCAAGAAGCAGAAAAAGCCATGTCGCGTGCGAATGGTGCGCAACAGGTTGCAGAAGAATCGAAGAGGGTTTCGGAACAAGCGCTTAGCGAAGTGACGAAAACAGTTCAAACAGCGACAACAGCGCTTACGACGTCTCATGAAGCGAAGGAAGAAGCTAAAGCAGCGACGACAACGGCTAGCCTTGCGAAAGAGACAGCGGATACAGCCAATGGCTTAGCAGAAGAAGCCAAGAATACTTCTGATGCAGCGAAGCGCATGGCAGAAGAGACAAAAGCAGCAGTCGATAGAGCCTCAGGGGAAATCAATAGTACGAAAGGTTCATTGGCTACGGCATTGCAAAGTTTTGAAGAGGTCAAACAGAGCAGTGAGAATGCTGTTAATTTATCGACCGAAGCCAAGAGGTTAGCCGATGAATCGAAGACCATTGCAACGCGTGCAGAACAAACAGCAAGAGAAGCTTCACAAACAGCAACAGAGACGACGCAAGTAGCAGCGACGGCGGTAGCAACGTGTCATGAAGTTAAGACTGTAGCCATGCAAGCAAGTCTAAAGGCAGATGGAGCCAAACAGGCAGCCGATGATGCCAAGGATATTGCAGAACAAGCAAAAGAGTTATCAGAAGGTGCGACATCTTCTGTTACAGAACTCACAAAAACAGCCTCACAAGTACAAGCGGGAGTAGAGACAGCATTAACAGCTTCAAGAGAAGCCAAATCACAATCAGAGGCAGCTGTAAGCACGTCAGAAGAGGCGAAAGGTTTAGCGGAAAAAGCGAATACGGCATCTACAGAGGCGCAAAAGGCATCAGAACAGGCATTAAGAGAAGCGACTTCTGCGAAAACAACAGCGGGCGGGGCATCTAGTATAGCCAATGATGCGAAAGGGATTGCTGAGGCAGCTAAAACATTATCAGAAGAAGCAAAACGGTTGGCAGCAGCATCACAGGAGACAGCAGAAACAGCAAAGGCTAAAGCCGAAAGTGTAGAGGCAGTTGCGAATGAAGCAAAATCTACAGCGACTACAGCATTAACAGAAGCAAGAGAAGCTAAGAGTACGGCATCTGAGGCGAAGGGTTTGGCGGAGGAAGCGAAAAGCGCCGTTGATAAGGCGACAGGGAAAGTAGAGCAAGCTGTAAAAGAGGCTAGCGATGCGAAATCTAAAGCAGAAAATTTAGAGACTGTTGCGACTGAAGCGAAATCCACGAGTGAACAAGCAAGTCAAACCGCCTCTAGTGCAAAAAGCTTATCAGAAGAAGCAAAAGAAGAAGCAAGGAGCGCCAAAGCGACAGCCTTAGAAGCCAAAAGTGCGTTGGATAGTGCACAGACGAAAGCCGAGCAAGCGCAACAGAGTGCAACAGAAGCAACACGAATAGCCAACGAAGCGAAGGTAGCAGCAGAAGCATCGGTGCGTTCAGGAGAAACGGCAGGTGAAGCGAGTGTGGAGGCGTTGAAGGGTATAGCTACAGCAGCAAAGAGTAAAGCGGAAGCAGCAGAGAAGGTAGCAGAAGAAACGAAAGGTGTTTTGGATGGTCTAAAACAAGTAGCAGGTAGTGCGAAGTCTATAGCCGAAGAGGCAAAGAAGGTAGCTGATGGTGCACAAAAGAAGGCATCACAGGTAGAGACAGTAGCGGGTGAAGCTGAAAAGATAGCAAAAGAAGCCAAACAGACAGCAGGTTATGCCAAGCATGATGCGGAGCAAGCGCGTAGTGAGGTGGAAAATGCAAAAAGCACAGCGAATGCAGCGTGGAATAAAGCCCACAA
>NZ_JBHIRD010000062.1:0-1954 GCF_042196905.1 Bartonella sp. AA89HNZF
TTGATATTTCCTGTCACCGCTTCATTAAAACAACGGTGAACAATATTGAAATGTTGGATTGAGGGAACAGTCCCGCCGTTCCAAGCAAAGGCAAGGATGGCAGATTGTTGATCATCACAAACAGCAAAACTTAAGGCTCGCATTCAGGTTGTTCTGGATGCTTTGTACAAAACGGGCTGTTTAAGCGCTTCTTGACACTGCGCTGTGGTATGACAGCACCTGGACGACAAATCGGCAAGTTTTTCTCTTTAAAAGTATAACATGGCCCTCCCGCTCTTGCTACTTCTTCATCTTTATAGCGGAATCCTGATTGGAGCATGCAAGCATAAGTTGTTGCTTTAGCATTAATACTCTGCTGTTGGTTTTCTGGATCGATATCATAAGGCGTTGGCATGCCACATTCTAATAGGGCTTTTCCTATCTCCGTAAAATCAGTAACACTATTTTTCTCCCACATACTCAAATACCCTGGAGCAGGCTTATCAATGTTACATCCAGCAATATTTAACAGAATGAGACCACTTAATAATTTCAAGATTTTCTTCATTTTTTTCTTCCTGAATATTTTGAATAAATTGGCGTACAATTAGGTAATCCATAGAACTTTGTACAAGCATCACTTGGATGTCCATAACAAGCATGGACACTGGGGTAGCCCTTAAATATTTGCCCTGCGTCTTTCCAAGGACCACTTCCAGGAGGTATTTGTTCAAAAGTGTAAGGATTTTTGCCAATCTTTGTACCAACAAAGTCATTTTTATGATTTTCCAAGTTTACGTAATCCTGCTTTCCATCACTTAAGATATATAACGTATCTGCCATGTTTTGAGTATTATAAGCTGGTCCAAAGAAATTAATCGTTGTTTTCTTTGCTATACCATGAACACCATGCTTTTCTAAATCATGCGATCCATTGCCCGCTGTCATACTGCCGCGGCTATGCGCATCAGTATGCAATCCTATATTGCCAAGGCTATACAACAGATTCTGGTACTTCTTCGTCGAATTGGTCAAAATACCCAACTTACCTTCTAGAGCATACTGATACCCTGCAATGAACAACTCTACCAAGAACGAATCGCTATGAGGGAACATCAGAAAATAGTGTGGATCATTCTTGTTATCAGCCAACTGAACCGCATTATGGGCTGCTTCATCTGGTGTTGTAAGAATACCATTGAGGAAAAAATGAACTTTGCCATCAGAACCTTTTTGTAAATTCTGTTGTTCTTCATCCGTTAAATAATGTGCGTGAGAAAACAATCCCGCCATTCCAAGTAAAGGCAAGGATGGCAGATTGTTGATCATCACAAGAAAGACTTAAGGATAGCATTCATATTGTTCTGGATGCTTTTTACAAAACGGGCTGTTCAAGCGCTTCTTGACACTACGCATCGGGATCACAGCGCCTGGTCGACAAATCGGAAGGTTTTCGGCTCTAAAAGTATAACACCATCCTCCCTCATGTTCATTTTCATAATGGAAACCTGCTTGAACCATACAAGCATGAATTGTTGCCCATGCATTGTTACTTAGCTTTCTGCTTTCTGGATCAGTATAATAAGGAGTTGGCATTCCACATTCTAACAAGGCTTTTCCTACCTCAGTAAAATCTGCTCCTGGTTTCTTCCACGCTGCCACCTCTCCTAGAGGAGGCTTGTTAAATTGACATCCGGCTATACTGAACAAAGTTACAGCGCTTAATAATTTTAGGGTTTGTTTCATTTTTTACTCCATGATTTACTTAAAGGAAATTGTTCACGATGAGATGAACCATAATCATATCTACATTGTGGACTCGCATCTCCAAGGCAAGTATGGGAGCTTATGGGATTCATGATCACTCTCCACCATTCTTTCCACATGTTACTGCCAGCAGGTATTGTCTCGTAGGTATAGCCATTACCGCCAATAATTCTGCTGACAAAGTCGTATCTATTCCCATCAAAACCAA
>NZ_JBHIRD010000063.1:0-1809 GCF_042196905.1 Bartonella sp. AA89HNZF
ACATATGTTTTTGTTATCTGATCAATTTTATTGAAAAGTTGCGTGAACACTGTAAAGTCCATGGAATTCCTCTTTAATGAATTTTCAACTTTTTATCACCTTGGAACATAGATATATGCTAAACACTTCATTTGCATTTATATATTACCTAAGTGTTTTCAGCACGATATCTTGGCTTTGGTAAAATCTTTGTGCCTCTCTTAATTGTTCAGAGAGTACTGAACCTTCTACATTGGTTTTTGTTTTCATGAAAAAAAGCAAATGCTGTAAAAAGCTTTATTGGTTAGATCTTATTTGAGGCATAGCTTTGTAGTTAGAGGCTACAATTTTTCTGTACAATTTACGTTTTTGTATTTCGATAAGAGTCTCTTCGTCATCGCTTAAATTTCTGACCATTTGTAGCTTTGTATATTCATTTTGGATCATGGCTGACATGGTCTTGATGCGTGTTTGCAGTTCGAAAACTTCTTTGAGATCTTTTGTTTTATTTATCTTATCTAAGAAATCGTTCATTTGTTTAAAGCGGTTCTCTGCGTCTTGGAAAGTTTGAAAACTTACAGCTTTTTCGACAATTCCACTATATTTAAGACGCGTATTAATTATTTCGCGCATTTTATAAAACGGCAACTGCTGGAAGCCGGCCCTTTTCTCTTCGAGAACAATCTCATTAAATCTTTTTTTAAATTCCCCAGTACCTATGGCTTGGTAGTTTGTCTGTGTTTTTGGGTAGATAGAAGACAAATCTTGTATGAAAGAATTCTTGTTTTCTCCTATTGTTGGTTTTTGTATCCTATTTCCTGTTATAGACTGATGAATTTTTTTCGCGTTTTCGATCTGGTTTTCATTTGTTTTAATTTGTTGTTCTAACAACTTAATAATTTCCAGATATTCTGCTTTTGAAAAAGGACTTTTAACGGTTGAACTTTGAGTCCCAGAACCCCAACTAAAGTTAGACGCTAGAGTTAAATTTATGATTCCCCAAAGGGTAATCATTCTTGTGATAATAAATCGCTTTTTCATCTGTCTCCTCGCTTGATTTCGGCAGGGATTGTTTTATTAATAGGCACACGATTCCTATCATTGGGCTGTTTTAGCTTTGGTGCTAATGCACAAGCCGATAAAAGGTTTGCAATCAAAATTACAAGTATGATTGACTTCATTTTAACATGACTCTTTTTACTATTATACACATTCTGATATTTGTTGTCATTATTATAATTTTGACACTAAAGTAAAGTGTATAGTTTACGATAATTTATCTTTTCTTAATTTCATTTTTTAATTTATGAAAATAGCTCAATTTCAGTGCGAATATTTTTTACTTTAGGATTGGATATCCTTGTTATTTGTCATATGGATATTAAGGGCGTCTGTTACGGGAACCATTGCTTTTTATCTCAGCTAGTTTTTATGTCTCCATAGATGTCCGAATGTAATGCCTTTTGCGAGAGAATTGGCCATGCTTGATAGTTTGAGTAACAGCATGATGGATATAATGGACAAGATGAGAGCTCCTCCAAACATGAAGCTTACATTCTGGTCGTAGTCGAGCTTCATATCGCTCAAATAGTTTGCAAAGATATTCATCATCAGATTAAATACAGTTGCTAAGAGTAGAAAGAGGATTATATAATTGACGACTTGGATTATCCATTGCTCGAAAAGGCGATGAGTTGGTTGCCAGAGCAAAGCAATGATGAAGAGTGGTCCCAATCCTACGAGAAGTGTAATAGCGATTTTTGTCAGAAGGACGAGACCCCCACCGATTGCGACTACGAGGCTTGTTGCTAGCAAGATGAGGATTCCTAA
>NZ_JBHIRD010000064.1:0-1808 GCF_042196905.1 Bartonella sp. AA89HNZF
TCTGTTGATGATGTGTTGCGTAATGAGTTTGGAAAAAGCTTGGGGTCACGGGGTGTTTCTATTCTCGACCCTTTCACGGGAACAGGGACCTTTATCACACGGCTTTTACAATCAGATCTCATCAAACCAGAGGATATGGAATATAAGTTCCGTCATGATATCCATGCCAATGAGATTGTTTTGCTTGCCTATTACATAGCAGCGATTAACATTGAATCGACGTATCATAGTATCATGAAAGGTGAGTATATCCCTTTCAAGCATATTGGTTTGACTGATACGTTTCAGATGCTTGAAGAAAAGAACCTTCTGCAAAAATTATTCAAAGAAAACAGTGAATATTTAGAACACCAGAAAAATCTAAATATCGAAGTTATCTTTGGCAATCCTCCCTATTCAACAGGTCAAAAAAGTGCTAATGACAATGCAAAGAATACCCCTTATCCCATATTAAATGACCGTATTCGTGAAACCTATGCTGCTCAATCTGAATCAATCAATATGCAAGCACTTTACGATAGTTATATTCGTGCTATACGCTGGGCTAGTGATCGTATTGATAATGCTGGGGTAATCGGCTTTGTTTCTGGATCTGGTTATATAGAAAAGTCGACAATGGATGGTTTACGAAAATCTTTAGCCAACGAATTTACGAGCATTTATGTACTTAATTTACGGGGGGATATCCGTAAAAATATGTTAAGCGATGGAAAAGCTCAAGAAGGAGAAAATGTTTTTGGTAGTGGTAGTATGACTGGTATTGCCGTAACCTTATTTATCAAAAATCCCAATGTTTCTGAAGAATGTAAAATTTACTATCATGATATTGGTAATAATCGTACGATAAAAGAAAAACTTACAGCTCTTGAATACTTTGGTAGTGTTGGTGGTATTACACGTAAACAAAGCTGGCAAATGATTACACCAGATAAACATGGTGATTGGATAAATCAACGTGATGACAGTTTTGAAACATTCTTAGCTCTAGGTGATAAGAAACCTTATGATAAAAAACTGTTTGAGATTTATTCTTGTGGTCTAAAAACTAATCGTGATGCTTGGGCATATAACTCCAGCCGTGAAGTTTTAAAGAAAAACATGAATAATATGATTGCTTCCTATAATAGCGAAGTGGAACATTTTAATGATACTTATGTACATACTGACCGAAAAACACGTGCTAATGTCGTAGACGATTTCGTCAATACGGATGAACGCAAAATTAGTTGGAGTATTAATCTTAAAAAACATTTAACTAAAGGAAAGATTTTTGAATTTGAAGATATATGCCTTATTCAAAGCCTTTATCGTCCTTTTATACAGCAATGGCTTTATTACAATCGTGCCTTTAATGAAATGGTTGCTAAAATTCCTTGTATATTTCCGATGGGGAAAACGGTTGAAAATAAAGTAATTCAAATTACAGGCATAGGAGCAAGGTGTGGTTTTTCTGTATTTATGACTAAAAATGTGCCTGATTTTCATGCGATGGATACTAGTCAATGCTTTCCGCGCTATATTTACAAAGATAGCACGATCTCAAAAGATAAAAACAAGAAACAATCCTATTTATTTACAGAAGAAAGTAAAACAGCTAGTTTACAAAAGCGTGATGCCATTACGAATGAAGGGTTAGAACATTTTAAAGCCGCTTATCCTAATGAAACTATCACGAAAGATGATTTATTCTATTACGTTTATGGAATTTTGCATTCGGAAGATTATCGCGCCCGTTATGCTGATAATTTATGCAAAGAATTGCCTCGTATCCCTTGTGTAAAGAGTGCTGATGATTTTTGGAAGTTTGT
>NZ_JBHIRD010000065.1:0-1613 GCF_042196905.1 Bartonella sp. AA89HNZF
ATGGTTAATACATCAATATCCCCAGTTTAATGCTACAATATATTTATCAATAATTAGAGATAAATTCACTCTCCAGCCCCTCTAAGCCACTCAACACGCATATAAACGAGACATCATGCGATCAAGAACATCCTGTCGTCAAAAACAACAGCATAAAACAATAAGAAATCTCTTTTGAAGTCTTTAAGATAACCACGCAAAACTCTTTTTATGGCATTCTCATCAAGGAAATTTTTTCCAAAAGCAAATGATCTGAGTGACCTTATCAGAAGAGTTTTGTCAGTCTTGTCAGTTCATTCTAGCTCCTATATTATTTTTTTTAAATGAGAGAAAATTAAAAACATTATATTTCAATATGTTAGTATTTTAACGATACAACCTATATCGACAATACAACCTTAAATACAATCCATAATATACATTTGTCAGTTTGTGTCTGTAAATTGAACTGACAAAATAGACTATTTTAGTGACTCATAAAACCTATCAAAATACTCATTATGATATCTTAAAAGCACATATCAAATTTGTCTTTTTTCCATAAAATAAACAGAAAATTTCACTATTTTGCTGATCTTATCCTATGCCATGGGCTGTGGATAAGTACCTTTAAAAACTCTTTTGAAAAAAATTTATCCGTTTTTTCGCATTTTTCTGCATTTTTTTCACCATTTACTCAAAATGGATTTAATAAGCTTCGTTTTGATTCTTTTGAAGAGAATTAATCAATAGAATATATTGTCATGGAGTTTATTCTTTATGCTTCGCCCTCATCATTATGATCATGTCTCTTTACGCTCTCTCTTGGAATATTATCGTCAACAAGCAAAATCACCCCGTGAATTGGGAACGCTGTTTGAAAACCTTGTCATGGTTTATTTGACAAACGACCCTCTTCAAAAGCAAGAATACGAAAAGGTTCAGACTTATTTGGAATGGGCTAAGGAGCATGATGAAGATGGAACGGATATTGGGATTGATTTGATCGCTACAATCCGTGATGAAGGGGGCTATGCTGCCATTCAATGTAAATGCTATGATGCTTCTCACATCATTAAAAAAGAAGATATTGATAGTTTTATCGCTGCCTCGGGCAAAAAGATCTTCACCCGTCGTATTCTGATTGATAGCACCGAAACAGATTGGAGTGACAATGTTGAACTGACTTGTGAGGGGCAAGAGGTTCGTATTCAACGCATAAACCTTTTTGATTTGGAAAGCAGTCAAATTGATTGGGGCGCTTATAAAGAACAAGGACAAGCCGTCCTTAAAGAAAAACCGAAGAAAAAGCTTTTAGATCATCAAAAAGAAGCCCTTAAGAAAGTCTGTGAAGGTTTAAAAGAAGCAGACCGTGGCAAGCTGATTATGGCATGTGGAACGGGCAAGACTTTCACCAGTTTGAAGATAGCAGAAACCCTTGCTGGGAAAGGCAAGCGTATTTTGTTTCTGGTGCCCTCCCTTGCTCTTATCTCTCAAACAATTCGTGAATGGACAGAAGATACAGAAATACCCTTGCGTTCTTTTGCCGTGTGTTCCGATACACAAGTGGGAAAACGTCGTAAGAATAATAAAAATGATGCTCTTGAATTTGATA
The DNA here is from genome assembly GCF_042196905.1 of Bartonella sp. AA89HNZF. Classification (NCBI taxonomy): domain Bacteria; kingdom Pseudomonadati; phylum Pseudomonadota; class Alphaproteobacteria; order Hyphomicrobiales; family Bartonellaceae; genus Bartonella; species Bartonella sp. AA89HNZF. The sequence goes on from NZ_JBHIRD010000065.1 coordinate 1,595, forward strand.
GCTCTGATCTTGCCTTGCC
>NZ_JBHIRD010000066.1:0-1599 GCF_042196905.1 Bartonella sp. AA89HNZF
GGTGTCGGGAAAAACATTGCCAAAAATGTCTTAGATCATTCAAAAGCTAAAGATTCAGAGGAAGGATATACCAAATCTGCTATCAGCAATGGCACTATCGTCATTACTGATGAAGCAGGGCAGAAGGCGTTGACAGGACAAGATGTTGAGCAAGCCATAGCCTCCCTTAATCGGGATACTGCTAGCGCCCATAAGGGTGTACAACAGCTCGATGTAGGCAAGCTGGAACAAATCGTCCATGAAAACCGTGAAATGGTAACGCAACTCTTAGAAGAGGGGTTTAAATACAGCGATGATTCCTATAAAACCATGTTTATCAAAGAGCACCCCATCGCCGTGGTCGACCGTGATGAAAAGGGTAATATAATCTATAAAATAGATGCAAATGGGGTACCTATAAGAGATGCTCGTGGACAAAATATTCCTAAGTTCCATTATTTAACGGATGAAGAAAAGCAGCATTTGCAAGAAGGCTCTGATGGCAAAGTGCATGTGTCCTTTAATGGCATCTTTACACCACCAGAGGAAGCTGCTGTTTATGCAGAGCAACATGCGGAGAATAAAAATGAACCGCTTTATTTTGTTGTGTTCCCAGAAGCCGATTCTGCTATCTCAGAACTTCTGGTCGCGGGCTATCAGAAGTTTATGGAAAATAACTTTTGGGGTTTGACCAATTCAACACAAGAAGCAAAAGATTTGATGTATAGCTATGGTCTTACAGGATTAGAACTTTATGGACATAGTCGCGGGACAATGACATTGGGGAATATGCTGAATTCTTTCAAACAAGAAGGTGTTCACGGTATAGCCAACGAAAACACGACTATCAATCTCTATGGACCAGCCTTTAATGTTTTAGTTGCATCCGGTCTGTTAGGTTATGTGAGTGATGGCAAACAAACCACTGTTGGTTTTGATGGTCATAGATACGACTTTGTCAGCAGAATTATTGGCGGCAATGGCTATACTTACGAGACAATACCTGCTGGTAGTAATTGGTGGAAAGAAACATGGAACATGTTCACAAATCCTTACAATCCCCATACTTGTCTTGGAGATGCGGGGCGTATGTGCAGCATACTTTACGGTTCATCTCATTTAGAACAAAAACCTTGAATTAAATCATGGAGAAAAAAATGAAACAAACTTTAAAATTATTAAGCGCTATAACTTTGTTAAGTATAGCTGGATGTCAGTTTAATAAAACTCCCCCAGGAGATGTGGCGGCGTGGAAAAAGCCAGGAGCAGGTTTTACAGAGGTAGGAAAAGCCTTGTTAGAATGCGGTCTGCCAAGCCTTATTAATGCTGATACAGAAAATAGAAAGCTCAGCTACAATGCAAATGCAACCATTGATGCTTGCATGCTCCAAGCGGGATTTCGCTATAAATATGATGTGGGAGGGGGGTGGTGTGGAAATCATAAAGCTGAAAACCTCCCCATTTGTCGTCCAGGCGCTGTCATCCCACAGAGAAGTGTCAAGAAGCGCTTAAACAGCCCTTATTGTAAAAAATATAAAAATGCACCTGAATGCAAACCTTAAGTTTTGTTTGTGATGACCGACAATCCCCACACTCACGTTTTTACATGCCTGTGCGGGA
>NZ_JBHIRD010000067.1:0-1156 GCF_042196905.1 Bartonella sp. AA89HNZF
ATAAGTCAACGCCATGCCTTCGTAATCTGCCTGTTGTGATATTTTCAAACCACATGACAGCATGCGAACGGCTTTTGCGATATCCTCTTTGCTTGCTTTCACTGCAAACAGCTCTTGCAATTGATCATAAGCATCTAAAGCTATCGCTTCCTGCTGTTTCGTTAATTGGCTGCCATCTTTCAAAACAAATGGACCGCTCGGCGGTATCATCGCGTGAATATGCTTCAAAGTACCCTCGATTTCCGATATCAAGGAGACTGTCTGCGATACGTTCCCCAATGCTTTTTTGCTTTTGAGTGTAATTTCCATAATTTCCACCTTGTTTATTAACTTTATGATCTTTTGAATTTCTCACCCAGTTGCGCCATGTTGCTTGCCAATCCGTTTTGCATGCGTCCTTACCTGCCTTGGCATTCCAATAATCTCTAAATTTTGCGATTTCGACTTTCACACGCTCTGGAGGCAAGCCCTCTTCGATTGCAAAATCGTAATCGGGTTCAAAATCCGCAGGCAATCGACAGCCTCTATCGGCTTTAACCCGCTTGGCTTTCTTAGGAACGTTTTCTTGCTCGTGAATGGGAGGTTGGTTATCTGATGATGTTGCGATTTGATTTGGTTCGCTTTCAATCGCATCAACCTCTGTTGGCTCGTCAACCAAATCGGTCGTTTCTAAATCTTCAAATTCAGTTTCTTTTTTTGATAAAACGATAGTTTTATTTTTTTTATTATTACTGTTAATGTTATTGTTAATGTTATGTTCATTGCCAAGCATCAAATTTTCTGCACAAGCATCACTTTCTGATGCACAAGCATCATTTGACGTATTATTTTTATGCTTGTGCATTTTTGGTTCATTATTTTCTTTCTCATCCCATCTTGCTTTTGCTGCTTTTGCTGCTTTTATTGAAGACTTTTCTAAATTTTTATTAGAATTGTTGAGTTCTTCTTCAACTTCTAAACTCCATAAACGACCATCGTCTAAACGAACGATTTTCTTAATACAGAGTAAACCAATCAATGCTTTATTAAATGCCTTTTCTGTGCAACCAACATAACGAGATAATAAGAAAGTATCTTCATCAAGCGGTTCTTGTGTTTTGCGCATAAATAAACTGAGAGTAAGATAAACAGCTTTTTCCATCGGTTTCATACAAGA
>NZ_JBHIRD010000067.1:1166-1525 GCF_042196905.1 Bartonella sp. AA89HNZF
TCGATTATCCATTGGTCTGCATTAAGCCTCGTCCATGGTAATTTACTGGACATGTATTGCCTCCTCTCTTTTCTTACTCCACCTTGCTAAAGCTGCTTTCGAAGCTCTCTCTGAAAATTTGCTAATGCTATAATCAAAAGCTAGTGACTTATGCCATAAGCACCCATTCTCTAAACGCGTAATATGATCCGTGCTTATTAAAGTCTCTAAGGTCTTTTGAAACGTCCTTATTGAACACCCACACCAACTTGATAAATAAGACGCATTATTTATAAGAGGCGCTTTCTTGTCTTTCATAAGCAACACTAATGTTGTGTAAACACCTTTCTCTGTTGCTTGCAAACCCATAAGCTCTTTTA
>NZ_JBHIRD010000068.1:0-1513 GCF_042196905.1 Bartonella sp. AA89HNZF
TTCAAACGGATGCTCAAACCATCCGTTTTTTGTGGGGTTAATTGTAAAATATCTGCCCTCTATATCGGGCGGTAATAATAGGTATACAGCCTAAATAGGCTTTTGTAAATACCCAAATGTCATTTGGAGTGATTTTTTTGGCACGCCCTGAAAAAGAACCTACAACAGAACTGGCAAAACGATTGCGTGAAATACGACACACCCTTGGTTTTACAGAGCGCAAACAATTTGCTAAACATTTTGATATTCCCGAAACGACTATGCGCAATTATGAAACGGGTTTACGAGAGCCTCCTGCATCTATACTGCGAATATATAAAGATCGCTGTGGAATATCCTTAGACTGGCTTGTCACTGGTGAAGGCGAAATGTTTACAGACATGGCAAAAGCGAAAGCAGCAGGTTTTAAAGCACCTACCATCCCTGCTGGTCTCATGAAAAAGCTTGGTCGCATAGCTTATACAACCTATCGCGATGCAAATATAAAACTCCCCCCTGAAGATATAGCGGAATTAGCGGCAGAGCTTTATAAAAAGTTACAAGAGCTTGTTCAAGACATCAACGACACGGAAGAAGTAGAGGCAACTTTCCCTCTTCTTAAAATTCATTTAAAGCGTCAAATAGAAGCTGAAAGAGTACATCTAGAAACTACACAAAATACGGCTTAATGCCTCTCTAAAATGAATGGGGGAATCTCTTTTTAAAATCCTGTAATTTAAGCTAACCTAAATATGAATAAGGAGCACTTTTGGCACGCCCCGAACTAGAACCTAAAACACCATTGGCAAAACGCCTACGTGAAATAAGACGAATCTACGGAAATGAAGAACGTAGTATCTTTGCGCAACGGCTTAATTTACAACGTGGCACCCTTGCCAATTATGAAATTGGAGCACACGAACCAACATGCTCAACAATTAACGCCTATTATACGGCCTATAACATTAATCCTCATTGGCTCGTTACGGGTGAAGGCGAAATGTTTACAGACATGGTAAAAGCGAAAACAGCTGGTTTTAAACCACAAACTATCCCTGCTGGTCTCATGAAAAAGCTTGGTCGCATAGCTTATACAACCTATCGCGATGCAAATATAAAGATCCCTCCTGAAGATATAGCGGAACTCGCGGCGGAACTTTGTATAAAGTTGCAAGAGCTTGTTCAAGACATCAACGACACGGAAGAAATCGAGCTTATTTTACCTCTTCTAAAATTGCATTTAAAGCGTCAAATAGAGGCTGAAAATGCACATCCAGAAACTACATAAGATACAGCTTAATGCCTCTCTAAAATGAAAAATGAAAGTGGAAATCTTTTTACATTAAAAAATTCATATAAATTATTGATAAAAAATACTTTTTACTCAATTTTTAGAGATTTCCACTTATATATGGAAATCTTTTTTGCTTTTTTGGTTATTTTTGGCTGATTTTGGAGTCAATTGAACTTTTGGATTGATTTTTTTCACAGGGTCTTCAAAGGCGGTTTTCTGGGCTTTCACAGACTTTTCAAA
>NZ_JBHIRD010000069.1:0-1320 GCF_042196905.1 Bartonella sp. AA89HNZF
AAGCCGGCAAAATTCTGCGCGAACCTTAACAGCATCTGGAGGAGGGTCGAGTACTGGACCAATAACTTTATAATCTATTGGCAATATGTCTGATAAAGAATTTGGAGAATGGTATAGCAATCCTAAAAATCAAATCATTTTTGATAAGTTAATGGGGCGCGATGGCTGATTATAGTCTAGGCGCATAACGTAATCCGCTTTTGATGCGGGTTTTTGCCGGCTTTAAGCCGGTTTTTTTATAGCAAAGAAAGGCAAAATAAATGGCAATAACACGTATACCTATTAATGATGCTCAAGCGGTGAAAGCTTGGTCAAAGAGATTAAATTATGAAGCGTCTAAAGCGCTTGATATTGAACCATTAATGGGAGAAGGCTCCAATAGTATCATTCAAGTCAAAAATGAACTTAGGAAAGAAGGTGGCGATTGTGTTACATTTAGCTTACGTGCACAGATTATGGGGCGTGGTGTAAGCGAAGGTGAAACGCTTAAAGGTAATGAAGAAGCTCTTCAGTTTCTTCATGACAAATTATATATCAATGAACTTAATCATGCAGTTTCGACGAAGAACAAAGGTACAATTGATCAACAACGTATTTTGTTTAGTTTACGCGACGAAGCACACAAGTCATTGGTTGATTGGTATGCGGACCGTTTAAGTTTGATGTTTTTCACGCAAGTGTGTGGGTACACAGCACCTACAATGAAATTTGAAGGGCGTGAGATTGAACTTGATGAATTGTATTATGGTTTTAATGCACCATTGGCACCAAGTAGTAAGCGCATTGTACGACCAGAAGCCAAAACGAAAGATGAAGACGTAAAAGAGCTGGCAAAACACGGTTTTAGTCTTAAGTTGATTGATGAAGCTGTTAAAGTTGCAAAGTTGGCTAACCCCAAAATCAGACCAGTACGTGTTGGTGGTTCCAATGTTTACGTGATGTATCTTCATCCCATACAAGTTATGCAATTGCGTACCAATACAGATACTGGTCAGTGGCTTGATATACAAAAGGCGGCTTATTCAGGTTCGCGTGCGAAGAATCCGATCTTTGATGGTTCATTAGGCATGTATAACGGTGTGATTTTACGTGAATCGGAACATGTGACGCATGGTGTAAAATCCGATGGTAGTGTTGAAGAAAATGTCCGACGTGCTGTATTACTGGGTGCACAAAGTGCGATGCTTGCCTTTGGAGCAGAAAATCAAGATACGCGCTATAAATTGGTTGAAGAGCTTGATGATTATCAACGGGTCTATGGGGTTGCAGCGAAAACAATCCTAGGGATGAAGAAAACGCGTTTCCAAATGCCTGGAAGAG
>NZ_JBHIRD010000070.1:0-1275 GCF_042196905.1 Bartonella sp. AA89HNZF
ATACGTTTGAAATGAGAGCATTGTTAGGGGGTGGTAGCTGGAGTAATACAACGGATAATGGGCGTTTTACTCGAGCCACCATGATCGTCAATGGTGGAAATGAACAAGTTGCGGCGCGTGGATGTAGCCATACGCGTCATTTTGTTTAGGAGGGAGAGATGATAGATTATCCAGAACATTTAAATAGCAAAGAAGATTATCTGAACATGCTTTCTTTTGACAAAGTTGAAACGGTAAGAAGGCTAGGGAATCTTTTAGCAACACGTTTTTATTGGGTTTTTGTTAAAGAGCTTGGAGAGGGAGAAGAGGGGATTGAAGATGACACGCATAAGGTTTGTCTAACAACAACCATGCCGTTTGATTCAAATGGTGATTTTGTAGAAAAGCGTTGTCAGTATGAATTACAGGAAAGCGACTATGCGCCGCTCTTTCAACTTGGCTTTCGTGTTGAAGAAGTCGAGCAACTGATCAAAGAGCATAGTCAATAGAGATCATAAAAAAACATTTTTATCCAGCTCCACTTTTGTGGGGCTTTTTTTATGGAGCGTCAGATGAGAAAGATATCGAAAGAAGGATTAGAGCTTATCAAACAATGGGAAGGTTTGCGTTTAGAGGCATATAGAGATACGGCATGTGTCTGGACGATTGGTTATGGTCACACCAGCAATGCGGGTCACCCCCTTGTCAAAAAAGGCATGTGTATTAGCCAAAAACAAGCAGAAGAAATCCTTTGTGAAGACTTAAAGCAATTTGAGCAGACGGTAGAGGAATCGGTGACGGTTTCGTTAACGGATTGCCAATTCGCGGCATTGGTCTCATTTTGCTATAATGTAGGAACAGCTGCTTTTCGCAAGTCAACCTTGTTGAAGAAGCTTAATCAAGGGGATTATGAAGCCGTACCCTTAGAATTACAGAAATGGAATAAGGTCGGTGGGAAGCCTCTTGCGGGTTTAGCCAACCGTCGAGCAGCAGAAGCGGGATTATGGGTAAAAGGGGCTTATGTTTCTTCGAATTATCAAAGGGTAGAAACGAAAACAGCAAGCGGTCTTTTAAAGATAGAAGCACTTGCCCCGATTATAGGGTCTTGTTCGGGGTTTGGAGGCTTGTTAGCAGGCAATGGTCCGGTGCAATGGGCTTTAGCAGGCATGATGGTTTTAGCGGCTGTAACGGGCATAGTGATTGTCGCCAAGCGGTTTGGGGAGCAACGCTTATGATTTTTTGGCTAAAGAAATATTCTCTTATGTTTACAGCGGCTTTAGCCGTTTTTTTTATGGC
>NZ_JBHIRD010000071.1:0-1253 GCF_042196905.1 Bartonella sp. AA89HNZF
GTTTATCAGCATCTTCAGTTTCATCAGGCGTTTGATGTTGATAATCTTGATGTTGATTTAGGAAAATTTCATCAATGATTCAGAATACTCATTCATCATTTTACATATTGAATAAAAAACTGAATATTATAAATTTCTTTCATTTCAAACCTGTTTATATTTAATCAATTAACCCGTTGTCCATCACAAACGAAGCTGGCATGTAAAGAAGGACTTTTGAAAAAAGGTGAATTGCTTCTTATGAACATTCTAGGGTGCTAAAATCTGCGCAAATATTGAATGCTGAAAAAAGAATGATGATATCCGCGCATGACCGCAATAAAAATAATATCCTATATCTTATCGAAATTTTTATGCCACCTATCATTTACAAAACAACAACAGTAACAATACAATAAAGCATACTTTACTTTTATTATAATTTGACCTCAAACTCCCTCTGTTTGTTCTAAAAACAAGTATTTATCCAAAACTCTTAAGTAAATATCCTAAAAAAGGGAACAAATAGCGTATAAATGATATAAACGTGAATAAAGTTCTAAAACAAAATTCAAAACAATGCATAAAACTCATCAAGACTAAACTTATGATCTATAAAAATTAATAAAGAAATGGACAAAAACAATCATCAATATCGTCTCTTTTGAAAGCTTATGCCACAAGCATTTAGCGTTTAATCTTCTCACATTCACAATGAAATCTGTCCTCATATCTTAACATCAAAAATTTTAGAAAAATTCCTCATCGCATAAAAGAAAGCATCTATTGTAATCTTTTATATCAAAAAAATAACCATATTGATGAAGCAAAATAAATTTCAATACATTAAAAGGCAGAAAATCTTCTGCCTTTTAACTAAAAATACATATTGCACCTTTTCAAAAAAGATGGCGCAATCCAGCAGAGAAACTCGTTCCAGAAAAACCAATTTTCTTAAATCTATGCTGATAAGTGACATCTCCACGAAGAGAAAGTTTTGTTGAGAGACGGGCATTAAACCCAACCCCTGCTTCCAAAGAAGAACCAAAGAAACCTAACTGAAAATCGTTTTTAAAAGAAACGAATTGCTTATCTTCAAAACTATGCAAATAAGAAAGCTTACTATAAAAAGAAACTTCACGTCCCTCTTCAGAAGCATTAAGCGTCTTGCTTAAACGCCCACCAACACGCCCCACCCATTGATGAAATTTTCCTAAATCAACATCAAGATTATCAACATCAAACGCCTGATGAAACTGAAGATGCTGATAAAC
>NZ_JBHIRD010000072.1:0-1198 GCF_042196905.1 Bartonella sp. AA89HNZF
CATGAAGGACCTCACATTCTTGTGACTGGTCAGGGAAAAATTTTAGGAAAGTTTGTCATTCTTTCTGTAGAGGAAAAGCAAAGCATTTTTCACCAAAACGGGTCCCCCAAAAAACAAGAATTTACAATAAAGTTGAGAGAATATGGTGAAGAGTTATGAGTGATCTTTACGTAACAAAAGAAGGCGATATGGTTGATGCCATTTGCTGGAGATACTATGCAAAGGGTCAACAAGCCCTTGCTGTTGAACGCGTTTATGCAGCAAACTTTGGTCTTGCAGACTATGGACCCATCTTAAAAGCAGGCATCACAATCGTTTTGCCAACCCTCCCCTATCCTAAAGCCACACCAGTGATCAGAATTTGGGGTAGCAAATCATGAAACCTTTTTGCACAGTGATGGCAAATGGAGAGGACATCACAAGAATGCTGATGGACTATGTTTTGTCGATTGAAATTACCGATGAAGCAGAAGACAAAAGTGACCGCATCACCATAGAGCTTGATGACCGCGCACGTGACAGTGATAACGGCTTTCTTGATATTCCTCTCATCGGAACAATCATTTCTGTCACACTTGGCTATGAAGGGGGCAAAAATCGCGATATGGGAGCCTATCTGATTGATGAAATCTCTGTAAGCAGCCCACCACAAAGCTTAAGCGTGACAGGGCGCGCCGCATCAATGAACACGTCTTACAGAACCCCAAAAAGCCAATCCTATCACCAACAAACCCTTGGCAGTATTGTTCAAGAGATAGCAGAGTGCAATGGCTATATACCAAAAGTTGACCCTGCTCTTGCTAAAATTGTTGTGCGTCACATTGACCAAACTTCTGAAAGCGATATGGCTTTTGCCACACGCCTTGCAGAAGACTATGATGCGGTAGCAAAACCCGTTGATGGCAAGCTTGTTTTGGCTAAACGGGGCGAAGGCAAAGCCATCACTGGTGAAACACTCCCCGTTATTGTTATCCATGAAAAACATTGTACCTCTTGGGATTTTAAATACAGCGCACGAGATGAAGCAGGTGCAGCCAATGGCTTAGAAACAGATGTGGGGGACGACCAAAAAGCCGCTGCTGATGCACGAGAACCAGAAGAGATTGAGGAAGGCGAAGATGTTATCCATATGGATGAAAGTGATGCCCCCAATTTGCCTAAAGCAGAGACAGCAGCCGAAACATCTGAAAAGAACGAA
>NZ_JBHIRD010000073.1:0-1189 GCF_042196905.1 Bartonella sp. AA89HNZF
AATGGCGAAGAGCAAGTTTGAACGAACAAAACCGCATGTTAATATTGGTACGATTGGTCACGTTGATCATGGGAAGACCTCGTTGACAGCAGCGATTACGAAATATTTTGGTGAATTTAAAGCTTATGACCAAATTGACGCTGCGCCAGAGGAACGTGCACGTGGAATTACTATTTCTACAGCACATGTTGAGTATGAAACAGAAAATCGTCACTATGCGCACGTTGATTGTCCAGGACACGCTGATTATGTGAAAAACATGATCACAGGGGCAGCACAGATGGATGGTGCTATTTTGGTTGTTTCAGCAGCGGATGGCCCAATGCCTCAGACACGTGAGCATATTTTGCTTGCACGTCAGGTTGGTGTCCCAGCAATTGTTGTTTTTCTTAATAAAGTTGATCAGGTTGATGATGCAGAACTTTTAGAGCTTGTAGAGCTTGAGGTTCGGGAACTTTTATCCAAATATGATTTCCCAGGCGATGATATACCAATTGTTAAGGGTTCTGCGTTGGCAGCTCTTGAGGATAAGGATAAAAGCATTGGTGAAGATGCTGTTCGTCTTTTAATGAGTGAAGTTGATAATTATATTCCAACCCCTGAGCGTCCTGTTGATCAACCATTTTTGATGCCGATAGAGGATGTGTTTTCGATTTCGGGTCGTGGAACCGTTGTTACGGGTCGTGTTGAGCGTGGTGTTATCAAAGTTGGAGAGGAAATCGAGATTATCGGTATTCGTCCAACTTCTAAGACGACGGTTACAGGCGTTGAAATGTTCCGCAAGCTTTTGGATCAAGGTCAAGCGGGTGATAATATAGGAGCTCTGCTACGTGGTGTTGACCGTGAAGGGATTGAGCGTGGTCAAGTATTGGCGAAGCCAGGATCCGTTACACCTCATACACGGTTTAAAGCAGAAGCTTACATTTTGACAAAAGATGAAGGTGGACGTCATACGCCATTTTTCACAAATTATCGTCCACAGTTTTACTTCCGTACGACGGATGTTACAGGTATTGTTACGCTTCCAGAAGGTACAGAAATGGTTATGCCCGGTGATAATGTTGCCATGGATGTTTCGTTGATCGTTCCAATAGCGATGGAGGAAAAACTTCGTTTTGCTATTCGTGAAGGTGGTCGTACTGTTGGTGCCGGTATCGTCTCTAAGATCATTGAATAAATAATGCTTGTT
>NZ_JBHIRD010000074.1:0-1118 GCF_042196905.1 Bartonella sp. AA89HNZF
GCGCCACCCGTGCCATAACCGGTGCCAACACTCATTGAAGAACTTTCACTGCTGTTTTGTGTGCTTTGCGTGTTTTGTGCACTTTCAAAGATGATATCTTTACCTGCTTCCATGGTGATCTTTCCGCTCTGTGCATCATTTTCCAGCACATAGATTGGATTGGTACCAGCGATAACATCAGCGCCAACACCATGAATGCTGCCTTCGTGGGCATGCATGTTAACAGCGCGTCCGCCTTCTATGCTATCTGTCACCGCTGTGGAGGTCTGAACAGAGGCTTCTGTTTTCTCAGTTTTAAAGCCCACGGTTACACTGCCAGATGCGCCAGCCATATTGGCAAGAGCATCCTTGGTGGAGCCCCCCAATCCTCCTAATGGGTTACTCAGTCCTTTGGTTATGTTCCCCTTTTCTCCTGTGTTGCCAGTCAGCCAATCAACAAAATTCTTGCCTTTGTTAAAGAGGTGATTGATTTTCATGCCGGTCAGTATGCCATTAATAACGGTGTTATTGCCATCCTTATTGTTCATACGGTCCGCTGAATCTTTTAGTCCTTGTACCGTGCCAAGGACACCGATATCAACGGAAGTTGTCACACCAGCAAAAGACTTTTCATGTGTCTCTTTGCCGTTAGAGGTATCATAGCTTTCTGATAGGGTGATATTATTGCCGGCATCAATGTTGACATCACGATCCGCCGAAACAATGGCTGCTTGTAAATTCACATCATTGTCAGCAGTAATCTGCACATCTTGGCGTGCCGTGATGTGTGATTGTGTAGAAGTGGTTTCCCATTGATCGCCCGTATCTTTGGCGCTTGCAATTCCACCCCCCAAGGAAGCACCGCTGTTGCTCTTTTCAAACTGAAACCCAAAGCCTGTACGTTCTTCCTTTGAGCTTGCCCTATGGCTATTATGACCAACAAGCACATTGACATCACGCGCTGCCGAAAGATTAATATTCTCACCTGCAAGATCAGAGCCAACAATTGTCACATCTTTTTTCTTGGCAGTGATGGTGATATTGCCATCCGCATTGAGAGAAGAACCTTGATGCTCAAAACTCTCTTCATTTTCTGTCTTTCCCTCACTCCCGTATATCGACACAAAGCCCTTGCCTGA
>NZ_JBHIRD010000075.1:0-1100 GCF_042196905.1 Bartonella sp. AA89HNZF
TGCATATATACAAAACGTATCATATTGCAAGCGCTCTATGAGAGATATGAAAACTTATCAAAAGGAATGTAAATGATGCGTTTGATTTTTACTCACTCATTTGAATTACAGAGCCTATAAACGCTTGTTATGGCTATCAAACGTATCAAACAAATCAAAATGCTCGGTAGCTTTAACAATCCAATCAAAAGCAAATGCATATTCAATAAATATCTGCAAAAAACGTTCTTTTTACATTTGGAAGCGTTGGTTTTTACAAAGCAGCTTTTCATAAGATAAATAAACAATTATGGTTTTTTGTTACCATTTTTATCAAGTCAATTTTATTAATAATAGTTATTAAAAAATCACAAAATTAGAATAACCACTTGAAAATATACCCATATGGGTATATTAATAATCATGAGTAAAATAAAACGTATCATATGGCTTGGTTCTTCACTCAAAGATATAAAAAGTCTTCCTGATCTTATTCAACAAAGGATTGGTTATGCTCTTTATCTTGCTCAGATAGGAGATAGAGGAGAAAATGTTAAGGTTCTCAAGGGGTTTGGATCTGCCAATGTTCTAGAAATTATTGAACGCGATATTCAAGGAACTTATCGCGCTGTTTATACGATACAATATAAAAAATCTCTTTATGTGTTGCATTGTTTTCAGAAAAAATCGACCCGTGGCATTGCAACACCAAAACCAGACATTAATCTGATTAAAGAACGTCTCAAGTTAGCAGAACAATTAGAAGGGAATTAAAATGATCAATGTTTTTCACGGTAGTTCCAATGTTTATGCGGATCTTGGCTTTTCAGATTCCAGAGAGATGCTTATCAAAGCGCAACTTGCTCATAAGATTAGTCAAATTCTGAAAGAAAAGAACTTAACACAAAAACAGGCTAGTCAACTTTTGAAAATGACTCAACCAAAACTGTCTAAACTCTTAAGTGGAGAATTTCGAGGAATTAGTGAAATGAAAATGCTTGAGTGTTTGGCAAAATTAGGAAACGATATAAAGATTATTGTTAATCCGAAAGAAGTTAAAACGCTTGAAGGACATTTTGAAGTTGTTTTTTCTTCTTAAACTTCTTTATGATTAGCTTTTT
>NZ_JBHIRD010000076.1:0-1097 GCF_042196905.1 Bartonella sp. AA89HNZF
TTTGTATCCTATGGGCTCGACTTCATTTTAAGCAATGGTAAACGCTGTCGTTTATGGTGGGCTTGTCAGTTTTCCACATGAGATGTTTTTTTTAGATTGAATATTCTTGCTTGTCGTGTTGTGTAAAACATTATCCTTTGAGGTGTGGGTGATAGATAAGGGGAAGACAGTGGCGTTTGTGCTTATAAGCCTTTAGAGATTGTAGGGTGTCACGTATAAAGAATTAAAAAATAGATTTACAGGGTCTTATTAGTGCTTGTTTTATGGTGAAAAGAGTGCTAGACGAATTTGCCGCGCTGGTCGCGTGTTATTAAATTATTAAAGAGTGCGTGGGCATTTTAGATGTGGGGGAATATCAACATGATCAAAGATAAATCACAACACCAATCTGCCCATAAGGGAAATATGGCTTCTGCATTACAGCCAGGGTTAGATCAATCGGCTGTTTTCAAAAAATGCATGACTCTCTCAACGAAAGAGTATGTCATCATTTGTTGTTTGGCTATCCTCTTGTTGGTGCTTTTTGTCGCGACTGTCTATATGAAGCCTCTGGAATTTTTTCACATTATATCTAAAGAACAGTTGCAAGCAATGGCGCAAATGAAACAAGAAGATCTTCAAAAAATGTTTTGGGAGATATGGAGACAGCCTGTTAAAAACAATCCTATAATCACGTCTTTGCGGGACGCAGGATGGAATAGCGTTTGGGCTTTTTTATGTCTCTTGCCGCAGAACATTTTTGGCGTTCTTTTAGGATTCTTTCCACTCTTTTTTATCTTTAACGCCATATTGAAACGGGATGTCAAGGAAATGATATTGCTGGGGGAAACATTGCCAGAGAAGCAACAGCAAGACAACTAATCTCGCAACAGAACACAAGAGGGGAACACGTGACAGCTTTTTTTATAAATGCTTTTGTAATCTTGAGTATGGTAGGGATGGCTATCTTTATTTGTTGTGCGTTGAGTATGGTTTTGTTTTCTACCGTGATGGTAATCTTGGAACTTTATTATTCTTTGATAAAACGGACAATATTGTTGTTTGGGATGCGACGGAAATGAAAAAAGGGAACAGTGCAGAGTTTGGGGAATTATAAG
>NZ_JBHIRD010000077.1:0-1091 GCF_042196905.1 Bartonella sp. AA89HNZF
AAACAACTTCATCATTATACCTTCGCGGAAGCTGTCGATAATGAACTGTTAACTCCTTACAAGATTGTGGTCTTGGGTATTAATGAAACCTATATCACACCAGCCATACAGGAGATTATTGCCAATGAAAACCGTGAAATTGATTTAGATGATGCGGCAAAAATTATTGGCTGTTATAGAGCACTTACCAAAATAGATAAGCAAGCGGCTGTTGATGATGATGATACAGAGCCCATGCAATGTGCTTTAGCTTTTTGCAAAGATATCAATACCTCTCAATATATAACAAAGCTCTTTAATAAAATTATCAAATCTCATATTGATGATTTCCTTCAAACCGTTCCCTTTCTAAACTGTGAAGTAAGACATATTGACGGAACGCAAAGCGTCAAAAAACGCAATGAGGAATTGGATTGGCTTAAAGAAGATGCGGGGCAAAACGTTTGTCGGATCTTAAGCAATGTTCGGTGTCTTTCAGAAGGGATTGATGTCCCTGCTCTTGATGCCATCATGTTTTTACACCCGCGCAATAGCCAAGTGGATGTGATACAGGCAGTAGGGCGTGTGATGCGTCGTGCTCCAAATAAAAAAACGGGCTATATCATTTTACCCATTATCATTCCTTCACACTTAGAAGCCAAAAAGGCTTTAAAAAACAATAAGAGATACCGTGTTGTTTGGCAAGTTTTGCATGCTTTACATTCTCATGACGAAAGGCTTGCTCGGACAATTAATCAGATGTCTTTAGGACAAGATAGCAGCCATACGATTGAGATTATAGAGATTAAGCGTGCCAATGAATTAAAAGAGCTTACCACAACGGTTGATGAGATCTCGATACCATCCAAAACAGAAAGTTCTGGACGTGTCATTGGAACATCAGAAAGCAAATCTCAATCGGTATCTGGAGGACAAGGAGACTTATTCCCCCGTTCTGAATTTTTTGATTTTGTCAAAGCCATTTTTCTGGATAGTTTTAAAATCACGGATTATTGGGGCATTTGGGCGAACAATGTTGCTGAGATTGCTCAAAACCATATCAATCATCTTAAAGATATGATTTCCGATGAAAAGAGTGAAGCCTTTCACGC
>NZ_JBHIRD010000078.1:0-1083 GCF_042196905.1 Bartonella sp. AA89HNZF
GTCGCTTTCTTAATCGTACTTACCGGTATCCCCTCATACGGTATCTGATGATGTTCACACCACGCCGTTAACGTTGCTAACAAACCACCGTAAATATGCGCGGCATCTGTACCTTTATGACGCCTCACCTCTTCAAAATACACCGCGTCAATTTGACCTGCTGTCTGCTTTATTTCTGATAGCCATTGCTTAAAACGCAAGTAACGCATTCCACCGCCTTCAAAACGACGGGTTTGAAAATTAACAGTACCACTGATGATACTACCGTCCCCTCCACATATCGCCCACCCAGTCCGCGTACCTAGATCAAAACAAAGGATTGTATGAAGCATCTAAATCACTTGCATTTAATGATGGTTTTTTCTTAGAATGGTGCTTAAATGACTTCTCTGCACACAATTTTACTGCAATTCACACAATAAGAAACGTTAGGAAAAGATAATTTTTTAATGAGCTTTGCTTGCTCGTGTATTATTTCGTCTTTTTCATTTATCTCTTGTCTAAGCCTTTTTGTGGTTTTAAAAGCAGTATAAGCTGCATAACAAGATATAATAAGCGCAATTAAGCCCATCTCTATCTCCTCACTTCCCCTTCTTCTTACTCTTCTTATTCTTATGAGGCGGCGCTTTTACTGCTTCATCATGCTGTTTAAGCTCTTGTGTTAGTCTCTCAATTTCCGTATCACGTGATTGAACATCTGCTTCGAGTGCATCTATAACTTCGTTTTTTCGTTTGAACGCTGCTTCATACTCATCTATCTTTTGCTTCAGTTCTCTAATTTCTGATGCATTTTTGATATTTAAAAAACTCTTATCCATGCCATTCTGAATTTCTCTTGAACATTCATGCTGTTTATTTTGTAACTCGTCTGTTAAATGCCCAATTTTTAATTTTAGAGTTTCAACTTCCTCTTTAAGCCTCTTAACTTGGTCACGATAATACAAAGCAATACGAAACATCACTCCGCATAAAAGCAATGCTCCAAATACTACACACACAACTATCAATATTATTTCATTTAAACTCATTTTGATCTCCTTAATGCTACAATCTATCGACCGTCTGATCAACATCGCGGCTCTT
>NZ_JBHIRD010000079.1:0-1064 GCF_042196905.1 Bartonella sp. AA89HNZF
GCATTCACATTGTCACTTAATTCCACTTCTGTGCTGTCAACGAGAAGTCGATATTTAAAGATGTCTTTTCCAGATGCCGCGATAAAGCTATCAATATCCTTTTTACTGATCTGATGGTCTGCTTGATAAAACTTACATTGAATAGCCACATAGCCCTCTTGATTGCGAAGCTTGGCAACCAGATCAATGCCGATATCATTTTTATTCCAACCTTCACGCTCTTTAGCCCATTCATAATAGCTCTCAACTTTTTCATATCGCCCATAGTGGAGAGGGTCATACATAAGATATTTTGTCACAAAATCTTCAAACACTTTCCCTCGTAGAGTATTTGAAGTTGTCTGTTCACGATAGGATTGTAAAAGGGAGCGTAAAGTGAATTGTTCATTATCAGACTTAATAGATTGCAGCATATTGTAATAAAAATCCCTTGCCTTATGAGATGATTAATAATCATCAAAAGAATCAAAATGAATTTAATTAAATGCATTTAAAGCAAATAACGATAAAAAAGGGAAAAAACTGCTAAAAAAAGCCGATATTTTTTTCAAAAGGGGTCTTTAAGGCTGCTTATCAACAGCCCATGACATGGAATAAGATCAGCAAAGTAGTGAAATTTGCTATTCATTTCACGGGTTAATCAAGATAAATGTACTATGGGCTTTAATATATCAGAATGAGTATTTTGATAAGTTTATAGATAGGTTTTGAAGGTGTTTAAAACCCTCAAAATACCTTCAAAACTCCTTTAAATATATATCATAGATTGTATTTACGTGTTGTGTTTAATATAGGTTGTTTGTTTAAAATATTAACCTATTGAAATATAATGACTTTTATTTTTCGATTGAAAAAAATATATAAAGGGGGGTAAAAGGAACCCTCAAAATACTCAAAACCCCTAAAACTCATAGATTAGGCGTCTTTTGAAGGTTCACTCTATGAATGCAAGGGGATATGGTTGAGCAAACTTATCCTTTATATTTATGGGGATATTGATGTATTAACCATTGACGGGCTAAACAGTTTTGTTTAGAGGTCTTTTTATATAAATGTGGGGGAGA
>NZ_JBHIRD010000080.1:0-1033 GCF_042196905.1 Bartonella sp. AA89HNZF
TTTCAGCACGATATCTTGGCTTTGGTAAAATCTTTGTGCCTCTCTTAATTGTTCAGAGAGTACTGAACCTTCTACATCGGCTTTTGTTTTCATCGTATGGTAGGCATCCCTTTTTTTTCATGATCAAAAATTTTCATATCAAGTTCGCGTCTTTTCCTTTTGATAAGTGATTGCTCAGCGTTACGTAAATGTGCTACCATTTGTACCTTTATAAATTCATTTTGGATCATGGCTAATGAACCATCGATATGTGCTTGAAGATCTGCAATATCTTTCAGGTTTTCTTTTGTTTGAAGTTCATTAAATAGACTTTTGAGGTATTGAAAACGATTTTCTACGTTTTCAAAAGTTTCTAAACTTACAGCTTTATCTAGTATCGATGCAAATTGTAAACGCTCTGAAATAGTTTTGCCCATTTGATTAAAAGGCCCAGAAACTTTGTTTTCGTCCTCTAGTACCTTTTGATATGATTCTCTTGAAAGCTTATCACTCTTATAGAACGATTCTGGTTCTTTGAGAAAAAAACTAGAAAAGTCTATTTGCTTTGGGTTTGTTTTCTGATTCTTTGTTATAGCTTGATAGGCTTTTTCTGTTTGTGAAAGTTGTTCCTTTTTTAACGCAAGTTGTTTTTTAAAGAGCTCAATAATTTCCTCTTTTTTTAATAGCTTAATAAGCTCCAGATACTCTGCTGGTAGAGCAGGTGGTGGCGGTGGAGCAGGTGGTGGCGGTGGAGCAGGTGGTGGCGGTGGAGCAGACGATGGGGATTGTGCACATTTGTTTAGGACTCCAGTGCGGTCTGTTCCAAATATGTTCTTTTGATATTGAGCAAGTCCCAACGCTAGAAAATTGCATGTATCTGCTTGAGGAGAATCCGATGCATGTGCCAGATTTATCATCCCCAAAAGGGTAATCATTCCTGTTATAATAAATCGCTTTTTCATCTGTCTCCTCGCTTAATTTCGGCAGGGATTGTTTTATTAATAGGCACACGGTTCCTATCATTGGGCTGTTTTAGCTTTGGTGCTAATGCACA
>NZ_JBHIRD010000081.1:0-998 GCF_042196905.1 Bartonella sp. AA89HNZF
CTTGTCTGCACCTGCTTCTGTTCTGTCGTTGCTGGTCTACTGCTCCCCATGTCACAATTCCTTCCTATAATAAAGCATATCTATGCCATAACCTTGTTTGTTCAGTGCACGTTTCCAACCTAAACGCCCTAAAATCTCTATCTCAAAAGCCCCATTCTCACGCGCCCAATCCTCTACAAATGTCAAATTATCAACTTGATCAAGAACGCCCTTGCCACTACATTCACAAATCAGAGCGCGCTTCTTTCCTAAAACTGTCTGTTGTATCTGGGTCGTGAATGCCGCTAAAAAGCGCTCGTCATCATCCAAAACAAGCCATAACTGTTTCTTGCCACTGCAAATCGCTTCAAGGAGCTCTTGCAACGTGATTTCATGTTTAAAACGTTCCACATACTCGCGAAACGACGCAATGATGTCTTCAAGGTATGGTGCTATACGCTCCATATCCCAAGACGTGGTCAAAAAGACTTTTGCCATTACCCTCTGCCTAAAGGACGTAAATCCACATTAAACCCTGTGATATGGTTCCAATGAACGCCTTCAGGAATACGCAATTTAAAGCGGTGATAACGATTGCGCGAACGACCATGATAAGCGCCCGTGACATATGAACATGCCCTCTCCTTATGCCATGTAATCGGTGTCTGATGATTGCGAAGCCGACGCTCTCCTATGCTTAAAAGACCTTCCGTCGTATCAACTTCAGCAAACATCTTCGTGATAAAGTTAAAACTTCCATCTGGTGCTCCCAATTCTTGCGAAACAACCGTTGCTTCCATCGGCGCACCTGTAAACATAACAAGCCGATTTTGGTCATCAAAAGCACCAAGCATGGGTGCGCCACTTTGCCAACGAGGGCTGTCTAAAGAAGCCGGTAATGTCTCAAGATTGATCGAGATCTCATCTAACTGTTCTAAAGTATAACCTGTCGTAAATACTGGAAACAACGTGAAAGGTTTTCCCTGTAGCGTCGACCATTTCTGCAATCCCCAATCATA
>NZ_JBHIRD010000082.1:0-997 GCF_042196905.1 Bartonella sp. AA89HNZF
GCCCAATTTTCCCAATAATCCGCAATAGCAAATTTCTTCGCAATAAGGGTTTTCAAAGCATTGGGAAACTCTTTATAAAAAGGTAATCTTCCTGTTACACTATGAATAATTTGTGGTTCATGAGCGGCTTTTCCAATCTCAAGACCCATATGTTCTGATTTTTCATGGATATGGAGTTTATCCTCAACCGCGGTCATGCTCTTTAAGGCGCCAATCTCTAAAACATCACTGACGTCTTGACCTAAAATCATCTGGTTAAGGGTTATTTCAAAATTCTCATCATGAGCAAGCAAAGCATTGATCACTTGCCAGACTACCTTGTATCTCTTATTGTAGCGTAAAGCATGTTCAGCAGAAACTCCAGCCGGCACCCCAACGGGTAAAATGATGTAGCCTCTTTTTTTACCCTTTGCACGCCGCATGATACGCCCCACAGCCTGTATGATATCCACATAACTTTTCCGCGGGTGTAAAAACATAATGGCATCAAGAGCAGGAACATCTACCCCTTCAGACAGACATCTTACATTGGTGAGCACACGGCAGGTGTTTTCCCCCGCATCTTCTTTAAGCCAATCAAGGGCTTTATGACGCGTTTTGGCACTTTGGGTTCCATCAATATGATCAAAGGTACAGTGAAGCGGCGGGGTATCTTTATAAACCTTATGAAGATTAAATAATTCTTTCTGTATTTCTTCAGAATTGAAGGTATCACGGATACGTTCAGAAGTTTTGATATCTTTGCAAAAAGCCAAAGCCCGCCGCATGGGATTAGGGTCATCATTTAAATCAACTTTTAGATCTATTTTAGCAAGGGCTTGATAACAACCTATGATCTTGGTTTTATCATCAAGGATAAGTTCATAATTCTCATCGGTCATCAGATGTTGAATGGATTCACTCACTTCCTCTTCATTAACACCCAAAACAATAATCTTATAAGGTGCAAGCAATTCATTCTGAACGGCTTTTGAGAAGGTATAGGTATAAAGCTCTT
>NZ_JBHIRD010000083.1:0-978 GCF_042196905.1 Bartonella sp. AA89HNZF
ACATCATCAAAATCTCTTAAGGCTCTAATTCGAGTTAAGAAATGACCATCGATATATTCACAATCATCAATAAATTCATATTTTTTTGCAGGATTTTGTTTATTAACAGACGCGGTTTCATTCGCAATATTAGAGATAATGGGGGTGTTTTTTGAGATATTTGTCATAATTAAATCCTACATGATTTAGTGTTTTCAATTGACAGCCTATAAAGGCGCCGGGTGTTGAAAACACGGCATGTAGTCCGTTGTTATGCCTTCCTCATAAGAGTATTGTATAGCATAACCACACCCGACAAAATCATCATATATGCTAATTAGAGCATAAAAGATAGCCAGTTTTATAATAGGATTAGGTTTATCGCAACCTTTTCGCTACATGTTTAGTGTTTTCATCACTTGGTTATTTATATAACAAAATACGTATTTATTGTCAAATAATATTTTATCTTTTTTGATATTTTTTGTATTTTTTAAATACGTTATGTATTGATAATATCTTATGCTTATTAATTGCTTATTTTATATTTATTTGCTTTTAAAACTATATTACGGGCTTTGTGAAACGATTGCGTATTTTCTGAATCTATACATTTATAATATTTTAGAAACGCTCTCATAATGCGTATTTTAAACTTTATAACCTATCAATTTTTTTACTAAATGAATTTTAAATTTTTTGTGAATTTTGTTTATAAGGGTCTTTAATTTAAACGACCTTAATAGCACCGCGCTCTTATAACAAATGCTTTCATTTGCATTTTTGCTTTCTCTATAGTTGTTATGTTCTTTATAGCCATGGCATCATTTTTCATGTTCATAAGAGAAATGATAAATAGGATAATTGCGATTTATTGTCTGTTATGAAAACACTTATGAAAACATCTAAAGAGAGAATGATAATTATAGAGATGAGCAAAATCCCTTTTAATAAACTTTTGTCAGTCTTGTCAGTTCTTTTTAGAACCTATATCATTTT
>NZ_JBHIRD010000084.1:0-951 GCF_042196905.1 Bartonella sp. AA89HNZF
GATTTTACAACACAAGCATTATCATAAACCCAGCAATTGCCATCATGAGAAAGGTTATCTTCCTTTTCAATAAAGCCCCCTAAAGTACCTGCTTTAACATCAGCAAAGTCTTTTAATGCTTTAATGCGATAAAGGGTATGATTATTAATTACACGCGTTTCATTTGTGAGTGCAAACTTCTTTTGCATGAGCACAATTCCTTTATAGAGATTTAAATTTTTAAATGAGATGTTTAAAGGAGGGCGCCCCCGCCGCGCCCGCGCGTGTCATTTACGCAGCATCACTTTCATATTCGCTGTCATTATCATCGTCATAATACCCTTCAAAATCAGCATAATACTCATGACGATAATAATCATCTTCGCTACCAAACTCAGGATATGCATCATCACAGATATCTTCATTAGCTGTTAAAGAGGCATTGCTATGAATATATGAAGAACCAGAGATAAGAGCATCACAAATAACGGCATCATCAAAAACACGTGATTCATCACAAATGTAAGCAGAGCCACTTATTTTTGCATTGCCTCCGACATGAGCATCATCACAAATGACAGCATTATCGGAAATATGAGCATGATCAGTGACACGGGCGTTATCATAAATTTGTGCATTGCCTTCAATTACAACGGCGTTGTTAGCATGCGCATTACCAGACAGCTTTGCATTGTCCTTTAATGTCATACCTTCAAAAATAGCATTCCCATAAATTTGCGCATTACCATAGACATCAACAAAAAAGCTTTTTACTTTAGCATTTCCAAAGACGCGTGCATTTTGAAAGACCCGAGCTTTATTATACACCCAGCAATTACCTTCATGAGAGAGATTATCTTCACTTTCAATATAGCCACCGAGGTCACCTTTTTTGACATCATCAAAATCTCTTAAGGCTCTAATTCGAGTTAAGAAATGACCATCGATATATTCACAATCATCAATAAATTC
>NZ_JBHIRD010000085.1:0-932 GCF_042196905.1 Bartonella sp. AA89HNZF
GAACCTTGATGCTCAAAACTCTCTTCATTTTCTGTCTTTCCCTCACTCCCGTATATCGACACAAAGCCCTTGCCTGATCCCACACCAAAACCTGTTTCATGCTCCTCTGAATGGCTTTTATGATGATCTGTCATGCCATCAATCGTCACACTTTCTCCGCTCACATTGATATCTTGACCGGAAAGCAGATGAGAAGCCGTGATTGTGGTCTCTTTGTCTGATTGCGTGATAATGTTGCCCGTTGCCCCAAGGATAGAGGAGACCGTTGTGGTATGCGATTGAGATGTATCGGACGATTCCTCATGCAAAAAGCCACTTGATGACGATTGTGCTTGCTGATCCAAGTGTTCTTGGGCGCCTTTGATAGTAATCTTTCCCCCAGAGTGAATAGTAATATCCGCTTTTTTCTGATCTCCTAGTGCTTTCTCTCCTGACGTTTCCTCTGCCTTACCGGCTATGAGCGTCGAGGCGACAACTTCCGTGTTGTTTCCGGAATCAATGGCAATGCCTTCACCCCCTGTTATGCTTGACCCCACAACTTGGCTCACATCCATCTTGTTATGCTCAGATTTGCTGCTACTAAACACCCCACCCTCTTTGTTATACGACATCTCATAATGTAAGCTATCCTCTGCATTATTGATCAGGACATCGTTGCTGGCTTTCAGCCCTACCTTGCCATCAGCCGCAATGGAACTGCCTGTGATGCTAAGATCATGCGGTTTGCCATCCTGCCCTGCAATGACAGTGGTATCACCTCCCGATTTTATCGAAGAGCCAACCGCATGAGAGGCTTGCATATCCACTTTCGTGTTTTTGGTGCGAAGATGATATTCCATCTCATCGTTTCTTACCCCTATTGTTACCTCCCCTTGGGCGCCAAGAGCAACATTACCCTTGGCATCTATATCGGAAGCAGCAATATGGATATC
>NZ_JBHIRD010000086.1:0-928 GCF_042196905.1 Bartonella sp. AA89HNZF
GCAAATCAAACAATTAATAAACATCACTCAAACAGAAGAAGAAAAAGTGCTTGATTATGCACAAGTCGACAGGCTTGAAGATCTTCCTGATGAAGTAGCACAAAGGATTTTGGATGTTTTGCAAAAGAGACAGCATGAAAAAGAACAATCTTTCCTACAACAAAAGCAAATAGAGGCGCCTATACAAGATGCCGAATATATTCACGTCCAAGATATAGAATATGCACCACAAGAACAAAGAACGGCGGTGTGAGATGGAACAAAGAACAGCAGAATGGTTTCAAGCGCGCTTGGGTAAAGTCACCGCATCTAATGTTTACAACATTATCAGTAAGACAGCAAAAGGATTGCCTACGAGCAAATATGAAGACTACAAAATCAAACTCATAACAGAGCGCTTAACAGGCGAAACAAGCCCTTATTATGAAACTGAAGATATGAGATGGGGTATCGAACATGAAGATGATGCCTTGAGAGAATATGGCTTCATTCATGATGCCAATATAACAAAGTGCGGCTTTATCCAACACCCCACAATAGAAATGGCGGGGGCTAGCCCCGATGGTCTCATTGGAGAAGACGGTTTAATCGAAGTCAAATGCCCGAGATCAGTAACACATATGCGCTTTTGTATAGGTGATGAAATCAAACCAGAATATCACGCACAAATGCAATTCCAAATGGCTTGTACAGGACGAAAATGGTGTGATTTCGTAAGTTATGATCCACGTTTTACGGGGGAATTCTTTCACTTACGCATGAAAGTCAAGCGTGTTCTCCGTGATGATCAACAAATTGAACAGATCAATCAAGCTGTTGAAACCTTTTTAGCAGAGATAGAACGAGAGATAAAACAACTCTCAACAAAAGCTGCTTAACCTTATGGGGGTGTTTTGTTCCCCGCATATCTACGAGCACCCCCACCCTT
>NZ_JBHIRD010000087.1:0-903 GCF_042196905.1 Bartonella sp. AA89HNZF
AATGAGATTAATAAAGTTGTAGGAGATAGTCTTGTTAAGCAGGATGATGCTACGAAGGTAATCAAGATAGGTGGAGAAAAAGAGGGTAGTGCAATCACAATTGCAAACATGAATGGTGATACACGTAGTCTCTCTGGCGTGAAAGCGGGCACACTTTCTGAAGGTTCGACGGAAGCCGTGAATGGTTCTCAGCTTTATTCCTTGCATCAGACGCTAGCGATGTATTTAGGCGGAGGAGCTAGCTATGAAGGTGGCGAATGGAGGGCTCCGGAATTCAAGGTTGCGCAATTCAATTCTGATGGTAGTTCGTCAGCCAAGAAGATCTATCATGATGTAGCAGGAGCCTTTGATGGTGTTAGTGATGGTATGACGAGTATCAACGACCGTATTCATGATGTTGAGAAGAATGTGGCGAGCAATGGTTTGAATTGGAATGAAGAAGAAGGCGCGTATGATGCGAAGCATGATGGTAAGTCGAGTAAGATTACGCATGTATTGGATGGTAAGATAGAAGAAGGCTCGCAAGAAGTTGTTAATGGTGGTCAGCTTTGGAGCACGAATGAGAGAGTAAAAGATGTTGAAGACAAAGTAGATACGATAGATCAACATGTGAAAAATATTGAAGTAGCGGTAACAGATGGCGTTGTTAACTATGATAAAGATAGTGATGGTAAAAAGACCAATAGCATTACGTTAGTAGGAGGTAATGACAGCGAACCTGTTATGATAGACAATGTAGCGGCAGGGAAGATTGAAACAGGTTCTCAGCAAGCTGTTAATGGTGGTCAGTTACATGATTATACTGAAGAGCAGATGAAGATAGTTCTTGAAGATGCCAATAAGTATACGGATGAGAAAATTAGTGGTCTTGTCAATGATGGTGTTAACGAGTCGAAATCCTAT
>NZ_JBHIRD010000088.1:0-903 GCF_042196905.1 Bartonella sp. AA89HNZF
CATGAAGGACCTCACATTCTTGTGACTGGTCAGGGAAAAATTTTAGGAAAGTTTGTCATTCTTTCTGTAGAGGAAAAACAAAGCATTTTTCACTATAACGGATCCCCCAAAAAACAAGAATTTACGATAAAGTTGAGAGAATATGGTGGAGACCTATGAGTGATCTTTACGTAACAAAAGAAGGCGATATGGTTGACGCCATTTGCTGGAAATACTATGCTAAGGGTCAACAAGCCCTTGCTGTTGAACGCGTTTATGCAGCAAATTTTGGTCTTGCAGACCATGGACCTATCTTAAAAGCAGGCATCACAATCGTTTTGCCAACCCTCCCCTATCCTAAAGCCACACCGGTGATTAGAATTTGGGGTAGCCAGTCATGAAACCTTTTTGCACAGTGATGGCAAATGGAGAGGACATCACAAGAACTCTCATGGACTATGTTTTGTCGATTGAAATTACCGATGAAGCAGAAGACAAAAGTGACCGCATTACCATAGAGCTTGATGACCGCGCTCGTGACAGTGATAATGGCTTTCTTGATATTCCTCTCATCGGAACAATCATTTCCGTAACACTTGGCTATGAAAGCGGCAAAAACCGCGATATGGGAGCCTATCTGATTGATGAAATCTCTGTAAGCAGCCCTCCACAAAGCCTAAGCGTGACAGGACGCGCCGCATCAATGAACACGTCTTATAGAACACCCAAAAGCCAATCCTATCACCAACAAACCCTTGGCAGTATTGTTCAAGAGATAGCAGAGCGCAATGGCTATATACCAAAAGTTGACCCTGCTCTTGCTAAAATTGTTGTGCGTCACATTGATCAAACTTCTGAAAGCGATATGGCTTTTGCCACACGCCTTGCAGAAGACTATGATGCGGTAGCAAAACCCGTTGATGG
>NZ_JBHIRD010000089.1:0-889 GCF_042196905.1 Bartonella sp. AA89HNZF
GGAGCAACGCTTATGATTTTTTGGCTAAAGAAATATTCTCTTATGTTTACAGCGGCTTTAGCCGTTTTTTTTATGGCTTTAGCCAAGGCGTTTCAGCTTGGCAAGCAAAGCGAACGGCAAAAGCAAACAGAGAATGCTTTAAAGACAGCAACAACCCGTCTTGAGGTAGAAAATGAAGTTAATCGAAAAAGTGATGCTGGTGTGCGCTCTGAACTTTCTCGTTGGGTGCGCGGCAAATAGGTCTGTTTCTTGTGGTGGCTGGTTGCCCATTTATTTGGATAATCAGGATGTTGAGGTCATCAGTTCCAACCTTGCAAGAGATATTTTGAAGCATAACAAGCAGGGAGCCCATTTATGTGGTTGGAAAGATGGTCAAGAAACGAAGCAGCAAAGATAAAGATCTTACAGAAACAGAACAACAGCTTCTTCATGAGATGATAGAGACCTATCAAGGCTTAAAGATGATGTCACGCATCATGAAATTGATTGCCTTCATTCTCTTTATGTTTGTTATTGATTTTGCCCGTTTTGTGGACGCCATAGAGAATAGCTTCTCACATCTTAAAAGATGGATAACAAAAAGTTAGCTATCTTAGAATAGCGACCCTTTGGACCTCTGGTTTTGCTAAAAAACCACCCCGAAAAGAACTCTTGATTCGTAATAATTGAAGAAAATCATAAAAAGATTTGTTAGAATCAGAAGAAAATATTTCTTCTCTAATAGGACTTTTTATATGGTTACATCTTTTGGTAAAATTTTACGGAAACTTCGCATTGATCACTCCGAACGCCTCTTAGATATGGCTAAGAAATTAGACATATCTGTAGCATTTTTATCTTCTGTCGAGATTGGCAAAAAATCTGTTCCTGTAGGACTGGAGGAAAAGAT
>NZ_JBHIRD010000090.1:0-870 GCF_042196905.1 Bartonella sp. AA89HNZF
TGAAAACGATTTTCTACGTTTTCAAAAGTTTCTAAACTTACAGCTTTATCTAGTATCGATGCAAATTGTAAACGCTCAAAAAGCAACGTGCCCATTTGATCAAAAGGCCCAGAAACTTTGTTTTCGTCCTCTAATACCTCTTGATATGATTTCCTTGAAAGCTTATCACTCTTATAGAACGATTCTGGTTCTTTGAGAAAAAAACTAGAAAAATCTATTTTTTCAGGTCTAGTTTTTTGACTATTTGTTATAGCTTGATAGGTTTTTTCTGTTTGTGAAATTTGTTCTTTTTTCAACTCAAGCTGTTTTTTTAAGAGCTCAATAATTTCCCCTTTTTTTAATAGATTAGTAAGCTCCAGATATTTTGCTGATGGAGCAGATACGAAAGTTGATTTAGGTACCTGAGCTGTGGGAGATACTGGAGGTGTGTTAGATGGCTTAGAGCCAATAGGTTTGGACGGTACGCGATTTCTTATCGTTCCCAAATTAGAAAGGTCAATTTTAATATCGGGTGGAAGTTTACGTGGTGGCTCATAGCCTTTTGGTGGTTTTGGTTTATAATTGTTGCTTGAATCGAGATCTCCTGACCCTATACTAGGAACTGCAAAACGGCTATGACCTCCTCCTTGCTTAGTAAGAGTGTTACTTCTTGCTAAGTTTGTTGTTCCAAAAAAAGCACTAATCGCTATGATAATAATCAGCTTTTGCATATTTCATACCTTTTAATTTTCACATATTTAGAAAGACTGACCATTACATTATTAACTTCATAAATCAGTTTATGAGATTCCGTTGTCTCCTCGCTTGATTTCGGCAGGGATTGTTTTATTAATAGGCACACGATTCCTATCATTGGGCTGTTTTAGCTTT
>NZ_JBHIRD010000091.1:0-866 GCF_042196905.1 Bartonella sp. AA89HNZF
CATCCTACGAGAAGTGCAAGTGCGATTTTTGTCAGAAGGACGAGACCCCCACCGATTGCGACTACGAGGCTTGTTGCCAACAAGATGATGATACCTAAGAGACCGTAAAGTAGCCCATTAGCCTCGAAGAAGACAGTTTCTTCGAAAAGACGACTTGCATATTGAAACCCTTGGCTTGCTGCTTTGTCAAGCAAGTTCATTAATTGTTGATCAGTGAGCGGATTTTTTATGAGCGCTTTTGATAAATCATGAGGCATTTGAGTTATTAAATTTGTGATTTCTGGTTGATACAATCCTGCGGTAAGAGCTATTGAAGTAATAATGATTATTCGTAGGAAACTGTTCACAAATACAGAGAGAGGCATGTCGATAGCCCCACGAATGATGAGCCATCCATAGATGATGAAAGTGATGGTGATCCCGATTGAGACGAAGGGCGTAATTGTAGCCATTGCTTTTGAGGAAATATCTGTGACATAAGTTTTTGTTATTTTGTCAATTTCAGTGAAAAGTTGCGTGAACAGCGTGAAGTTCATGGCATTCCTCTTTAATGAATTTTCAATTTTTTATCATTTTAAAATACAGATACATGCTATGTGCTTCATTGGTATTGACACAATTTGTCCAAGCGCTCCCACCGAGATTATTTTGGATTTGATGAAACTTTTGTGCGTTTTTCCAGATTGTTGAGACATGTACAATAGGATTATTTTCATAAAATAGAGAAAACAAATGTTATAAAGGATTTTGTTTAATCCGTATGTGAGGCATCCCCTTACTGGTACTGCTAAAAATTTTCATATGCATCTCGCGTCTATGCATTTTAATAAGCTCGCGCTCAGCTTCACGGAAATGTGCAACCATTT
>NZ_JBHIRD010000092.1:0-864 GCF_042196905.1 Bartonella sp. AA89HNZF
TCGCCTCAGATGCCGTACTCTTAGCTTCTCTTGCTTCTGTTAATGCTGTAGCCGCTGTAGATTTCGCTTCCGTCGCAATAGTTTCCACCCTTTCTGCCTTAGCTTTTGCTTCTTCTGATAAGGTCTTCGCTTCTCCAGACTTCGTCAATGCTTCTGAGGTTTGTTGGCTTATCTCATCTCCTTGCTGCTTGGCTGTATTGGCTGTCGATAATGCCGTTTCTGCAACGCTTTTAACATCACCTATCGTTTGCTTGACTTCATCACAAGCATTCTTGCTTGTCTGTGCAAGGTTCTTTGCCTCTTCTGAAACTGTTTTAGCTTCCTCAGAAATTCCCTTGGCATTATTGGCTGTACTGGACGCTGTATGCGCCGTGGCTTTCGAAGCAGTTGCTTCTCTCAACGCTTGTTCTGAAATCTTTTGCGCCTCTGTAGATGCCGTCGTCGCTTTTTCTGCTAAGCCTTTAACTTCTTCAGAAAGATTCTTGACTTCATTGACTGAGGTTAGCGCTGTAGACGCTTTCTCCTTCGCATCACTTGCTTCTGTAAGCGCATTGGTGGAGGCATTTTTGGCTTCTGTTGCTAGCTGCTTGGCTTCTTCACAAATCCTCTTACTTGTCTGTGCAATTCTCTCAGCTTCCTCTGTTTTCTTCTGAACGGATTCTGCTAAACTTTTACTTACTTCTTCGCCTTCACGAACCGCTTGTCTATCGGCTTGCAATGCCTGCTCTGCTGTTACCTTCGCTTCATTGGCTATTCTAGAGGCTTCTGATGCTTCTTGTTGCGCTTGCTCCGCTTTTGCCGTTGCACTATCTGCTGTACTTTTCGCTTCCTCCGCTATTCCCTTCGCTTCAGATGCCCTTTGCG
>NZ_JBHIRD010000093.1:0-316 GCF_042196905.1 Bartonella sp. AA89HNZF
AGTACATATTGATAAGGCAATCCCGCCATTGTGACATAGCCATTTGCCAGCTTGAAGGATGATTCATTTGCTTGTCCAGAGACTTGAATGAGTGAAAGTCCCCGTGCGTTTAAGGGAAGGGAATCCTCAGTCTCTGATTTTCTATTGTTTGAAAGATGATTAAAATAAATTGTTGTGGTTCCAGAGATATTTCCATGAATAAGAAGGCGGTCAGTTTTTTGTTGTTCTGTTTCTAAACCATCACTCCACTCGGTATTGAAATACAACCTTGCATTACCCGTTGCATAATAGGCTGTTTCTACAGTAGGGACCATAT
>NZ_JBHIRD010000093.1:353-856 GCF_042196905.1 Bartonella sp. AA89HNZF
AGCAGTTTTCCCTACACTCAAGATCTGATATTGCCCCTTTCCCAAAGCAGATGTTACATTAGCAGACGGTGCGTTAAATATAATAGAGCTATTATTAAGATTTAGTACTGAAACAGTAGAAAGTGCTCGTTGTTTAAGGTCACTGAGATCGAAATTAAAAGTATTAAAATCAGTATCTGAGTCCTCTTGACTGACTTTTAAGTACCATTTGCTGTTGTTGATCAGAGAAAGAGTCGTTGTATTTATTTTTAAGGTTCTTGCTCTTCCTTCTAGAATCGAATTATTCGCGGTTAATGTAAGAGAGACAGGAAGAGTATCGTCATCATAATATTTACGTCTGGTTTTATTTCTCAATAAAACATCAGCCCGAATTTCCGAATCTTTAAGGGAAATTTCAGCAACAGATTTTGAACCATAAGGACCCCGAATACCGACACCATCTTTCACAAGAAGTTTGCTCTTGGTAAGATTAATCCTATTGACAACATTTTCACCTTCTTTTA
>NZ_JBHIRD010000094.1:0-851 GCF_042196905.1 Bartonella sp. AA89HNZF
AGTCCAATTTAACGGTTCTTTCAATTTCCACGCCGTTTCTTATTGCAACAGGCAAAGCGCAATTAACCGTGAAAAAAGGAACCTATCTAACTTTGCCACGAACTCATGATATTTTGGTTGTAAGTTATACGGTAGATGCCAGAATAAGCATGCCGTCTCTTTCTGCGGGCAAGGATTATTATCTTTATTTGGTACCGGAGGGAGATTCTCATAAAATTGTTGTATCAGAAAACTCTACGTATCCAAACGGTTACAGCGTCAATAATTCGCGAAAGATAGGAGGGTTTCATACGCTTTGTGCGGATGTTGGTACGATTTCTGGTCACCCCTTGTCTGGTTATAGGGCAGGGGATATTTTACCCAATTCAGTTTGGTGTTTAAATCACCGCCCTTATAGTTCACCAGAGGGAATGGTCTACGACTCCTCTACAGATCTTTGGGTTGATATTTATCTTCAATCAGGGACGGGTGAAAATACGAAATCAATGTATCGTACCAATATAACAACAAACCGTAATTATACCGAACATGTAACAGATATGGCGCGTGTTAAAAAATCTTTACTGAGTGATGAAGCGTTTGCTTCTGCTATGTATGGAAGCAATGAAAAGACACATATTGTTGGCAAGAAAGAACCAACCTCTAAGGTTTCAGGTGGATATAAGGATACGGCGAATCGTCGAATGATCTCGCATATCGGTTGTGAGGATGGTTGCGGTTATGTTTGGCAATTTTTATCGGGCACGTTTCCTATACCCATAAGCCGTACGCAAAATACGTTTGAAATGAGAGCATTGTTAGGGGGTGGTAGCTGGAGTAATACAACGGATAATGGGCGTTTTACTCGAGCC
>NZ_JBHIRD010000095.1:0-842 GCF_042196905.1 Bartonella sp. AA89HNZF
TGCGAACCATTTACTGCATCGGTTGAATCTTCAGAAATGTCTCCATTGGCAAGAAATTTAATTTTGCTATTGGCTTTTCCCTCTCCATGCTGTGCCACAAATGCCTGCTCATCATTACTCCACAATAGAGAATCTTTAGAAACACCCTCTATTTTCTGAGTAAATTCATTGGCTACATGTGTTAAGCGGCTATTCACATTGTTGATATTGTCATCAAGCCCTATCAAAGCGTCACCAACATTATTATGGTCTTTAGATACTGCTACGCCATCTTCAGAAATGCGCGATAAATGATAGAGCGGACCGAATAAAATACCGTCGCTAAATTCTGCATTCCCACCCAAAATGTTTGCTACATCTCGAGATATTTTTTCAATCTGCCTACCATTGATCGCATCATGCGAATCTTCAGCAATTTTTCCATCTTTAACATTATGGAGGGAAACTGGTGCTGTAGTCTTATCACCACCCAAAGTTATGCTATTATAATTAACGGTATCGTTTTCTTTATCATAAAGAACTGCAGCAGCACTTGTAAGATTAATATCATTAGAAATCTTCTCTATACTTTTATCAAGCTGAGCTTTGTTAACAGCTTCATTACCATTCACAGCTGTCTTTACGCCAGAAATTGTCCTATCGCTGCCTGCATTATTTGCAACATTAATTTCTGTACCCCCCGTTGTCACACCAACGGTAATAGTACCTGCATCTCCTTCCTGCTTAACAAGGCTGTTTTTTGTCGCATTCGTAATCTGATTTTGGATATTCGTGATAGAAGTATCAACAGCATTAAAAGCAGAACCAACATCATTATGAGAATTACCCTGAATTGTGTAAGT
>NZ_JBHIRD010000096.1:0-839 GCF_042196905.1 Bartonella sp. AA89HNZF
CTTTCTTTTACCACAATCATTGGTTCAAGATTGGCTACATTTAAACTATAATCATCCCTTCCCCATTCGCATTTTTCCAATACTGCACGGGGGATTTTTGTAAGTGTAAGATTCTCAAAGGATGATGATTTTGTATCAAAGCCTGTACAACAAATCAGCAGGGTGCGATGAGAGCCCACTTCTTCGCTCATAATACGGAGTTGTTCATGGGTCATAGCGCTCGTTGTGACATAAATATAATCCGTTTCCGTTGAATATCCCTGCATCCAATAATGATTTTCATCCGGCGCATAGGTAAATCCCATATGTTTGCACATAGCTTCTGAAAGCATCGCAGCATTATATTCGCGACTAATAATCCATTGTCCCCATGGATCTTTCTGCAACAGAGAAGGTGCAAGGCGATAATAGCGAAATCCACCGCCACCTTGCCAATTGATACTTTTAGAAATTCCCCCTTGATCAGTTCCATCAATTACTTGTTTTAAACGAGGAATAATGTGCGTATGACAATGTTCACCAAGTTCAATCATAATCCACTTGCGGCCCATTTTATGAGCAACAGCACCGGTCGTACCAGAACCAGCAAAGGAATCCAAGACAAGATCACCAGGGGTGGTGGCAAGTTGAATGATGCGTTCCATTAATCGCTCAGGTTTGGGAGTTGTAAAGACATTCTTAGAATTAAAAACTTTAACC
This sequence comes from Bartonella sp. AA89HNZF, assembly GCF_042196905.1. Classification (NCBI taxonomy): domain Bacteria; kingdom Pseudomonadati; phylum Pseudomonadota; class Alphaproteobacteria; order Hyphomicrobiales; family Bartonellaceae; genus Bartonella; species Bartonella sp. AA89HNZF. The sequence goes on from NZ_JBHIRD010000096.1 coordinate 700, forward strand.
TCTTTTTTGGCATCTTGGTTATGCCCTACTTCCTCATAAAGCCAAATGGTCATTGAAACCATACCATTCTTTACTTCTGATAAAAAACGCTTCAAAGAAGGAACATTGCTTCCTGTGGGGCCAAACCAAATACGATTATC
>NZ_JBHIRD010000097.1:0-817 GCF_042196905.1 Bartonella sp. AA89HNZF
CCCATGCAAGCGGCAGATGCCATGGGGCGGTTGACGCTTGATAATCGCAACCATTTAAGCCGTGTATTGGGAAGAGCGCCTACTGATGCAGAATTGTATTTAGCACATCAACAAGGGGCAGGAGGAGCCGCCCGCCTTTTGCAAAATCCCCATGCCAATGCGGCGCAAATTGTTGGGAGCAATGCGGTTGGTTTGAATGGTGGCAACAGCGGTATGCGTGCAAGTGATTTTGTCAACCGCGTGTTACAAATGTATGGGGGGCAGCCTTATAGAGCAGCAAGTCCTATAGCACAGGGTGGTTTTGGCAATAGAGACAACATGTTAGAGGTTTTACGGGCATTATTAGCATCACAATTAGCATCCCAAGAAGAGTCTTCGGAAGAAGAAGAGAGTGATGAAGATGATAACCCTTTGATGACGCCATTCATGCGGGCATTTTACGGACCATTTTACCGAAATTAGGATTCATGAGAGATGTCGACGATTTATGATTGGTCGCTTAGAGCGGCGGATAATACGCGTTGTGATGCTTTAATTGATTGGTCAGAAGGACAGCATCCTAGCAGTGTGAACAAGAGCGCCCGTGTGATGATGCAGCGCGTGCGTGAATATTTATCAGACACGGGTGGAGAGCTTGAAGGGATTGTTACCAATGATCATGTCCAACAAACGAGTGTGATAAGACTTGCAAGCACCTCACAGTTTTTAGGTTATCAGAATGGTATCGTTTTGCGCTTTATGGCGACGGGCAGGAATGTTGGAGCAACCACAGTCTCCCTTAATTCTTTAGAGGGCAAGCCTGTTTATAAAGCAACAG
>NZ_JBHIRD010000098.1:0-809 GCF_042196905.1 Bartonella sp. AA89HNZF
GCTTTATGGACCTATGCGATTAAATCTAAAGAGAGCATTGCGACAGAGCATATAGATTTTAAACTGGATCAGACCGGTATCGTTTTGGGGATCAATGGTTTAAGCGAGTGGGAAAATGGAGAGTTTTATATAGGTGGTTTTGGCAGTTATGATCGTGCCCGTGTTGCGCATGCACGGGGGGGTAACAGTGGAATCAATACTTATGGTATTGGCGCTTATGTCACTTATTTTGATCATAGTGGATGGTATCTCGATGGTATTTTAAAATACAATCATTATCAAAATACTCTAAAAGCCGTTTCAACGAATGGTTTAGATATTGAAGGAACATATACTCAAAGGGCATTGGGAACTTCCTTTGAAGCTGGTTATCGACTTAAGACGTCAAAGAACAGTTGGTTGCAGCCTTATGGACAATTTACATGGTTGCGTGTTGAGGGTAAAGAAATCAAGTTATCGAATGGCATGACAGGTGACATGCGTCCATTTACTTCATTACGCAGTGAGGTTGGCTTATCTTTAGGATATGAATTTGGTTCTCACATGGATTCCTCATCGCTTGCGTATATTACAGCAGCATGGTTGCGTGAGAATAAAGATGACAATCAAACGTTAATTAATCAACGTCATCCATTTACCACGGACTTATCGGGCAATGCAGGTAAGTTAGGATTAGGTTTAAGCAGTTTTGTGAGTGAGAAGTTAAAGTTATATGGTGAGGCCCATTATGTTAAAGGACATAAAACAAAACAGTCCTTTCAGGGTATTTTAGGTGTACGCTATAGTTTCTAACGATATGGTTATTTTTT
>NZ_JBHIRD010000099.1:0-801 GCF_042196905.1 Bartonella sp. AA89HNZF
ATAGAAACAACGGGTATGATGCCGCCGCCTTTTTTAGGGAGAGCATAGATTTCTTTTGTTAAAGGGTTAAGTCCATAAGTATTGGCAACAAAAAGAAAAACGGCAAATTCTGCATCAGTGATGACATTAGCATTTTTATCTCCAATACAAGTTTTTATGATTGTGGTTCGAAATTCTTCAGCAGAAAATCCATATTTTTCTGCCATTTCGTTTAAAAAAGTAGAATTTTTCATCTTGATTTCCTACATTGCGCGCAATTCACCCGTGGCGTGAATCACGCTTGTGTTTAAAAATGGTTGGTTGTTAGAAAGTGCTTATACGCTCTGTCTTTTCCTAGGGATATGTTCGGCTTTTCTACTATAACTAATATGTGTGTTGCCTGAAATACATGTGTTACCACATACAACAGCTTCACCACCAATATGAGCTTTTTCACAAATTTTGGCATTGCCGTGAATTTCGGCTATTCCGTAAACTTGCGCATTATCGAAAATATGTGCATTGGATTCAACACAAGCGTTTCCAAAAACATTAGCATTTCCATAAATACGTGCATTACATGAGATACGTGCTCGTCCAAATACTTGTGCATTCTCATAAATTTGAGCATTACTGCAAACCTTTGCCTTATCCCTAACCCAACAATCGCCCTCATGAGAGAGGTTACCTTCATGCTCTATAAAACCACCAAGATCACCTTTCTTGACCTTTCCAAAGTCTCTCAGTGCACGAATGCGACGAACTGGTCGACGATAGAGGATGTCTATTTCATCAGTAAGTTCGTATTTCTTTTCCATGATT
>NZ_JBHIRD010000100.1:0-801 GCF_042196905.1 Bartonella sp. AA89HNZF
ACATCATCAAAATCTCTTAAGGCTCTAATTCGAGTTAAGAAATGACCATCGATATATTCACAATCATCAATAAATTCGTATTTTTTTGCAGGATTTTGCTTATTAAAAGACGCAGTTTCATTTGAAATATTAGAGATAACGGGGGTGTTTTTTGAGATATAATTCATTTTATTAAACCTAGTTATTTAGAGTTTTGAAATTGACACCCTATAAGGGCGCCGGGCGCTCAAAACACGGTAACTAGTCCGTTGCTACACTTTTCCCATAAAGGTATTTTATGGTGTAGCTACACCCGACAAAACCATTATATGCTAATCACAGCACAAAAGACAGTCGATATTTTAAAGAAATGGGAGAAACCTTATCGTGGTTTACCCGCTAGTTATTAAGTGTTTTGATCACTTGATTATTTATATAGCAAAATACGTATTTATTGTCAAATAATATTTTATCTTTTTTGATATTTTTTTGTATTTTTTAAATACGTTGTGTATTGATAATATCTTATGCTTATTAATTGCTTCTTTTATATTTATGTGCTTTTAAAGATATATTACGGGCTTTGTGAAACGATTGCGTTATTTTCTGAATCTATACATTTATAATATTTAAAAACGCTCTCATTATGCGTATTTTTAGCTTTATAACCTATCAGTTTTTTTACTAAATGGTTTTTAAGATTTCTGTTAATTTCTTTTAATAACACATTTTAGACTTAACAGCCTTATAGGGACTGTCTTTATAACAAATGCTTTCATTTGCATTTTTGCTTTCTCTATAGCTGTTATGTTCTTTATAGCC
>NZ_JBHIRD010000101.1:0-791 GCF_042196905.1 Bartonella sp. AA89HNZF
GGTGCAAAGAGATGGGGCAGTAAAAAATCGCTTGTTGGTGCTTTGTTGCGTGAAAGCTGTTGGTGCCTTTAGGGTGTGAGGAAAAATTGATCATCTAATCAGTATTGCTAACGAAAAAGAAGGGGTGCGTGTTTTGGTGCAAAGAGATGGGGCAGTAAAAAATCGCTTGTTGGTGCTTTTGCTGGGTAATGGCGTGGTGTCATTTGGCGGTTGGATTGATTATATCGTGATTTTGACCGTATCTGTGTTCACGTGGAAAGCTGATCAATATGACGTCGCTTTTATTGGAGCGGCAACATTATTACCTGGTATCGTTCTGTCTAAGCCAATTGGAATGTTGGTAAGTCACCGTTCTATGATCCATTGGTTGCGGGCGTCACTGCTGTTACGGGCACTCTGTACTGGCGGTTTATTGATGGCGACGAGTCTGCAAGGATTTATTATACTTGGAGTTAGTCGAGCGACATTCAACAGTCTAGCCATGCCTGCAATTTCCGTTCTCAGTGCAAATTCGGTGCCTGAAAACGGACGGACTCGTTACTATTCTGTGCTTAACATGATCAATAGCGCGGCAAAGATGATAGGACCTGCTTTGGGGAGTGCTCTGTCTGTACTTTTATCAGATACCTATACTTTATTGTTTTCTGGATTTTTGACATTGCTAGGCTTTATGGTGTTTTGTTGTCTTGGTGCACAACCTGTCTCGTCGCTCATGATAAAAACAGCGAATACCATAAAATCAAAGCAGAGGCTTTATGGGACAACTTGGTATGCCTATGTGGCGGTGATGT
>NZ_JBHIRD010000102.1:0-786 GCF_042196905.1 Bartonella sp. AA89HNZF
AACTGATTTTCAACAGTTTCAATTTGTTGTGATGTTGTAAGTTCTACAGAAACATCATAAGCTCTATTCACAACTTGAGTGCCAAGGTTAATTAAAGAGCGTCGGATAAACAGATCATAAATGACGCTCCCATAATCTTTAGTATTAATGATTGTTACAGCTTCTTTAGCTAAACGCACCACGTAATTATATACAGTGATGTCACCAATTTTCACATCATTTTCAACAAAGGGCTTAATAGTAATGGGATCTGCAACTTTTCCATTTTGAATAATTTGTGAAATGATATCAAAAAGCTTTTGATGCAACGGTTCAAAAAAGTGCTCTGCTTTTAAAAAATCAGAAACGCTATCAAGAGCATTATTATTGATAATGATAGCACCCAGCAAAGCTTTCTCTGCTTCAATATTATGGGGCAGTTGACGAAAAGAAGATTGTTCTTCTGTTTGAAAAGAAGGTAAATTAACAGCGTTCATTTTATTCATTATGATTTAAATTGATTTGATAAATGATAATTATAAATCACTGAATCTACAGTGTGAATCCCATTTTTATTTTACTTAACAGCTTGCTTTTTGATACGTTTTGTGCAATAAAGAGATGTTCTTTTATATTTCGGTTATTTCTTTTAATCGTTTATTTAGATCGCTAGCTGTTTTGATAATAAAAGCCGTATCAATTCATTTTGATGCGGTTTTTATGTATTAAGGCTTGCATTTTTACACGTTTTGTGTAATATATTTTAACATTTAAAATGTATAAGTTTCCAGTTGCAAACAAAAGCCG
>NZ_JBHIRD010000103.1:0-261 GCF_042196905.1 Bartonella sp. AA89HNZF
GCAATGGTTATTTTCTAAGATATGGGATATTTGATACCAAAACGGTAATTTAAAGTCAATACCAAAATGGTTATTTTTTTATTTTATATTTTTTTAGAGTGGAAAAAATGGATGAAAAATGGTCAATTAATACGCAAATATTAGAACTATGGGATAAATTGACAGAAGATGAAAAAAGAGAGTTTATTCTTTTTTATCTTGATAAAATGAAGAAAGGAGATCAAGAAGTTTAACCTTATTATCGTAGCTTAGATGCTCTAA
>NZ_JBHIRD010000103.1:304-784 GCF_042196905.1 Bartonella sp. AA89HNZF
TTCATCTAAGCTATTAGGCCTATTTCCCGAAAACAACAGTTGTTTGGGGGTAATTTTTAAGTGTGGCGCCAAACGTACAGCCCACTCCTTTGTTAATTTTCGTTGTCCATTTTCTAAACGAAAAATTTGTGGCTGACTAGTCCCTACCAATTCGGCTAATTCTTTTGAAGTTAAACCTACTTTTTGTCTGAAAAATTTCAAATTATTCATGATTCTTATCCTAATTAAAAAAAAAATCCTTTCAAATGCCAATATGGTAAAATATGCTTGTCTTAATAATACCGATATGGTAAAAAGAGGAATGTCTAAACTAAAACTGTATTTATCAAAGAATAATATTACTTATGCCGAGTTTGCGATTTTGGTAGGTGTTACACAAGCATCTATAGCACGCTATGTGAATAAGAAGCGATTTCCGCATCCTAGGATAATACAAAAAATAGCAGAAGTTACTGATAATTACATAAGTCCTAGCGATTG
>NZ_JBHIRD010000104.1:0-778 GCF_042196905.1 Bartonella sp. AA89HNZF
TATGGCAATCCCGTTCGTAAAGAAAAGAAAATATGCCGTGAAGATATTTGTAGTAATGATGCCATTAGTGAAAAAGCAGCGTAAATAAAATAACGGCGCGGGGGTCTGCTTTGTAGCAAAAAAACCGTATCAAAATGAATTGATACGGCTCTTATATTGAAAACACTTAAAACCACATAGGATTAATAAAAATATTTTTACATATTTTGTGTATAAACGCAAGTGTGGTTTCTCTCAAATTGCATCTTTAAATGTATCATGCTACCATTAATTCACAACGTCATAATGGCGTTGTATTTTAACCGTTCTTTAGGTTAAAACAATATTCCTCTTTAAAGATATCACAAAAGCCGTGCCTTAAATGACACGGTTTTTTTATGTCTTAACGCTTGTAACTTTATACATAATGTACTATATTTTATATACAACTTGAGAAATTGTGAAAGCCTTGTTATGTATTTACGTAACAGGGCTTTCTTTTATACTAGAGGCTAGTTTTTTCTATTCAATTTAAATGCATTAACGCCTTGCCAATTTCTTGACACGGCTTCTGTTTTGCAATGCATGACTGTTATCTTGTTATTCGAAAGTTACGAACATCTCTTTATTGCACAAAACGTATCAAAACGCAATAAAAAAACAGCTTTTAAAGCTTAATCTTTTACATAAGAATATTGTTATTATTTATTGAAAATATTGTAAAAACACATAAAGTATGTTATGATCTTTACATCATTTAATGGAACTTACAAACATGCTTAATAAAGTGATTTTAATT
>NZ_JBHIRD010000105.1:0-774 GCF_042196905.1 Bartonella sp. AA89HNZF
GGCTATAAAGAACATAACAGCTATAGAGAAAGCAAAAATGCAAATGAAAGCATTTGTTATAAAGACAGTCCCTATAAAGGCTGTTAAGTCTAAAATGTGTTATTAAAAGAAATTAACAGAAATCTTAAAAGCCATTTAGTGAAAAAATTGATAGGTTATAAAGTTTAAAATACGCATTATGAGAGCGTTTCTAAATATTATAAATGTATAGATTCAGAAAATAACGCAATCGTTTCATAAAACCTATAATATAGCTTTAAAAGCACATAAATATAAAAGAAGGAATTAATAAGCATAAGATATTATCAATACACAACGTATTAAAAAAAATACAAAAAAGATAAAATATTGTTTGACAATAAATACGTATTTTGTTATATAAATAATCAAGTGATAGAAACACTTAGTGATTAGCGGATAGGTTACGAAACAGCCTCTCCCATGCCTTTAAAATACTGACTTTCTTTTATGCTTTTGTTAGTATATGAGAATTTTGTCGGGTGTGGTTATGCCATACAATACCCTTTCAAGGGGAAAGCATACAGCGGACTAATCACCGTGTTTCTAGCGCCCGACGCCCATTAGGGGGTCAATAGAAACCTTTTATGATTAGAAAGAATTTAAAATGACAAATTCAAACACCTCCCCCGTTATCTCTTCTATTTCAAATGAAACCGCGCTTGCTAATCAACAAGAGCCTGCAAAAAAATACGAATTTATTGATGATTGTGAATATATCGATGGTCATTTCTTAACTCGAATTAGAGCCTTAAG
>NZ_JBHIRD010000106.1:0-761 GCF_042196905.1 Bartonella sp. AA89HNZF
CATGATGCGGAGCAAGCGCGTAGTGAGGTGGAAAATGCAAAAAGCACAGCGAATGCAGCGTGGAATAAAGCCCACAAAGCGAATGAAACAGCAGATAGTGCTAAGCTTACAGCAAGTTTAGCAGAAACGGCAGGCGAAGAAGCCAAGAAAATAGCGGAGAAAGCCAATAACTACGCGTATGAAGCAAAAGATGAAGCCGGAAAAGCCAAGGAAATAGCCAATAGTGCAAAATATGCAGCAGGAGAGGCGCAAAAGGCAGCTGAAACAGCGGGTAAGAAAGCCGCGTCTTTAGAAGCAGCCGCAGAAGAAGCACAAAAAATAGCTAAAGAAGCCAAACAGACAGCAGGTTATGCTAACCATGATGCGGAGCAAGCGCGTAGTGAGGTGGAAAAAGTAAAAAGCACAGCGAATGAAGCGTGGAGTAAAGCTTACGACGCGAATGAAGCAGCCAATAACGCTAAGACTATAGCAAGATTAGCAGAAATGGCAGGTGAAGAAGCCAAGAAAATAGCAGAGAAAGCCGATGACCGAGCGTATGAAGCCAAGAATGAAGTAGAAAAAGCCAAGGAAATAGCGAGTAATGCAAAATATATAGCAGGAGAGGCGCAGAGGGCAGCCGAAACAGCGGGTAAGAAAGCTGCGTCTTTAGAAGAAGAAGCGGAAGAGGCACAAAAAATAGCCAAGGAAGCCAAGGAGTCTGCTGGTTATGCAAGACATGATGCGACGCAAGCGCGCAATCAGGCAGAAAATGCAGAGAAAAT
>NZ_JBHIRD010000107.1:0-744 GCF_042196905.1 Bartonella sp. AA89HNZF
TTGATGCCATTATGTTTTTACACCCGCGTAAAAGCCAAGTGGATGTGATACAGGCGGTGGGGCGTATCATGCGCCGTGCCAAAGGCAAGAAAAGAGGCTATATCATTTTACCCGTTGGGGTGCCGGCTGGGATTTCTGCTGAAGAGGCTTTAAAATACAACAAGAGATACAGTGTTGTCTGGCAAGTGATCAATGCTTTGCTTTCCCATGATGAAAACTTTGAAGTAACTCTTAACCAGATGATTTTAGATCAAGACGTCAGTCATACTTTAGAGATTGTTGCCTTAAAGAGTATGACCACGGTTGAAGATAAAATCCATGTTTATGAGAAACCAGAAAGCGCGGGGCTTGAGATTGGAAAAGCAGCCTATGAACCACAAAAATACATTCATAGTGTTACAGGAAGATTACCCTTTTATAAAGATTTTCCCAATGCACTTAAAACCCTTTTGGCTAAGAAATTTACCCTTGCCGATTACTGGGGCATTTGGGCTGGCAATGTTGCTGAAATTGCTCAAAACCATATCAATCGTCTTAAAGATATACTTTCTGATGAAACCAGTGAAGCCTTTCATGCTTTTGATGCCTTCCATAAAGAACTAAAAAACAACTTAAACAGTGAAATAAAACAAGAGGAAGCCATTGAGATGTTAGCACAACATCTTGTCACGCGTCCCGTGTTTGAAGCCTTGTTTGAGGGCAATGAATTTGTCCAAAACAATGCCATTTCGCAAGCAATGGAAA
>NZ_JBHIRD010000108.1:0-301 GCF_042196905.1 Bartonella sp. AA89HNZF
GTCTCTTTGCACAAAAACACGCACCCCTTCTTTTTTGTTAGCAATACTGATTGGACTATCAATTTTTCCTCACACCCTAAAGGCACCAACAGCTTTCACGCAACAAAGCACCAACAAGCAACTTTTTATTACCACGTCTCTTTGCACCAAAACACGCACCCCTCTTTTTTCGTTAGCAATACTGATTGGACTATCAATTTTTCCCTCACACCCTAAAGGCACCAACAGCTTTCACGCAACAAAGCACCAACAAGCAACTTTTTATTACCACTTCTTTTTTCACCAATACAAGCACCCCTCT
>NZ_JBHIRD010000108.1:371-731 GCF_042196905.1 Bartonella sp. AA89HNZF
CAACAAAGCTCCATCGACCTTCATGCAACAAAGCAATTTATAATTATCCATGGTAAACAAAACCTCTGGAGATAAGTCTTAGATATGTATTAAAACTTCCATCGTTGATTGAACTTAATCTGCGTCTTTGCGAATGACGATAATAAGCAAGCCGTTAATCCAGCTCTTAAATACATTTACGATAATCCCGCGCGCCTCCCCTTCAGTTTCCACACAAAAAAACGCTTTAGCGTTCTTTCTCAAGAGAACTCTTTATTCTTCTTCATCACTTACTTGTGGTGGGGGTGGTAAAATATAAGAGCCTGAAAGCCAACGATTAAGATCAATAGCTCGGCACCGTGTGGAACAAAAAGGATAAGA
>NZ_JBHIRD010000109.1:0-731 GCF_042196905.1 Bartonella sp. AA89HNZF
CAAGCATAAAAACAAAAAGAATTATTTTACATTCTTTAGGATAAAGAGGCAGAGATTCTTTGAAGTTAAGAAAACGCATTTTTGCATCAAGGGTCTCACGCACGAGATTTTGTCTTTTCATCTCTCCCTGATCATTGCGCAATTGTTGTATGGCTTGCTTTTGTTGCCTCGTATTCTTTTTCAATTCTTGGGATAGTTTACAAGACACTCTTAAATGCTCGATCATCAAGTAAGGAAGCCTGATCATGACCATAACCATTAAAATGGCAATGATGATGACCCCTAAAACAGCCAAATATTTTATCATAACGCTCCCTTTTTTCCCCTATCGTATTTATGTGAAATTATCATTTTTATTCTCTACTCAAGCAACTGTTTCTAATCTCTTCACTGTTTTTTTCACGCCATAATAAAGGAGACTATGAAGAATTAAAATGACAGGCAAACTAAAGGCGCTCAAGACAAAAATAAACAACATCGGCAGTGCACCAATAACAAACAATCCAGAGGCAGCTTGAGGTGCAACAAGCGCAAATTTTGCAACAACAGATACAATAACCAAGCCACATACGAAAAACACACTCACAATGAAGGCTATATAAAAGATTATCAAAGTATCTTTTCTTGAAAGTTCCAAAGATTTTTTAAAAGAAAGGGCGCTAAACTCTGTTGCAAGCCCCCCGTTCTGTCCTCTACCCTCTGTCTTATAATGCCCCAAACTCTGCACTGTT
>NZ_JBHIRD010000110.1:0-728 GCF_042196905.1 Bartonella sp. AA89HNZF
GTTAGACAAACCCTATGCGTATCATCTTCAATCCCCTCTTCTCCCTCTCCAAGCTCTTTAACAAAGACCCAATAAAAACGTGTTGATAAAAGACCCTCTAGCCTTCTTACCGTTTCAGCCTTATCAAATTCAAGCATGTTCAGATAATCTTGCTTCGTATTTAAATGCTCTGGATAATCTATCATCTCTATTGTCCTCCTCTAAACAAAGCGGCGGGGACGGCTACAGCCTCGAGCCCCTAACATCTCACCCTTGAAACTACGAGAATACTGACCACTACGAAAAAACGAACCATTAGAGACACCACCACTCCAAAGACCTCCTCCTACCAACACATTCATATCTGTTCTAAAAGCCGTCCTTCCCGCTGTTACAGAAGGTATCTGTATTGGAAAAGTCTCTGATAAAAATTGTGAAACATAACCGCAGCCATCCTCACACCCTATATGTGAAATCATACGACTATTCGCCGTATCAACGTGTCCTCCAGAACTCTTAGGAGAAGGGGCTTTCTTCCCTTGAATATTTGTCTTTTCATTGCTTCCATACATCGCAGACGCAAATTCTGTATCATTGAGAAAAGATTTTTTAACACGCAACATATCAGATAAGTGATCTATATAAGTACGGTTTGTTGTGATCGGAGTACCATACGCCGAGCGCGTATTTTCACCCGTCCCTGATTGAAGATAAATATCAACCCAAAGATCTGTAGAGGGGTCGTAGAC
>NZ_JBHIRD010000111.1:0-710 GCF_042196905.1 Bartonella sp. AA89HNZF
GATCCATAAGTGTCTTTAAGCGTAGATCGCTGTTGCAAGTTGATTGAAGCTTTCTGAAAGGTTATTTGCGAAATTGTTTGACGGTGGTTTATAACATGCGCTTTCATATAGTTTTTTCACTTCTGATTTTTTGTGTTTCTTAATTACCAATCCATATTCTGGATGCGTAATCCAATTATCCCAAGCGCTTTGCCAATCGCGTTCATTTGCATTTCGACATGGGTTGGATTTTGAAAAGCGTACAAATTTTTCAAATTCTGATAAGGCTTCATCATGCGTTAATCCTTGTTCAGTTGCGTATTGAAAATCGGGTTTGAAATCTTCTAGTATTCTTTCAACTTCTTGTTTTTCCCTTGTTTTCTTTGTTTCTTCAAAAAAATTTGCTTTCTCTGGAAAATAAGCAGGCATTATCTTATCAACGATTTCTGAAAGTTGTTTTCCAACCTTTTTAACTTTTCGTGAAGGCAATTTCTCAATCATCGCTTCGTTAATTTGCCATCGGTTGTTAGCTTCATTGGAAAGATTAATATTTTGCTCGTGAATGATTGGTTGTTTGGTTTCTATCGTTTTGATTTGTTCTGATTGAACATCATCACATTCGATTGCCTTTTCAACAAAATCGTTTGTTTCTAAATTTTCAAAATCAATTTCTCTTTTTGATAAAATAATATTTTTATTTTTTTTGTTATTGTTAATGTTAATGTTATTGT
>NZ_JBHIRD010000112.1:0-707 GCF_042196905.1 Bartonella sp. AA89HNZF
AAAAAAGAAGTTGTTCTGAAATCAACAAAAGAGCCTCGTCCCCATCAAGAAGAAGCCATCAAGAAAGTCTGTGAAGGGTTAAAAGAAGCAGATCGTGGCAAGCTGATTATGGCATGTGGAACGGGGAAGACTTTCACTAGCCTTAAGATAGCAGAAACCATAGCAGGAACAGGCAAGCGTGTGTTGTTTCTGGTTCCTTCTCTGGCTTTAGTTTCGCAAACAATCCGTGAATGGACCCTTGATACAGAAGTGCCCTTGCGTTCCTTTGCGGTTTGTTCTGATACGAAAGTAGGCAAGCGTCGTAAAAACCAAGATGATATTGTTGGCATGGAAACATCAGATCTTGTTCTCCCTGCTACAACAGATGCGAAAGCCCTTGCCAAAGAAGCTTGTGAAAACCTAGCAGATGCAATGACGGTCATCTTTTCAACCTATCATTCTATCCAAGTGATTTCGGATGCACAAAATACCCATGGGTTACCTGAATTTGATCTGATCATTTGTGATGAAGCCCATAGAACAACTGGTGTTGTGTTGGGAACAGAAAAGCATGAATCTGAATTTATCAAGGTTCATGACAATAGCATTATTCGAGGCAAAAAACGCCTCTACATGACAGCAACCCCAAAGATCTTTAGTGACAAGCTGAAAAGGAATGCTTTCTTATCCAATAACGTTTTGGTGTCCATGGATAATGAAAAACTCTA
>NZ_JBHIRD010000113.1:0-308 GCF_042196905.1 Bartonella sp. AA89HNZF
TGCAGATAATAACAACAATCAGTGCTGCTTCACATTTTTTAATGGAGAAACGCTTTTTTAGAATAATCATTCATTTTTTTATACGTTGAATAAAAAGCCTCATAGCAGAGGATTTTTTCATTTTAAATCTCTCTCTCATGTTGAAACAAACACAATCATTTTCTTTGTATCTTACAAGTAGAGAGAGTCAGAGTAAAATCCTTAAAGAAAACAAAAATGCTTTTTATGAATATTCTCAAATAGTTAAGGTGTTTATAAATAGGGTTATCACAACATTGTAGGCTGGAAAAATATGATAATGCCAGCGT
>NZ_JBHIRD010000113.1:338-705 GCF_042196905.1 Bartonella sp. AA89HNZF
CTATAGTTTTATATGATTCATAGGAACTTTATCTTTATACCATTTACAAACGCCATTATGAAAAGCACTGTGAGAGCGAGATGACTCTTTTCTAAGGCTTGTTGCTAATATTGGGGGGGTAAATGTGTAATGGTGCCAGCTTGCTTCTTTACAAGTGTAAAAATGGGGCTTTATGGTAGATAATACCATTCCGTTGCTTACTTATGCGCTTATTAAAGAAATCTTTTTAATGCACTTAAATTCATTTCGTAATGGTGTTTGTGAAGAGTGTGAAAATTTTTCGTGAGACGTGAAAAATCATCAATAAAAGCTCTCTGTTTAAAAAAAATTATGAACCGATGGCTTTTTATAGTAAGAGTTAGCACGT
>NZ_JBHIRD010000114.1:0-697 GCF_042196905.1 Bartonella sp. AA89HNZF
ATCAAACAATTGTCCTTCAACAGCTCTAAGCCCTTGTGTTTGAAAAAATTGTTCTCCCACCCCAGCAATTACAGCATTAGCTTCAACGGAACCAAAACGAATCGTAGAACTTGCTGAAATCTGAGGCGTTACACCAGAAACATAGGGCAAGCCAGAAAGAGCTTCTGCATCCGCTTCAACAAGACTGGTTATCTTCTCTGATTGTGGATCAGAAAAACTTTTCCCAGGAAAGATAGTCAAGGTATTGGAGCCCAAACTTTTAAAATTTTCCAGTATTTTTTCCCGCGTGCCAGTCCCCAAAGCCACCATGGCAATAATTGCTCCAATACCGATAATCACCCCGAGCATTGTTAAAAAAGTCCGCATACGATGGGCATTCATAGCTAACAAAGCCATAACAAATGTTTCACGAAAACGTTCAACAAAAGAACGAAAAAAACCTAATGTTTTTTGATCTTTCAAATTTTGCTTTTCCTGAATATAAGACGCAACCTTTGTTTTTTTACCCTTTGATACAGTATCTGAAATAATTTCCCCATCACTGATTTCGATAATACGATCTGCTTTTTCAGCCACCTGCATATCATGCGTTACAATAATAATGGTGCGCCCTTCTTGATGAAGCTCATCCAAAATACGCAACACCTCTTGACCACTATGTTTATCTAAAGCACCTGTTGGCTCATCAGCGAGAATA
>NZ_JBHIRD010000115.1:0-290 GCF_042196905.1 Bartonella sp. AA89HNZF
TTGCGCCTTCAGGTGTTGGGGGTGTTTGGGATGAATCAGGGAGGGGTGAATCTTGTGGCTTCATACTATGAACCTCCATATTGATAATCAATGATTATTTTCTTCAATTGTGGCTAAAAAATGTTTGGCTGGCTATGTTTGGGAGAGAGACTTTGTCCCTTGAAAGTTGCGGGCGATGAGAGCATATTGTCGACTTTTTCATAAAAAGGCTTAATTGAGAGATTTTTTAGTTTCAAAAATCTGTGTGTTTTTTCTTCCTTTAAAAGCTGTAAAAACGGTAAGATGTTTGG
>NZ_JBHIRD010000115.1:329-674 GCF_042196905.1 Bartonella sp. AA89HNZF
GTTACTTTTATTGCGTGTATTGCTCTTGCATGCCTCATCTCAATGAGAAGACAACGGTCTATTTTCAACAGTTCTCCATGTGAAAAATTAAAACGCTTCCCCTATAACAGGTGCTTGTTATGCAAATACCTATTTTTAGAATAGCTCTTTTTAGGAAGCGTCTTTTGAGTTTTTTCTTAAAGAGAAATATGATTCAGCATCTGTTGTAAAATTATCCTACCATGTCTTTTATCCGTCATGAATAAAACTGTATGGATAAAACGGACCCAAAAAGAACTAAAAATGCTTCTCATGCCCCTTTTAAAGTAGAAGGGGTGGTGCAACATTGGGGGCAAAGTGTATGAT
>NZ_JBHIRD010000116.1:0-671 GCF_042196905.1 Bartonella sp. AA89HNZF
ATTAGAGCTGTTGTTCCACAGGTTCCAACTTATCTTCTTTTGCCAAATGCCTTATTTCATGCTGGTTTAGTGGATATGATCACGCAAAATAAGACGTTGGAGATAATGCGGAATGCTTTTCTTTCTTCTTGGAAAGAGAATGAAAAGACAGCCTTTTTTCTGCGTGCTTATGGGGGGAGCCATCATTATGCTTCCAATTTATCTGCTTTTGAATATGGCTATGGTGCTGAGCTCGATTATAATGCACTTGAAGCAGGTGTTTTGTTAAACGAGATTGAGAGTTTATATGGTCGTACATTCTTTGGAGTTTTGGGGAACTATGGAAATCTTTCTCTACACCCTCAGGATGTTGAACAAAGCAAAAAAAGTGCATTTAATAAATGGTCTGTTGCTGCCTATGGGAGTTTGCAGCATGATAGGGGTTTTTATATAGATGGGGTGGTATCGTATGGTCTTTTTAAGGGTGATGTTTTGACCCTTTCACGGGGCAAGGTTGTGGCGTTAAAGGGTAAACAGTTTAGCGGTTCTTTAACGAGCGGTAGAACGTTTGCAACAGGGTATAAAGGTGTTGTTTTTGATCCGCAGATTCAGGTTGTTTATCAGCATCTTCAGTTTCATCAGGCGTTTGATGTTGATAATCTTGATGTTGATTTAGGAAAATTTCATCAATG
>NZ_JBHIRD010000117.1:0-659 GCF_042196905.1 Bartonella sp. AA89HNZF
TTAAAGCCCACGGTTACACTGCCAGATGCGCCAGCCTCGGTCAAACCGCTTAACGTATCCAGTGGATTGCCCCACGACTTTGGCTTCAAAATGCGCATCCCCCGTAATGGAACCCTCACCTGCCTTATTGTAGATTATCTTAACCACCAAATTTAAAAGGCTCTCTGCGTGGATAAAGAAGTAGACGGCTTTGATCCCCTACTTCATTCATGATTTTATCTAACGACCTTTTTAACGATGGGGAGGACGCTTTGGTGATCGCTTTTGTAAAGCTTTTTGCTTTTGCTGACGTTTTCTTTCATCCTCAAAATGCGTTAGTAAAGCGCGTTCCTGTTTCGTTTTATTGGTCACACCAAAGGTGTCATTGTCCATAAACTGCTGATATCCTGCTATCATTAAATTGCTTAAGAATGAGCCACTTTTTGGAGGTTGTGTAAAATAGATCCCTTTTGAATCTTGCAATTTATACCGGAAACCTGCTTTTTTCATGCACTCATAAACTGAGGCAAATTCACTCGCATACGAATTCATATCGTCAGGAGAAGCATAAACCGGTTTCCAACCACATTTTGATAAGGATTGTTGGATCATCGCTTTATCGACACCTGGTTTTTCCCATAATGCTAAAGTTGATGGAGGAGGTTGGTTAACACATCCAG
>NZ_JBHIRD010000118.1:0-310 GCF_042196905.1 Bartonella sp. AA89HNZF
GGTACTTTGGGCCCAGGAGCAGACAACGCTGTTGTTTTTCCCTATATTATTATTGTTCCGCTTTCTTCGTTTGATCGTCACTGTCACCGTCTTGGCTATGGAGGAGGATATTATGATCGTGCAGTTGAATCTCTTAAAAAACAAGGACATTCAATGACATTATGGGGCATGGGTTTCTCGTGTCAGGAGGTTTGTTCCATTCCTCCAACAGAACATGATTTACAGGTGCAGAGAATTTTTACAGAAAAAGGTTTCTTAAAATGTTAAAATGTGATTAAAACGTCTATGCGTTTTTTATTTTTAGGTGACA
>NZ_JBHIRD010000118.1:360-654 GCF_042196905.1 Bartonella sp. AA89HNZF
TGAGCATCTTCCTCAACTTATTGAGAAATGGCATCTTGATTTTGTTGTGGTGAATGGTGAGAATGCCTCTGGTGGTTTTGGTCTCACACAAGAAACGTATCAAGATCTTTTGATGGCCGGAGTTGATGTTGTCACCACGGGTAATCATGCTTTTTCTCACACAGAAGCATTGCAGTATGCGCATGAGAGTGATCGTTTTTTACGTCCTGCCAATTTCTCGCAAGAGACTCCCGGAAGAGGAGTTGGTGTTTTTACAGCGAAAAATGATGCCCGTGTTCTTGTTGCGAATCTGTT
>NZ_JBHIRD010000119.1:0-647 GCF_042196905.1 Bartonella sp. AA89HNZF
GTCAAAAAAGCTGCTCTATGTTGGATTATCTCCACGTCCTCTAAATCTCAGAAAAATGATTTAAAACATTTGTTTTATTGATGAGCCAATCATTGAGATCGAACAATTAACAAAGAACGGTTCAGCAATATCCTGATAGCCAATAAACAGCATAATCCACTCAATCCAGAAAGAAGGAACAATTTTCCAGCCGAAGTATGACCTAAAACAAACGCTCCAACAAAGGGCGCCACCAACATCGCTAAATTTTGTATAGACTGCACCCATCCGGAAGCCAATCCAATCTGTTCATTGAAATTGCTTACCAGATAAACAATAGAAGATATGGAAAAGTAAGCGCTAACCATTCCAATAAGGAAAAAACAGAGCAACAAAGTCTCAATACGGAGTAAATCAAAGTAAAAAAAGCACACTGAGATCATGACAAAACCAATCATTGTTGACATTGCCGGCATTAACAACTCTGATATTTTGCCTGTAAGGGGTTTATACTTTGATTGTTTCACACTCCAAAATCCATAGAGAAAATTACCGATTGCCGAAGCCGATACCAGCATCCCAAGAGCCTGTTTATTCATTTTCATTGCACTAAGAATAACCGGCAACTGACTATTCACCATAAAGATCATGGCAAAATACACAAACAT
>NZ_JBHIRD010000120.1:0-642 GCF_042196905.1 Bartonella sp. AA89HNZF
CTGATGTCCAAAGGGTCTCCACTTCTAAAAAGTCAAAATCCTTAAAGATCTCTAGAACCGCATCACAATCATTCAGACTCAAGACAAATTTGCCTTGTATGCTTTTGAGAACTTTTGCCATACTCACAAAATCATCTTCAACAAAATTCCCAGAGCTGTAACACTTCTTCTTTACAAGATAAGGCGGGTCTAGATAAAATAAACTGTCGGGTGCATCAAATAGCTCGATAACCCGCTCCCACGATAAATTTAAAATCGTCGTATCAAGAAGCTTCTGTCTAACACGTCTCATCCTTGATAACAGCTTTTCGGGATTCCAAAGCTAAAAGAAACGTAATCTTTTTTCCCATAAAGGACACAACGCTGGAGAAATAAAAACCGGGCGGCTCTTTCAACTTTGGAAAGGCTTTCTGGGTCAATCGCAGCAAGGTCAAAAAACAACTGTCTTGAACAAACAAACCACTCCAATCGTTTGGCTAAATCATCAAAATGGTTTTGAACACATTGAAACAGATTCGTGATCTCTCCATTCAAATCATTAATCACAGAATATTTTGCTGGTCTTTTATTTAGAAAAATAACACCAGAGCCTAAAAACGGTTCAACATAGGTTTCGTGGTCAATATTATTTAAAATCGGTAT
>NZ_JBHIRD010000121.1:0-640 GCF_042196905.1 Bartonella sp. AA89HNZF
TTATTTCATTTTTAGATGTTTCCTTTCAATTTCAGTGTGAAGCTTTTGTTTTAGAAACAAGCGTTTGGATGATTCTTCTTCTTACGTTTTACTGATGATTCTTTCTTAAAAAAACATTGACTTATACGGACAATTTATCGTTGTGAATGTTAAATGAGACAATCGAAGAAGTTTTTCGATTGAAAACTTTTTTAGAGTGAATCGATAAAATATACTCTTGTATGCCATAAAAAAATTACCGCATGTGGATAAAAGTTCTTTAAAGAGTCCTAAAACGCTTCTTATGGCCCCTCTTAAGAGCTAAAATTTGTTAAAATTTTATGCTGGTCAATAAAATAACAGGGTGGTTTGTATCTATAATTTAAGTGAAAATACTGGTGTTCGAGATTTTAAAGGTGGTTGTTTAAAATGTCGTCATCGAATGAATTTTGTACAGATTTTCTTATTTCTCTAAAAGTGTAAAACGTGGAACCGTGAAAAAGGAAGCTGCGATTTTATGCGTGGTGTATGCTTTTGTCATGGCATGGAATAGAGGGGAGAAAATGGGGAGTGGGGGGCGGATGAAGAAGTCTGGGAATGGAGAGGTTGGGATGAAAAGGCGACGTGTTGATGGGAGTGTGTGAGAAATGGAGGATGGAGA
>NZ_JBHIRD010000122.1:0-299 GCF_042196905.1 Bartonella sp. AA89HNZF
GCGACCAACCCATCATAGCGCCCGCCCCCACCAACAGAGCCAAAAACAACTTTTTGCCCATCATCATTTAAAACATCAAAAAGCAATGCCGCCTCAAAAACAGGCCCCGTATAATATTCCAATCCGCGGACCACCGAAGGGTCAATTTTAATGCGATTATGATAACCATTAGCGGCAAAGATTGCTTGCATTTCTTCAAGCTCGCGAACCCCTTCTAGCCCTTGAGCACTCTGACCAACAACTTGCCTGAGAGCATCAAGCGTTTCTTCTGCTGTTTTTGCATTTACCGTGAGTAAGGA
>NZ_JBHIRD010000122.1:334-639 GCF_042196905.1 Bartonella sp. AA89HNZF
TTATCCTTAAGCTCAGCCCCTTTTGTAAAATCACCACTGTCATCCAAACGCCCCTTACCTAAAAGCAACCGTACGCCTTCAGGACCAAATTTATCAAGCTTATCCATTGCTCTTAAGACAGTTAAGCGCTTTTCAATCTGCTCTCCTTCATCTAAACCAATCAACTGCAAAACACTTTCCAGAATTTTTCGGTTATTCAAACGAATGGCATAATCATGTTGCTGAACTCCTAATTTTTCCAAACTATCCGCTGCCATCATGCAAATCTCAGCATCTGCCGCAACGGTTGGTGTTCCAACAATATC
>NZ_JBHIRD010000123.1:0-298 GCF_042196905.1 Bartonella sp. AA89HNZF
GAGATAAAGCAAAATCACTTCTTGAAAACAGTGTCTTCCTTAAAATTTGATAAGCCGCCCCTTCTTTAATAAGAGTTTTCTCTCTTTGATGGCTTAGCAAAAAATTAAGACAGAAGTGTATTTTTAGATTGCTCAGCAAAGTTATGAATGACATTTTTTAAATCAACACTATTTCGTCCCGCTTCTGTAATCGATCTTGAAATTGAAGGAATAATATTTTGCCATAACCTTTGAGGAAACTGTTGAATTAATTGTGTTATTGTTCCCCCTTGAGCACCGATACCAGGAACGAGAAACA
>NZ_JBHIRD010000123.1:313-635 GCF_042196905.1 Bartonella sp. AA89HNZF
TATTTTCTAACTGTTTGATTGTATCTTTTGCTTCATGACCCAATGTTGCTCCAATAACTGCCCCGATAGGGCCAACCTGATGAGATTGACTTAAAGATTGGTTATTATATTCAAAAATACGCTGCGCCAAATGAACCGAAACAGTTTGATCACCAATACGCGCATTTCGAATTTGCTTTCCCTCTGGATTAGAAGACTGAACAACCATAAAAACAGCTGTTTTTGTTTCTTCTGCAATCTTTATCAAGGGAATGAGAGCATCAAACCCTAAAAAAGGATTGACAGTTATGGCATCCGCTTTGAATGGACTATTGGGGCCAAG
>NZ_JBHIRD010000124.1:0-630 GCF_042196905.1 Bartonella sp. AA89HNZF
CTTATATTTCTATCATATTTACAAATGATTTTTATAAAAACAAAGAGTAACAATCGAAAAAATCTTTATTGAAATTCAAAAAAGAAAGGAGAATTTTTGGTCATGTTTAAATTTCTATTGTGCTTTCTCTTTATTTTTCCTCTTATATCATACGCTCAAGAAAAAAAACAGGAAATAGATAAGCCTTCTTTTACATCACCTCTTATTGCAAATTATCTCTTAACAGAAGATCTTCTTTTAAAATTAGAAAAAATTGAAAAAGAATGTAAAAATTTATCACAAAATTTTAAAAAAACACATACAAAAAGGTATAGCACCACTGATAGTGATAGTATTGAAAATGATATTACCTACATTTCTAATAAACAAGGACTCGTAAATATTTTAAGAGAAAATAATCTCACACCAAAAGATTTTATTATTGCTCTCCGTGCACTTCAAGCAAGCTTGATTGTGCTAACAAATGAAGAGAATTCTACTTATGAAAAAAACGCTATATCCTCAAGCAATATAGAATTTTCTAAAAATCATATGTATAGAATGATCAAAATTTTAAAAGGTAATTGTGAAGAAAATTCTTTTTAGAACAATTGGTTAACTTTGTAAACGTCGACAAATTTCATCTAATTG
>NZ_JBHIRD010000125.1:0-629 GCF_042196905.1 Bartonella sp. AA89HNZF
CATGTTTGAGACAAATATTAAGACGGTTTAGTGCTTTCTCTGCTGTTGTAGCTTTTGTATGCCAAATAGGAACAAGCGTATTGCGTATCTCTGTTTGGGTAATTTCTGAAACGGACAGACAGCCTAATTTAGGGGGAATGTAAAGCCGCAAGGGAGAAAACCAGTTCCCATTCTTACCATCACCTTTTAATTCAGCTTTCCGACTTTCAAAAGTACCCAAAGCGATATCTTTTAAATAATGGAGATTGCTTCACACTTTTATTTATTGCGTTCTTTAATGGGGTCACGACCTTCACGTAAAACAGAATGCCATTGGTTTGCCAATTCACGCTCTTTTTTAAAGAAACATCTCTCAAAGAGCATCCAAGCCCATTTCGCGATGGCGATCATGAATGGTATAACGATAAAACCATTGAGCACTTCCATCTTTACGTTTATGAAAAAGCAAGCCGGCACCATCACACACTTTGCCAGCTCGTGGGTGTTGCGACAGCCCTTGGCACTAGAGAGGGTTCATAAGAGCCATTTTTAGTTCTTTCTTATACAGTTTTTACCCACACGCCAGCTTCGCTTGTGACGTGCAAGCGAATGGTTTTGATTGATTCAAGATAAACAGATTTGAAATGAGA
>NZ_JBHIRD010000126.1:0-289 GCF_042196905.1 Bartonella sp. AA89HNZF
ACATCAAAAGTAAGGAATGGCCTATTATCGAGCTTGTTTGCAGCATCAAGATCTGTGTAAAAATGAAAAAATCGACCATTTGTCAAAATCGCGAATTTAGCATTCGTTACACTAAAGTATCGATATAATTGACTTAAATGCTTTGAACTCAATTCGCAAGATATCGGTTTGCACTCAAAAAGAATACGTATCTCACCGTCTATACGGATAGCATAGTCAACTTTTTCACCTTTTTTACCAACGGCATCAGCAGTAAACTCGGGAATGACTTCAAGT
Organism: Bartonella sp. AA89HNZF; assembly: GCF_042196905.1. Taxonomy (NCBI): domain Bacteria; kingdom Pseudomonadati; phylum Pseudomonadota; class Alphaproteobacteria; order Hyphomicrobiales; family Bartonellaceae; genus Bartonella; species Bartonella sp. AA89HNZF. Next base: position 277 of record NZ_JBHIRD010000126.1, read on the forward strand.
GGATCGAAAATAT
>NZ_JBHIRD010000126.1:336-629 GCF_042196905.1 Bartonella sp. AA89HNZF
CGCTGTTTTGACCGCTTCTTCAGTTAACATAGTATCTGAATGATTTTTGACTTTATCAGCTATTATTTTTAAGCTCTCGTCTACTGTCCCCATTCCCGCTTCTCCTTTGTTTTCAGGGTTTTCTTAAAATCCAAAGAACTTTCCCAACTACACGAATCTCCTCTCCATCAGTTGCCCCATTTATTTTGATAGGTTCTTGATGATTGGGTTCAGTACTTTCAGGCCATAGTTCAAATCCACTAATAGTTTGACGTATACGTTTAGCTGTACGCTCAATCATTTGACCATTGAAT
>NZ_JBHIRD010000127.1:0-256 GCF_042196905.1 Bartonella sp. AA89HNZF
TCAATCCACCAATACCCACTAAAGGTAAAGTACCAATCCGCTGTTTCCATTGTTTGATTTTTTCTAGCCCTTGAGGCTTCCATTTCATTTCTTTTAAAATTGTTGGATAAATAGGACCAAGAGCGATATAATCAGGATGAACAGAAAGTGCGATGTCCAATTCTCGGTTATCATGGGTACTAAGACCAAACTTTATACCATTTTTACGAATTGCGGCAAGGTCAGCATTGCTTAAGTCTTCTTGCCCAAGATGAAT
>NZ_JBHIRD010000127.1:342-628 GCF_042196905.1 Bartonella sp. AA89HNZF
CGCACGCCTAATATGTTGAGTGATTGTTTCAAGATCTTCATTTTTCATACGCAACTGTATGAGTTTTATGCCAAGGGGAACCAAACGCTCGACCCAATTTGCACTGTCAACAATGAGATAAAATGGATCCAGTTTCATGAAAAGACGGCTTTTCCAATAACGGGTGTTGAAGGAACTGCGACATTGCGTGCTTCGAGAATACCTGCTTTATACCCCATACGTCCTGCCTGAATAGCTTTGGCAAATGCTTCAGCCATCAAAACAGGAACACCTGCTTTCGCAACTG
>NZ_JBHIRD010000128.1:0-618 GCF_042196905.1 Bartonella sp. AA89HNZF
GCATTCACATTGTCACTTAATTCCACTTCTGTGCTGTCAACGAGAAGTCGATATTTAAAGATGTCTTTTCCAGATGCAGCGATAAAGCTATCAATATCCTTTTTACTGATCTGATGGTCTGCTCGATAAAACTTACATTGAATAGCCACATAGCCCTCTTGATTGCGAAGCTTTGCCACCAGATCAATGCCGATATCATTTTTATTCCAACCTTCACGCTCTTCAGCCCATTCATAATAGGTTTCTACCTTTTCATATCGTCCATAATGGAGAGGGTCATGCATAAGATATTTTGTCACAAAATCTTCAAACACTTTCCCCCGTAGAGCATTTGATGTTGCCTGTTCACGATAGGATTGTAAAAGGGAGCGTAAAGTGAATTGTTCATTATCAGACTTAATAGATTGAAGCATATTGTAATAAAAATCCCTTGCCTTATGAGATGATTAATAATCATCAAAAGAATCAAAACGAATTCAATTAAATGCACTTAAAGCAAATAACGATAAAAATGGGAAAAAACTGCTAAAAAAGCGGATAAATTTTTTTCAAAAGGGGTCTTTAAGGCTGCTTATCAACAGCCCATGACATGGAATAAGATCAGCAAAGTAGTGAAAT
>NZ_JBHIRD010000129.1:0-600 GCF_042196905.1 Bartonella sp. AA89HNZF
TATTGTACATTCCGCTGCTATAGCCCGCGTAACGCTCTTTCGCCCAATTTAATTGATTTCTATTATCAATGATAAAAGCAGCTCCAACGCTTAAAAGACCACTTGTCGTATCTGCTTGAACAAAAGCCTCACTCATAAGATTAATCTGTCTGCCCGTATCCCCTACAATTTGTGAAGCAATGACAGCTTCCATAGGAGGACCAGCAAAAAAACCAAATCTATTGTCTTGTGTAAACGCTCCCAACATTGGCGCACCATTTTGCCACATTTTACTATCAAGAGAAGCGCGTAAATCTCTCAAGCATTCTTGTACTTCGTCTAAACCTTCTAATGTGTAACCCGCCGCAAAGAGAGGAAATAAGTGAAGTCTCTGTCCTTTAATGACACTCCATATTTGCAAAAGCCAATCATAAACATAGATATTCATCCCCATCATATCGTCATTTATAGAAAAATAAACGCGTGAATAGACCGGATCAATACAGGCTTTTATTTCATCAATGGCAAAGTTATTGTAAAGTGTGAAGATGGTTTTATCGACTTTGCCAAAGCCAATAGGAAGCATTTCACCAGCACTGTTGATTTGATAAAAACCATCAT
>NZ_JBHIRD010000130.1:0-315 GCF_042196905.1 Bartonella sp. AA89HNZF
TTATTTCGTTTAATTTGACAGATACGAGTGAAAAAATTGAACTCTTTCGTGGTATCCTTCTTCATATTTACGATACTTTGAAAATAATGAATCTAAGTGTTGTTGCAAAGTTTTCTCCATTTCTTGTAGCAACTGAAAAAAGGGGGATTTTGGTCAAGAAAGGAACGATACTTCAATTTTCTCATGCGGGCAAAGATGACGACGAAAACCTTCGCATATATAAGACTCCAGAGGACACCCCTACCAAGTTCGACATTGAACTTGAAGCAGGAAAAAATTATTATGTTTATGTTGTTCCTAAAGACGATAGCATCC
>NZ_JBHIRD010000130.1:325-595 GCF_042196905.1 Bartonella sp. AA89HNZF
GTGTCACAGAATGCTACTTATCCACATGGATACACAGCGGATAATTCTGTCAAGATAGGAAGGTTTCATACGCTTTGTGCGGATGTTGGTGAGATTTCCGGTCATCCATTGTCTGGTTATAGAGCAGGGGATATTTTACCCAATTCAGTTTGGTGTTTGAATCACCGCCCGCATAGTAGTCCAGAAGGGATGGTCTACGACCCCTCTACAGATCTTTGGGTTGATATTTATCTTCAGTCAGGGACGGGTGAAAATACGCGCTCGGCGTAT
>NZ_JBHIRD010000131.1:0-579 GCF_042196905.1 Bartonella sp. AA89HNZF
GAAAAATGCGAATGGGGAAGGGATGATTATAGTTTAAATGTAGCCAATCTTGAACCAATGATTGTGGTAAAAGAAAGTGAAAAAGATAAAGATATTGCACAACAAGAATTAGATCTATTTGGATAAATATCAACGAGGCAGGTTACGAATGAGCCGTAATAAACAGAAATTAGAACTTAACTGGATTGGAAAAGAAAAACGCCCCAAACTGGAACCTCGTATATTGTTAGAAGATCTTGAAAAATCTTATCATGCCGCGCATCAAATATCATCACAGGATATTTTTGATAATAAACTTATTTTTGGTGATAATTTACTCGCACTCAAGGCACTTGAGCAAGAATATACGGGGAAGGTAAAATGTGTCTACATAGATCCACCTTATAATACAGGCAATGCCTTTGAACATTATGAAGATGGTTTGGAGCATTCCCTATGGCTAAGCCTTATGAGAGACAGGCTAGAATTGTTACATCGCTTATTGGCAGATGATGGAAGTATCTGGATTTCCATTGATGATGATGAACAAGCCTATCTAAAAGTGATGATGGATGAAATTTTTGGTCGCCAAAATTTCAT
>NZ_JBHIRD010000132.1:0-242 GCF_042196905.1 Bartonella sp. AA89HNZF
GAGGTCTGTATGACAGCTATATCCGCGCCATTCGCTGGGCAAGTGACCGTATAAAAGACCGTGGTGTTATTGGTTTTGTTACAAATGCTGGTTTTATTAATGGAAGTTCTATGGATGGGTTACGCAAATGCCTCGTTGAAGAATTTAGCAGCCTTTATATTTTCCATTTACGGGGAAATGCTCGGACTTCTGGAGAACAACGTAAGAAAGAAAGTGGTGGAATTTTTGGTGAAGGATCTCGT
>NZ_JBHIRD010000132.1:301-569 GCF_042196905.1 Bartonella sp. AA89HNZF
TTTCGGGATATTGGAGATTATCTCAATAGAGAAGAAAAGCTAACAATAATTGAAAAATTTAGGAGCATTGATGGCATTACACGGAGCAAAAAAGGTTGGCAAATAATTCCACCAGATAGGCATGGGGATTGGCTTAGTCAACGTGATGACAATTTCAACGCCTTTTTAGCTATAGGTGATAAAGGTGATAAAAAAGGTCATGGTAAAAAACTTTTTGAAAATTTTTCTTGTGGTATTATCACTAGCCGTGATGCATGGGCATATAATG
>NZ_JBHIRD010000133.1:0-249 GCF_042196905.1 Bartonella sp. AA89HNZF
GTCTATTCCACTCCCTCCACCATTACCACCAGAAAAAATAAAGCTTTCACCACTGCTGCCGTCCCTGTTTCCTCCTCCATCGCCACCTTTCCCTCCAAAGTTAACAAAAATCATGGAGACGGAATATCCTCCTTCTGCAGTAACAAGCCCTTTGATAATTGTTTTACCACCATTGCATAAAATGTTACTGTCATTGCCTTTACCACCACGACCAATGTAAGCTGTTTTTAATTTATCTAAATCAGAACC
>NZ_JBHIRD010000133.1:333-567 GCF_042196905.1 Bartonella sp. AA89HNZF
CAGGCAATAGAATATCTCCGCTTTCTGTCATCAGAATTTCAACTGGTTTTCTAACCCCGCCATCATTGTTGCCGCTACTACCGCCGCTGCTATTGCTACTATTTGCTTTGATTGAAGCCATCAGGTTGGCTGGTGAAATAAGCGCATTTATTGTTTTTGTGCCATCAATCCAGTCTTGTTTGGCAAGAGGTTGAATGAGATCAACTTTTTTCTGTACACTATGTGCTGTATCTT
>NZ_JBHIRD010000134.1:0-235 GCF_042196905.1 Bartonella sp. AA89HNZF
TTTATTGACTCCTGCCCTCAAAGGACGCCGCCTCTTAACCAACGTCGGTCTATAAACAATCCGAACTCTTTATCAAACACGTTCTCCTTGGCTTCCCACACATGTGATTCATTTAAACGAAAGATTCAATAAATCGACGAAGATTCACCACGCACGAACACTCCAATATTTCAAGAAGGTATACATGCCTTATGTCTCCACACCATCATTATATTTGCCAGCTCGTAGGTGTTGC
>NZ_JBHIRD010000134.1:334-562 GCF_042196905.1 Bartonella sp. AA89HNZF
CACCAGCCTCACTTATAACGAAAAAGCAAGTGATTCTGATTGTTTTTAAGATAAACAAGTTTGAAATAAGAGAACCTTACGTTATTCAGGTCTCTAATTCAATATGAATATCGCTAAATTATCCACATAAATCAATTCATTGCATATTAAAGAAAGTGCGGTACAACAAGATAAATAAATCACTCTTCTCTTGGTATAGAGACAGGTAATAATCAGGAATTTTTATCT
>NZ_JBHIRD010000135.1:0-561 GCF_042196905.1 Bartonella sp. AA89HNZF
ATCAAAACGCTTGTTAGCTTTAACAAAACTCGTTTTTTACATTTACGAGTATTGGTTTTCAAAACAATCTCTCATAAGACAAATAAATAACCGCTTTTATCAAACGCAAGGCTTTAAAAACTGTTATAAACATCTGTTTCAAATGTTTAAACGTTCATTTAGAAAGGCTTTCATAAGTTTCTTTTAAACAGAACTTCTTTGCAAATTAATCGCTCTATATTTGTGCTCTGTACTTTTAAATGGTAACTTTTAAAACGTTTTTTAGTACCATATCTAAGGTAAAATAGTATTTTACTGCTATGGTATTACCCGCCTCCATTTTTTTGTGGAAGCGAATAATTCCGTTCTTAAAAACTAGTCTGCAATCTATTCATTAAAAGGCTTTTCATTTCATAAGATATAAAATACCTCTTTATCGTTTTTTTAACTTTTAGTAAGCGTTTTAAAAGCGATTTTATCCTTAATCCTTTTATGCAATTTTTTAAATTAAACCTATAAGCTTATGACAGGTTCAAACAGTTAATTTCTTTAATGCCATTTTAGAGGTTTTTCCCAATTTTG
>NZ_JBHIRD010000136.1:0-259 GCF_042196905.1 Bartonella sp. AA89HNZF
GAGTTATTAAAACACCCCAACAAGGAGCAGCCGAGGTATTGTATAATTTTGGAACTGCCCTAAACTATAAAAATTCAGGACGAATTGCACGTATTTTCAAACAGTTAGCTTTCGCTTTATACCCTCAAAATGACGCAACATTATTTCAGCTCGCACATATTTCTGCTAAATTAGGCGACCCTTATCAAGCAATGAAACTTTATCGCGCTTTATCCCCTAAATCTCCCTATTATAAAGATGGGCAACTGCATCTTGCTTT
>NZ_JBHIRD010000136.1:318-561 GCF_042196905.1 Bartonella sp. AA89HNZF
AATTTCCCAATGATCGTAACATTTTGATAACACTCGTTGCTTTCTATATGCAGGACAATAAATTTCTTGAAGCCACTAAAACTCTAGACCACGCTATTGCCCAGATAAAAAACTTTCAACAGGACGATTGGAAACTCTTTTATCAGCGTGGTATTGCTTTTGAACGTTTACAACAGTGGCCAAAAGCAGAAATTGACTTGCGAAAATCACTTGAATTTTTCCCAAACCAACCGCAAGTTCTTA
>NZ_JBHIRD010000137.1:0-549 GCF_042196905.1 Bartonella sp. AA89HNZF
ATGGTATAACGATAAAGCCATTGAGCATCTCCATCTTTACGCTTGTGAAGTAACAAGCCAGCACCATCATTATATTTACCAGCCCCCAATGTTGCGACAGATCTTGCATTAAGACGGTTCATAAGAGCCATTTTTAGTCCTTTCTTGTATAAATTTTACCCACACACCAGCCCCGCTTTTGATGTGCGAGCAAGTGATATGAATTGATTCAATCTGAGAGGGTTTAGAATAAGAAAATCTTACTATATTCGGGACTCTTATTCAATATGCAAAACAGTGAATTATCATTATAAATCAATGCGTTGCCTTGTGCATGCGCCGCTTACTGGCGTTTTTGATTTACTGAAAGCCGCTTTGAAAACAGAGCTTGATGGTTCACTGAAAGATTTAGAGAAGCGCTTAGAGGCGTTAAGCGAAGAGCTTGAAGGTTTGAAAGAGTGTTCATTGGATGAAGCCCTCTGAATGAAGGAATAAAACAGATGAAGATACCCGATCATGAACATGAATATTTGATACCTGTTGCAACGAAAGAGGAAATCAGAGAAGGGA
>NZ_JBHIRD010000138.1:0-544 GCF_042196905.1 Bartonella sp. AA89HNZF
TATTGTTCTGGATGCTTTTTACAAAACGGGCTGTTCAAGCGCTTCTTGACACTACGCATCGGGATCACAGCGCCTGGACGACAAGCCGGAAGATTCTTTCCTTGAAAATTCTCACACCACGTTCCTGCCTCTGTATCTTTATAGCGGAATCCTGATTGAACCATACAAGAATCAATAAACGCCTTTTTATTTAAACTTAACTTTCTATTTTCTGGATCAGTATCATAAGGGGTTGGCATACCACATTCTAACAATGCTTTTCCTATCTCAGTAAAATCAGTAACACCATTTTTCTCCCACGCGCTCAAATATCCTCCAGGAGTTTTATTAAACTGACATCCAGCTATACTTAACAAAGTTACAGCGCTTAATAATTTTAAAGTTTGTTTCATTTTTTTCCTCCATGATTTAATTCAAGGTTTTTGTTTTAAATGAGATGAGCCATACCTTTTTTGGCATTTTTGACCCGCATCTCCAAGGCAAGTATGGGAGCTTATGGGATTCATGATCACTCTCCACCATTCTTTCCACATGTTACTACCAG
>NZ_JBHIRD010000139.1:0-539 GCF_042196905.1 Bartonella sp. AA89HNZF
ATTTTCAAAATCAATTTCTCTTTTTGATAAAATAATATTTTTATTTTTTTTGTTATTGTTAATGTTAATGTTATTGTTAATGTTATTGTTATATATATAGGCATCATTAAGCATCGCTTTAGCATCATGCTTAGCATGCTTAGCATAATTAAGCATCGCTTTAGCATCATTAAGCATTGCTTTAGCATCGTTTTTATCAGTATTTTCAGCAACTTGAGCATCATCACAAGCATAAGTTGTATGTTTATCCCATCTTGCCTGCGCTGCTTTCTTTGCTCTCTCCGATAATCTCTTTGATCGTGATGTTTTTGATACCTTTTCTAAATTCTCATTAGAGTTATTGAGCTCTTCCTCAACATCTAAATTCCACAAGCGACCATCTGCTAAACGAATGAAATATCCTTCTTCAAGCAAAACATTCAGTGCCGCTTCAAACTTCTTCACTGAATAACCCGTGTAATGAGATAAAACTTTAATATTATAAAAAAGAGGTTCACCAGTATGCAACATACGTAACCGTAATCGCATATAGATATTGC
>NZ_JBHIRD010000140.1:0-538 GCF_042196905.1 Bartonella sp. AA89HNZF
ATTCAAAACCTATAAGTAATATAAGAAAATGAATATACATAACCCTCTTTAAATAAAGCTTCTGATAACAATAAAGCTATCATTTTAGATTACGGTTTAATCTTTTAAAGGCAATGTAAATAAGAGTATCTAAAAGTGCAAGTTTCTTCTTTTTAAATAACGCATGATAAATTATCCTTTTAAAGATTGTATGTCAGCAATTTATAAAAGGGATATAAGAACCTATAGGTATAAAACCTTATACCCCTTATGAGTTTATCATACCCATTATGTGAGCATGCTTTATAAGTTATTCAGTTTCTCTTATTTCCAATTTTGGTAGTTTTTTTACGATTTTCATTGTTTCTAAACTTACGGTAATAACCTTTTGAAATAACTCTAGAGGGTAGGCAGGGTTGCCAACGGTTTCAACAGCATAGCGATTAGCATCATTAACAATGCCACTCTTTTTATCAATCTTTACACATTGACGCCCCATAACCCATTCAAGAGCAGGCTTGCCATTAACGATATACGCATAAGCTTCAAGAGGGATATC
>NZ_JBHIRD010000141.1:0-535 GCF_042196905.1 Bartonella sp. AA89HNZF
TAGCAGCCATTAATATCGAAGCAACCTATCATGGTCTTATGAAAGGAAATTATATCCCTTTCAAGCATATTGGTTTGGCTGATACGTTTCAGACGCTAAAAAAGCAAGATCTAATACAACGTCTATTAAAGGAAAACAGTGAATATTTAGAACTTCAGAAAAATCTCAATATTGAAGTTATTTTTGGCAATCCTCCTTATTCAACTGGTCAAAAAAGTGCTAATGATAATGCAAAGAATACGCCTTATCCGATATTAAATAACCGTATTGGTGAAACTTACGCCGCTCAATCTAAAGCAAGCCTTATGCGAAATCTTTATGATAGTTATATTCGTGCCATTCGCTGGGCAAGTGACCGTATAAAAGATTGTGGTGTGATTGGTTTTGTTACAAATGCAAGTTATATAGATACAAAATCTATGGATGGTTTACGCAAATGCCTAGTTGAAGAATTTTCAAGCCTTTATATTTTCCATTTACGGGGTAATCAACGAACCTCTGGAGAACTTTCGCGAAAAGAAGGTGGTAAGATTTT
>NZ_JBHIRD010000142.1:0-236 GCF_042196905.1 Bartonella sp. AA89HNZF
TTGGGAGTGAGAGCAGAGGATATACGGGTTCATCATAAGCTCGCCTTTCCGCAGACGCATCTTCATATGCGTGATGTTCCATCGGCAAGTTTTGGAGCCAGTGAGACACGCCCGATAAATATGAGTGTTGTGTTTGCGATTAAGACGTGAGGTGTTGAGATGTCGACGATTTATGATTGGTCTTTAAGTGCATCGGAGAATGGTGGTGCGGATGATCTGATTAATTGGTCAGAAGG
>NZ_JBHIRD010000142.1:274-532 GCF_042196905.1 Bartonella sp. AA89HNZF
TGCGTGAGTATTTATTGGATACGGGTGGTGTGATTGAAGGGGTTGTTACGGTTGATGATAAACAAAAGACGAGTGCGATAGGTCTTCAAAGTCCCTCTCAGTTTTTAGCGTATAAGAATGGGATAACGCTTTGTTTTAAAGCGAAGGGCAAGAATGTTGGGGCGACAACGATTGCGTTGAATAATTTAATCGGCAAGCCCGTTTATAAGGCAACAGAAACTGGTTTATTAGCTTTAACGGGAGGAGAAATCCAAGATG
>NZ_JBHIRD010000143.1:0-530 GCF_042196905.1 Bartonella sp. AA89HNZF
GCGATTTTTGTCAGAAGGACGAGACCCCCACCGATTGCGACTACGAGGCTTGTTGCTAGCAAGATGAGGATTCCTAAGAGACTGTAAAGCAATCCATTGGCTTCGAAGAAGACGGTTTCTTGGAAAAGACGGCCTGCATATTGGAATCCTTTGGTTGCTGCTTTGTCAAGTAAATTCATTAATTGTGTATCATCGAGTGGATTTGTTATGAGTGCCTTTGATAACTCATAGGGCATTTGTGTTATCAAATTGGCAATTTCATTCTGATAAAGTCCTGTGGTAAGAGCTATTGAAGTAATAATACTTATCCGCAGGAAACGGTTTACGAATCCGGAAAGTGGCATATCGATAGCACCCCGAATGATGAGCCAACCATAGATGATGAAAGCGATTGTGATACCGATTGATACAAAGGGTGTAATTGTAGCTATTGTTTTTGAGGAAATGTCCGTGACATATGTTTTTGTTATCTGATCAATTTTATTGAAAAGTTGCGTGAACACTGTAAAGTCCATGGAATTCCTCTTTAA
>NZ_JBHIRD010000144.1:0-530 GCF_042196905.1 Bartonella sp. AA89HNZF
TTTTTATATAATTTTGGTCCACATGCTTGCTCCACTTAGGACATGCAAGAAAAACTTGATTGCTTCAATATAAGGAGATTTGAAATGAGAGAATCTTACGATATTCAGGACTCTCATTCAAGGTGAATAACACTATATTATCATTATAAATCAAAGTATTATACCTATAAATAAACACTGACTAGCTATGTAGAATAAAACCATAAAAAACGAATATCAAGCACCACCTATTTAATAATAAGAATGAAAGATTACAAAATTTTTACTTACTCAAAGCATTTCTTAACACTGATTCTAGCACAAAGCGACCCGACATCGTAAAACAAATGACGATACATTGATTTATAAAAATAATTATTCATTTTGTATGTTAAATGAGAGTCTCGAATATCCTAATTTTTATTATTTCAAACCTGTTCTATACTGAATCAATCAAATTTTTCTTGCATGTCCTAAGTGGAGCAAGCATGTGGACCAAAATTATATAAGGAAGGCCTAAAAATGCCTATAATGAACCACCTCAAGTGCCA
>NZ_JBHIRD010000145.1:0-236 GCF_042196905.1 Bartonella sp. AA89HNZF
GCATCTGTTGCCGCAGAATTGGCTGTCAATTTTGCCGCATTAGCAGCAATCTTCGCTTCGTTCGATTCATCTTGCATTTCCTCCGCTAGCTCTTTGGCTTCTTCTGCTAGAGCTTTTGCCTTAGAAGCCGACGTGACAACGGTTTCTAAACTACCTTTGACTTCGTTCGCTACTCTTTCTGCTGTTAAAGCCTTTGCATTGATAGAAACAATATCTTCTGTTGCTTTCTTTGCTAA
>NZ_JBHIRD010000145.1:281-528 GCF_042196905.1 Bartonella sp. AA89HNZF
GCTTTACTTCCTCCACTAAACCTTTTGCTTCTCCGGCTAGAGTTTTGCTTTCATTAGCTAATGTTTCTATCTTATCTGCTCCCTTCTTTGCTTCATTGGCTTTCGACAACGCTTCTGAAGCTATCGTGGAGGCTCCTTCTGCTGTTCGTTTGGCTTCTTCCGCTAGGCTCTTGACTGCTTCTGCACCAGCACTTACCGCTTGTCTATCAACACTTGTCGCCCGTTCTGCTGCTGCTTTTGCTTCGTT
>NZ_JBHIRD010000146.1:0-526 GCF_042196905.1 Bartonella sp. AA89HNZF
GCAAGAAATTTAATTTTGCTATTGGCTTTTCCCTCTCCATGCTGTGCCACAAATGCCTGCTCATCATTACTCCACAACAACGCATCCCCTTTGACTTCTTGTGTAATATCATTGATTTGTTGTGTAAAATTATTGACCACATTCGTGAGATGACTATTTACACTCTTCACATTTGCATCAAGCCCACTCAAAGCTGAGCCAACATCATGATAATTAGCTTTTGCCACCTGACCATCTTCAACAATAACAGATAAACTATAGTTTGGTCCTTTAAAGGCACCATTTTCAAATGAGGCACCACCACCAAAATAATTTGCTATATCTCCAGATATTTTATTAATTTGGTTCCCATTGATTGCATCATGCGATCCTTGCGCAATTATGCCATCTTTAACATTATGGAGAGCAACAGGGACTTGATTATCCATCCCACCTAAAGTTACGCTACCATAATTAACGGTATCGTTTTCTTTATCATAAAGAACTGCAGCAGCACTTGTAAGATTAATATCATTAGAAATCTTCT
>NZ_JBHIRD010000147.1:0-521 GCF_042196905.1 Bartonella sp. AA89HNZF
AAGATGATATCTTTACCTGCTCCCATGGTGATATTCCCGCTCTGTTCATCATTGCTTTGCATCGGGTTTGTACCAGCGATAATATCGGCTCCAACACCATGGATGCTACCTTTGTGGGCTTGCATATTAACAGCGCGTCCTGCTTCTATTGTACCTGTTACCGCGGTAGAAGTCTGAACAGAGGCTTCTGCCTTCTCTGTCTTAAAGCCCACGGCTACGCTAGCAGAAACATCAGCAATATCACGAATAGACTGTTTAAGGTTTCCACCCTTCATCTCATTATAAAGACCTTTGCCTTTGCTATAGAGATCATAGCCTTTTAGACCAGCAATAAGACCATTGCCGATTTTGTGTTTTGTATCCCCATGACCAAAACGTTTGACTGCATCCTTTACATCTTTTACTGTACCAAGAATGCCCACATTGACAGAGCCTGTCACACCAGCAAAAGACTTTTCATGCTTTTCTTTTGCGTTAGAGGTATCATAGCTTTCTGATAGGGTGATATTATTGCCGGCATC
>NZ_JBHIRD010000148.1:0-521 GCF_042196905.1 Bartonella sp. AA89HNZF
CGATAAAATGTGGATTTTTAGTTGGCACTTCAAGCCCCCCTCCGGTTGCGAGCGCCCTCGCATTGGTATTCCGGGAGCCTGAAAGCACTGACCTCGAATCAGCATTTTGCTTTTAGTGCTCATCGCACCTGGACATAGCAAAATCTCCCGGAATCCCGGGACACCCACAAAAGTGGGTTCATTCTTATGTATCGAGGTTTCGGGCTTTCAGTTCCCTATTGATCGTCGCGTATACGACCAAACTCACCCTTTAAGTAATAAAGTAGTTTCAGAAAATTGGCAAGAAAAATCAAAATAATCTCAAAGACTATAAAATTGGGTACTTTTTAAAAAAGTGCGAAATATGGATTATAAATCGCGTCTTTTGCTTAATCAGAAATGTCGATAAAATGTGGATTTTTGGTTTGCACTTCAAGCCCCCCGCTAGGGGCGAGCGCCCTCGCATTGGTATTCCGGGAGTTAAAAACACTGACTTGACTCAGCTTTTTGCTTTTAGTGCCAAAGCACCTGGACATAGCAAA
>NZ_JBHIRD010000149.1:0-518 GCF_042196905.1 Bartonella sp. AA89HNZF
GATACTCCTCCTCTTAACTGTACCCTTGCCCATATTGATGGAACCTTTAGTGCTAAAGAGCGTACAAAACAACTTGACTGGTTAAAGGAAGATGCGGGGGAAAATACCTGCCGTGTACTTACCAATGTACGCTGTCTTTCTGAAGGTGTTGATGTTCCTGCTCTTGATGCTGTTCTATTTTTACACCCGCGTAAAAGTCAAATTGAGATTATTCAAGCGATAGGACGCGTCATGCGTCGAGCAGAGGGTAAAAAAAGAGGCTATATCATTCTACCCATTGGGATACCCGCTGACATTCCGCCGGAAATAGCCTTAGAAAACAACAAAAAGTATAATGTCATCTGGCAAGTTCTCAATGCTTTACGTGCCCATGATGACAATTTTAATAAAATAATTCACCATATGCACAAAAAACAAGACGTAAGCGATGCTCTTGAAATCGTTGCTGCTTCTCAAGAACTTGCGTTAGAAGATACGACCACGGTTATTGATGATTTACCTATACGCTCAAAATTAGA
>NZ_JBHIRD010000150.1:0-508 GCF_042196905.1 Bartonella sp. AA89HNZF
GGTGGGGCGTTTGGGTCAAGGGTATCATCTTTGTCTGGTGTGGTGTTTGCAACGTTTCCAGCTGTGTTTTCTTGGGCTTCATCAAAAAGCTCGCAATCTATTTTTGTAGTGTAACCACCCGTTTTATCAAGCTTGTTTTTAACGCTTTTGATGCGCCATTCTGCTGGAATATAGGGGCGGAAAGGGGGCTGCTGAACAAGCTTTGCTTCTGCTTGTACAAACGGATCACCACCGATATCACATGAGAAAGAAGATTTCCCACGCGATGATTTATTGCGATAAGCCGCAATGGCTGCAACAGCTTCTGATTGATTGTGGTAGGTATATTTGAGTTCATGAAACGTTGGTTTTCCAACCTTGACTTCTTTTTTTTCACCAGTGCGAATATCATGATAGCTTGCAATAACACCGCCTTTTTTCTCTTCTTCTTGTTCGTTCTTTTCAGATGTTTCGGCTGCTGTCTCTGCTTTAGGCAAATTGGGGGCATCACTTTCATCCATATGGATAA
>NZ_JBHIRD010000151.1:0-508 GCF_042196905.1 Bartonella sp. AA89HNZF
AGTAAGAGCACATTGGATAAATGGTCACTAACAGCTTATGGCAGCGTGCAGCATGACAATGGTTTCTATATGGATACGCTTTTATCCTATGGAATTCTAAAAGGAGATATCGGCAATGCTATCATTGGCAAAACCGCAAAATTGCAAAATGCCAAAATGTTGAGTATCTCCACCACCGTTGGCAAAGAGTTTGCAACCGGAATGGAGAGTTTAACATTTGAGCCACAAGCACAAATTGCCTATCAACATTTGATGTTTAATACCATTGAAGATGCTGATAATTTTACCGTTGATATGAACAATCCTTCTCAATGGTTGATCCGTGTTGGTGGACGTTTGACAAAAACCATTTCCACTGAAAGCAACCGTCCAATGTCTTTCTATGGAAAAGTAAACTTGATCAAAACCTTTGGTGATAATGGTACCATCCAGATTGGCAGAGATTTTGACCTTGATCCTATGGGACCTGCAATTGAAGGCGGCGTTGGCATCAATGCGCAACTGTCTC
>NZ_JBHIRD010000152.1:0-503 GCF_042196905.1 Bartonella sp. AA89HNZF
AAACCTTGGCATGACCATAAACGCGTGCATAACTAAAAACCGTAGCATCATAAGAAACATGCGCATGATCATAAATATGAGCATCAGCAAGAATGCGGGCACTACCATTCACATGAGCATTACCATAAATATTGCCATAAACATGAGCATTGCCATAGACAAAAGCATGGTCATAAACTTTAGCATATTGAGAGATAAAAGCTTTTCCATAGACCTCAGCATTGCCATAAACTTGACCACAGACTTGAGAAAAATGGCGTATTTTTGCATTTTCATACACTCTTGCATGACCATAGACACAAGCCTCATCATACACCCAGCAATTACCATCATGGGATAGGTTAACTTCCTTTTCAATAAAGCCGCCTAAAGACCCCGCCTTTACATCATCAAAATCTTTTAAAGCTTTAATGCGATAAAGGTTTATAATATTTCGAGTAAGAGCATGTTTGATTTTTTTGATTTCACTGGTTAATTCGTATTTTTTGCACATAGAGATACCC
>NZ_JBHIRD010000153.1:0-503 GCF_042196905.1 Bartonella sp. AA89HNZF
GTACAACAGCTCGATGCAGGCAAGCTGGAACAAATCGTCCATGAAAACCGCGAAATGGCGACACAACTTTTAGAAGACGGGTTTAAATACAGCGATGACTCCTATAAAACCATGTTTATCAAAGAGCATCCCATCGCCGTGGTCGACCGTGATGAAAAGGGTAATATAATCTATGAAATAGATGCAAATGGACAGTATATCAAAGACGCTCGTGGACAACCAATACCTCACGCACATTATTTAACGGATGAAGAAAAGCAGCATTTACAAGAGGGTGCTGATGGCAAGGTGCATGTGTCCTTTAATGGCATCTTTACTCCACCAGAGGAAGCCGCTGTTTATGCGGTTCAACATGCAGAAAATAAAAATGAACCGCTTTATTTTGTTGTGTTCCCAGAAGCGGATTCTGCTATCTCAGAACTTCTAGTCGCGGGCTATCAGAAGTTTATGGAAAATAACTTTTGGGGTTTGACCAATTCAACACAAGAAGCAAAAGATTTGAT
>NZ_JBHIRD010000154.1:0-503 GCF_042196905.1 Bartonella sp. AA89HNZF
ATCTTTAGTGACAAGCTGAAAAGGAATGCTTTCTTATCCAATAACGTTTTGGTGTCCATGGATAATGAAAAACTCTATGGCAAACAACTTTACACTTACAACTTTTCACGTGCTTTAGAGGATAAGCTGTTAGCACCTTGTAAAGTTATCATATTAGTTGTCAACGAAAAAGAAGTAAGCCAGTCCATTCAACATCTGATTACCGATAAGAATTATGAACTTATTCTTGACGATAGGACCAAGATTAATGGCTGTTATAGAGCCCTTACCAAAATGGATCTGAAACTTGATCTTAAAGATGACCCCAAGCCCATGCGTAGAGCTTTAGCTTTTTGCAAAGATATTGAGACTTCTAAACGCGTATGCAAGAGATTCAAAAAAGAAAAAGTGCAAGAATCTTTGCGCGCTCTTCATAAGAACTATAAAGATACTCCTCCTCTTAACTGTACCCTTGCCCATATTGATGGAACCTTTAGTGCTAAAGAGCGTACAAAACAACTTGA
>NZ_JBHIRD010000155.1:0-503 GCF_042196905.1 Bartonella sp. AA89HNZF
ATGAGAGATTGTTTTGAAAACCAATACTCGTAAATGTAAAAAACGAGTTTTGTTAAAGCTAACAAGCGTTTTGATTTTATAGAATGCGTTATGTGAATTCACTCAGCTCGATTTTGAGCTTAGTATATTGAAACGTTTTAAAAGAAGCATCATGATCATGGGCTTTGTTTTCAATGAATCTCTTTAAAAGATAAAGACGTTATGATTAATACGTTTGAGAGAAACAAAAAGCATTTATAGGCTCTCCCATTCAAAAGAGTGATTAAAGATCATACGCACATTTACATTCCTTTTGATAAGTTTTCATATCTCTAATAGAGCGCTTGCAATATGATACGTTTTGTATATATGCATTCATTACTCCATTGTGGATGATTATTTTTTATCATTATAATCGTTATTTGAAAGCCGCGTCATATCACTTGACACGGCTTTTTTTTATGAATGCTATCTTTTATGAGATGTTTATAGCAATGCGTTTTATATGCGTTTATACACCATAA
>NZ_JBHIRD010000156.1:0-500 GCF_042196905.1 Bartonella sp. AA89HNZF
AGCGCTGCGAAAAAGCGTTCCTCACAGCTTTCAGGGATAGCTACCCATATCAAAACCCTTGATGAAAAAATGGGAGGATTACAAGCATCTGACTTAATTATCCTTGCAGGACGCCCTGGAATGGGGAAAACCTCTCTGGCGACCAATATTGCTTTTAATATTGCCAATGCTTGCAAGCGTCATGATAACAGCCAAGCCAATGAAGGGGGTATTGTAGGTTTCTTCTCACTTGAGATGTCAACAGAACAGCTTGCAACTCGTATTATCTCAGAGCAAATAAAGGTTTCTTCTTCTGATATGCGTCGTGGTAATATCTCAGAAGAGCAATTTACCAACATCATTTACGCAATGCGTTCCTTACAAACAATCCCTCTTTATATTGATCAAACGGGGGGTGTATCCCTTGCACAATTGGCCGCCCGTGCAAGGCGTCTTAAACGACAACATGGTCTAGATGTCTTGATTATCGATTATATCCAACTCATGACAAGCGGTTCAAA